>CAZNSM010000140.1:0-12891 GCA_964575615.1 uncultured Pirellulales bacterium | reverse complement strand
CCAGAAGCAGCTCGGATATTCCGTGTACGGTTACGGCGTCGGCGACCTCGTCGCGCGCGTGAATAAGGTCACGGAAAAGGAGATCGACAAGCTCACGGCCGAATACGAGGCGACCTACAAGCTCGCCCAACCGATCAGCAAGGACGGCAAGAAGCGCGAAGCGCTGCGCGAGGCGGCCCGCATCGAGATCGGCCTGCGCAGCTTCCTGGAGGAAGGCAACTTCAAGGCCTTCACTACCAACTTCGAAGACCTGCACGGCCTGAAGCAATTGCCGGGCCTGGCGGTTCAGCGATTGATGGCCGACGGTTATGGCTTCGGCGCCGAGGGCGACTGGAAGACCGCCGCGCTCGTCCGCGCGATGAAGGTCATGGCCGCCGGTCTTCCCGGCGGAACCAGCTTCATGGAAGACTACACCTACCATCTGGACCCGGCCGGCCCGAAGGTCCTCGGCGCGCACATGCTCGAAGTCTGCGCCTCCATCGCCGACGGCACGCCCTCGCTGGAGGTGCACCCGCTCGGCATCGGCGGCAAGGACGATCCGTGCCGGCTGGTCTTCAACGTCCCGACCGGTCCGGGCCTGAATGCCTCGCTGGTCGACATGGGCAACCGTTTCCGCATGATCGTCAACGAGGTGGACGTGGTCCCGCCGGACGCCGCCCTGCCCAAGCTGCCGGTGGCACGCGTCGTGTGGGTCCCGAGGCCCAGCCTCAAGATCGGGGCGGCCGCCTGGATTCTCGCCGGTGGAGCGCACCACACGGGCTTCAGCATGGCCCTGACCAGCGAGCACATGCAGGACTTCACCGAGATGGCGGGCATCGAGTATGTCCAGATCGACGCCGGCACGAAGATCTACGATTTCAAAAAGGAGCTCCGCTGGAACGAGATGTACTACATGCTCGCCAAGGGCCTGTAGAGGCTTTCGTCCCGAGTCATCCTTGACAGCACGAGAGGGTGAGCCATTGCGGCTCACCCTTCTCCTTTGTTGACGTCCGTACTGGAACCGCAGGAGTAGGCGCGCCTCGTTGGGGGTGTAGCAGCGCCGGTGGCGTTCCCGGCCAATCCCTGGAACCTCAACCGGCCGGACATCGTAGTGCAGTAGGATGGACGCGCGTGGGTGCGGCCGCATGATATGACACCTCGCAGGGAGCAACCGACATGGCACAGACCGTCAGAATTCTCGCGTTCGCGGGCAGTTTGAGGAAGGGTTCGTACAACAAGGCGCTGCTGCGCGCCGCCGGGGAGGTGGCGCCCAAGGGGGCAGAGGTCCGAACCTTCGATCTCGAAGGGATTCCCCCTTTCAACGAGGACCTGGAGAGTAACCCGCCGGCGAAGCTAAAGGATTTCAAAGCCGAGATCAAGGCGGCCGACGCCCTGCTGATCGCCACGCCGGAATACAACTTCTCCATGCCCGGCGTGCTCAAGAACGCCATCGACTGGGCCTCGCGGCCGTATGGCGACAATTCGTTCGCCGACAAGCCGGTCGCAATCATGGGCGCGTCCGTCGGAACCCTGGGCACCGCGCGGGCCCAGTACCACCTGCGTCAGTCGTGCGTGTTTCTGAACATGCACCCGCTGAACCAGCCGGAGGTCCTGGTCGCCGCTGCTGCGGACAAGATCGATTCGGCCGGCCGCCTGACCGACGAGAAGACGAGACAGAAGATAGCGGACCTTCTGACGGCGCTGGTCGCCTGGACGCGCCGACTGAAATGATCCACCCGTGCGGGTTGACCGCGCCCAAGGATTTCGGTACGATTCAGACAGGTCGGGCGCCGAGTTCCGATGCCGATCCCTACGTGCGTCGGGATCGAGAAGGTCGGGTGCACAAAAAGGGAAGACGCCATGTGGTTCAAGATCGTCATGATCGTCGGAGTCATCGTCGTGGCGGGCGGGTGGATCGTCTACGGCATCCACGAGTACAAGATGCGTCAGGAGGAGAAGAAGCTACCGAAGCCGCGCTCCGAGCAGTTCAAGAAGACGCAGAGCGAGGTGTCCGACTGGGCCAAGCAGATGGCCGCCTTCAAGAAGCCCGTGGCCAAGCGGCAGGCCCGCGGCGACCAGAACGACGACACATAGAAGACAAACGCCCCTGTCTCTTACTTTGGAACGTGCCATGACCAGCCACTTCTTGACCGAGGACTTTCTGCTTCAGACCAGGACGGCCCGGCGTCTGTACCACGACCACGCCGCCAAGATGCCGATCTACGACTACCACTGCCACCTTCCCGCCCACCAGATCGCCTCCGACCACCGGTTCGAGAATCTGACCCAGGCCTGGCTCTATGGAGATCACTATAAGTGGCGGGCCATGCGGACCAACGGCGTCGCGGAGAAGTACGTCACCGGCAACGCCGGCGACTACGAGAAGTTCGAGAGGTGGGCCGCCACCGTGCCCTTCTGTCTCGGCAATCCGCTGTACCACTGGACCCATCTGGAGCTGCGCCGGCCGTTCGGCATCACAGGACGGTTGTTGAACCCGCAGACCGCCAGGGACATCTACCACGAGTGCAGCGAGATGCTGCGCAGCTCTGAGTTCAGCGTCCGCAACATCCTGCGCAAGATGAACGTCAAGCTGGTCTGCACCACGGAAGGGCCGCTCGACTCTCTCGAACACCACCGCAAGATCCGCGAAGACGGCTTCGAGATCAAGGTGCACGCCGCCTGGCGGCCCGATTCGGCGATGGCCGTGGAAGATCTCGAGATGCTGAACGTCTTCATCGACAAGCTGGGCTCGCTGTGCGACATGGACATCACCAGCTTCGACGGCTATCTCGATGCGCTGTCGGAGCGGCACACGTACTTCCACGAGCACGGCTGTCGGCTCTCCGATCACGGCCTCGAGACCGCCTGTGCGGAGGACTACACCGAGCAAGAGATCCGCGTTATCTTCGGAAAGATTCGCGCGGGTGAAGAACTGACCGCGCACGAGAAGCTCCAGTTCAAATCGGCGATGATGCTCGAATTCGCATCGATGGACGCCGAACGCGGCTGGGTCCAGCAGCTCCACCTCGGGGCGCTGCGAAACAACTGCACCCGCCTGTACAGGAGACTCGGGCCGGACATCGGTTGCGACTCGATCGGGGATTTCGAAATCGCCGGGCCGCTGGCCAGGTTTCTGGACCGCTTAGACAGCCGCGGGAGGCTGCCCAAGACGATTCTCTACAACCTCAACCCGCGCGACAACGCCCTGCTGGCCACGATGATCGGCAACTTCCAGGACGGTTCGACGCCGGGCAAGATGCAGTGGGGTTCCGGCTGGTGGTTCCTCGACCAGAAGGACGGGATGGAAAGCCAGATGCGGACACTGGCCAACATGGGCCTGCTGAGCCGCTTCGTCGGCATGCTGACCGATTCGCGGAGCTTCTTGTCCTACCCGCGGCACGAGTACTTCAGGCGGACCCTGTGCAACCTGCTCGGCAGCGACGTCGAAGCCGGCTTGCTGCCCGACGACATGGGCCTGCTCGGGAAGATGGTGGAGGATATCTGTTACAACAACGCCCGGGACTACTTCCCCATGGTATAGGTCCCGCGAAACCGGCCGGACGCCTGGCTGGACGAAGAAAATCGCCAGCCAGAGGTTGACAAGACACCCGATTTTTCGTCTAATAATGGTTTCGGTGGCTCAAGAGGTTGATAAGCGTTTGGGTCGGTGCCCGAGTGGCTAAAGGGAACGGGCTGTAAACCCGTTGGCGTGAGCCTACGTTGGTTCGAATCCAACCCGGCCCATCCCCCCTGTTTGCGTGGCCATGCACAGGGGTGTATCATGGGGCAAATCTGCGTTTTCGTGGCCTTCCGTGGGGGTGGCCTGCATGATGGCACATGGTGGTTCGTGCAGGGCGCGCGTCGTTCTGCGCACTCTCGTGGCGGCCCGTTCGAAGTCACTCTCGCGGACTTGCAGATAGTGCTCGCGGGCCACCGCCTTGCTGTTGCCCAGCCACGAGCAAACCACGTGCTCGGGGAACTCCCCGCACAATTCCGACTGGCGACTACTGCGAAGATTTTGCCACAGCCGGGGCCAGGGTTGCAGCCCGGCCCGCTTGATGATCCGGCAAAACTGCGTCCTGAGATTCAGGGTATTCAGCCGATAGCGGGTGACGCAGAACTCGGCCCCCTCCGGCGCTGTGACGAAAGCCTCGTCCAGTGCAGACGCCACATCGGGGAACAGTGGAACGATTCGGCTTTCGTGCCCGGCGTGGTGCTCGGTCTTCGGGCTCGTCACCGTGAAACGCTTTCGCTCGATGTCGATGTCCGTCCAGCGTAGACGCAGACTCTCCGATGGAGTACGCAGGCCGCCGTAGCGGGCCAGGACGATCAACAGCCGCCACTCAGCGTCCGGGGCGGCGTCGAGTATCTGCTCTGTCATTTCCCGGGTGACAAAGAACCGCCGGCTCGCGTTGCCCCCTACCGATGTCGGCAAGCCGTCCTGCTTGAACGGGTTCGTGGAGAGGAGCTTGCGTTTCCGCGCGACCGTGAAGAACTGGCGGGCCAGCCCCGTTCGGCGCCGGATCGTCGCTTCGGCAAGGCCCTGCTCGACAAGGAAGGCCCGGAACTCGCGGGCGCCCTGCTCGGTCACGTCTCGCAAAGGCTTGTCGTCTCCGAAGAACGCCAGTAGGTTCTTGATCGTGTGGCCCCAGTGGACAACGGTTTGCGGTTTGATGTCCGTCCGGCTCTCGCGGTAGCCGTTCAGGAACTCACCCAGGCGGGCCGTCTGTCGCGGCGGCACGAGGCCGGCGTCGGCCAGCTTGCCATAGAAATCGTCGCTCAATTTGTCGAGCCACACCAGCACGTCAGGGTCGAACGAGACGCCAAGGGCGGTGCTGTTCAGAAGCGACTGGAACTTCCCCTTGACGTCCTCCGCGATCCGCTTCGAGCACTCACCCAACCACAGCGTTTTGCGTCGCCCGTCGCGCGGGTCCACGTAGAGCAGCCGGCGGCTTCCGTTCGGATTGCGTGCGATCGTTGCCATGTCATTTGCTCCTCAAGAGTTCGGCCAGCGTATCGCGTACCCAGCCGGCCAGGGTCTTACGCTCTCGCTTCGCGGCTTTCAGGATCTCTTTGTGCAATGCCGGCTCGACTCGGAACACCAGTTGTGTGCTTTTCGCCTTGCCCCTGGGGAAGGGTGGCCGGCCCATGCGAGATGATTTTCTCTTGGTCATACTCACACTGTACTTCCTGACATTCACTATGTCAAGTCCGATTTTGCGCGATCTTGCCCGGATTTTTCCGCCTGTCTCCGAATCCAACCCTTGAGGTCTTCGACGGCGAAGCGAACCGACTTGCCGATCTTGATCGGACGCAGGTCGCCCCGAGCGGCCATATTGGCGATGGTCCGTTCACACACGCTCAACATCCGGCCCGCCTGCTTGGCACTGACCAGCAACGGCTCAGGCGTTGGATCTTGCTGTCGATATATTTCCACTTGTGCCTCCTTGTCTTTGAAAGTGGGCCGGCCAGCAACGAGCCGCGCCGGCCCTGGCGAAACAGGAAGAACGTCACATGGTCACTCGGGCGGTCGCGTTGTCCACTCGCCTTTCTCGTACGAGTATCCGCGATTCACGAACCATCGCCGGTAGGGCGAGTTGGCCGGCTCGTTCTTGTGGAGTTCCGGGCAGGTCGGCTGAGGGGGCCTCTTCTCCTGAACGTCATCGTGCTCATTGCTCATAACGTTGGCTCCTTTGCATCAGGTTGCTTGTTCTCGTACGGTCGCATTCGCTGGGCTTGGGCTTCCAGGGCCTGCCGATGCAGAACCGGGACTTGCGCCAGGGCGGTTGCGATGGCCTCGCCGAGGGCCGCCAAATCACTCTCCAGGGTATGCGGTGGGCCTGCCGAAATGTCCACGGTGAAAACCAGCGGATCGAGCAGCCCTGTTCGCACGACAACCTCCAAGGTTTGGACAATTTCCTCGCCCCCACCGGAATCCGCAACCATCCGCGATCCACGCAGGCTCACAGTGAACTGCCGCACCTTTGCCAGAGTGCCGTCTGCGATCTCGCTTTTGCCCGCCTCGCGCAGTTGCGAAAGTCGCTCAAGCATGTCACGTCTTTTTGCCATGTCACATTCCCCTTAAAACCGATACACGTTGTTTTGTATTGCTCACTCCATGAAACTCCCGGCGGTGCTCAGTGCGGCGGCCGGCTGCAAGCCGGGGATCGCTCCGATCACGGAACCGGCTATCTTGGCTATTCCGCCTATCTTTGAACTACTGGCGGCCCTCTTCGCCTGCCGTGCGGCCCGCACCAGCAGCGGGGAGCCTTCGAGCAGACTGCCGGATTTTCCGAACGTCGCGGTCATCGTTCCGAGAACTTCCTGGCCTCGGTGTTCAATGTCGATGCCCGTCTGAAAGCCCTCTTCGAGGGCCTGGGCGGCCATGCGGCGGTACTGGCGGGCCTGAGAGCGGTAAGAGCCGGTCGCCTTGAAAAGCTGTGCGGCCTGGAAGATTCCGCTGGCGAGCGTCAGGCTCTTCGAGATGGGACCCAACCACTTTTGAAACGCACTTGGTTCCCCAGCCAGACCAAGATCTCTCTCTTGGTCGGCCAGCCACGTCGATGCAACCGCCCCCGCCATTTCCAGTGCCATGTTACTTCTCCTTCAAAAACGACCCCAAATGTCTGGTTTGCCGTTTGTGGTTGCGGACCGGACAAGGACATTTGCGCGGCCTCTGCCGTTGGAAGTCGTTCACCGCCCGCACGATCCGATCCCGATAGCTGCTGTCCGTTTTCATCGTGCCGCCCCTTCACATACTTCGCATCTGCAAGAGTCGTCGTCCACCGGGCCGCCCAGGAGCCGAAGGGCCTCTTGCTTGCGGCACATTTGCCCACAGGTCGCAAGGGCCTCGGCGTACGTCCGACACAGCGCGAACGGTGAGAATTCCGGCGACTGTCCCCGAGCGATGCACTGTTCGTTGGTCCCAAGGATTTCCGACCAGCGCGCGACGTGGTAGATCGTGACGCCGGGGGCAGCCACCAGAGCTTCAGCGGCCCAAAGGCCGTCCGACAGGCCGGCGGCGGCAAGAATGTCACGCCCGATGCGTCGGGGGCAGGTCAGAGAGTTCTCGCATTCACGATTCATTGACGTTCTCCTTGCGTGCTTTGAGGGGCCGCGCGATCAAACCGAGTTCGCGCAGCTTGAGGCTGGCGCCGTCGAGGTGATAGGCGAGCTTCAGACCCGCCCCGGGCGCACGGGCCTTCTCGAGGAATACACTGCAATTATGCGTCACAGGCGACGTTCCCGGTCCGCTCTTCACCAGGCTCTCGCGGTCGTCGTGCCGGTGTAGTTGAATGATCGTGTCGCTGAATCGCTCGTAGCAGGCGGACCCGGCCAGGGCGTCCGGCGTGAATTCATTCGCCCCCTTCTGCAAGTGCGTCACCAGCACAACGGAGCATCCATGTCCCTCGGCGGTCGCACGGATTCGCCCCAGGAACGCCGGGTCGGACACCCAAGGCTTATTCGTCCGAACCGCCGCACTGATCGGATCAATGCAGACGATGCGCCTGCCCGCTTTGGCCTGCTGCTCGGTCCAGTCGGCAAGCTGTTCGAGCGTGACGTTGACATCCGCCCGTGTGACGCAGGCTTTGAGTTGCGCCAGTTGCTCGGCGTGACGTTCAAGCGCCACCCTCGCTTTGTCGTAGTGCGCACGAACCCATTCGAGATCCGTAAGGTCCGCCTTGTCATCCAACTGAGCCAGCGCGCGATCGAGATACTCGTTTACTGTCCCCTCCAGAATCGACACCGCGACGCTCTCGCCGCGCCCGAGCCAGAACAGGACATTCTCCAGGACGAAAAAACTCTTGGCACTGCCCTTCCGTCCGGCCACGATGGTGACCCGTCCCGGCTGTAGCGCGCGGGTTTTGACCGTCAATTCGGACCATTTCCAGGCGACGCATCGAATCTCACCCCTCGCGATTGCCGCCTGCCGCTCCCGGTAGCCGTCGAGCGGGCCTGCCGTCCGGGCGCCGTCCAGGACGCGGCGCAGCTCCGCCGCGATCTCGGCATCGGTCTTGTCGAGCGTGCGCCACTGTGTCACGAGGTCGGCAACGTCCTCCCCTTCGGCCAGGTCCAACGCCGCCGGGTCGATCCAACTGACCCGAGCCGGCGGGCGCAATTGCGAGAGCCGTTCGCCAACGTCGTGCATGTGCTTCTCGCCGGGGTCGTCATGATCGGGCCACAAGATGCAGTTCTTCCCCGCCAGCGGCGACAGGTCACAGTGGGCGGCCTTGCCCGCGCCGAATGGGGTTGTCGTCGCGACGATACCGAAGGCGGCCAGGGCATCGACGCACTTCTCACCTTCGGCAATCAGGATCGTGTCGGCCTGCGTGACGTTCGGCAGGTGGTACAACGGCCACGGTTTTGGAGGCGCCCCGAGAATCCAGCCGCCGGTGGTCGGATACGCCGGCCGGTATGTCTTTCCATCGCCCGTCTCGCAACGAAAGACCACCATCGCGATTTCCCCCGTCCGCTTGCCGTAGGTCCATTCGCCCGCGATCCGGCCCGGCATCGCCCGGCGCACGGCGTCCAAGTTCGCCAGCAGGCGCGGGGGTTTCTGCGTCGGTGTGGACTTCGCCGCTTGAGCGTCCATCGCTCGCGCTTCCGCCAGAATCGCCCACACCGGCTTGCCTTGAGCGATCGCCAGAACGTCGAAGATGTCGCCGTGGAACCCGCAACTTTGGCAAGAGAATCGCACCACGCCATCATCGCCGGTCTTCACCCAGCCCGACGCCTTCCGATCCTCGTGTGCCGGATTCGGGCAGGTCGCCGTGTGACCCCTCACGACCGACCACGCCTTCGCGCTCCGCAGTGCCCGCTCCATTTCCGGCACGCTGCGGCGCATCGCGTCTTGGGTGGGAGTGTAGGCCGTCACGTCGTCACCCCCAGCCCCAGCCGGGCGTCGTAGGCGCGACACTCGGCGTCGATCTTTTCCAGCTCCTCAAGGGTCGGCAGCCAATCAAAATCCCCTCGCTGGGGCTTCCTCAGGTCCTTGAGCCAGACGGCCCGTAATTTCGCCCGCCAGTCCTTGACGGGACGGCCGTTGGTGTCGCGCCATCGCCGGGGAGCGTAGCACTCGACGAACTCATCGCCCCGGTGGAAGTTGGTGTACCCAAGCTCCCACGCATATCCCTCGACCTGCCTGGGTGTCGGGGGGGTGAATTTCTTGAGGGGGCGCCCCTTATTGACTTTTTCACTGACTTGTTCTTCCTTATACACCCTCGTGACATGGCGTGGTTTGTCGCCCTTTTTCCGACAGGATTGTCGCCCTTTTTCATCGCGAAGGGGGACATCTGTGTCGCCCTTTGAGGTATCAGAAGGGGGACATGATTGTCGCCCTTCTCTGGCAGGATGGACGGTGTATCGGTTCCGCTGCCCTCGCCCTTGACGTTCCGGCCTCGACACGGCCAAGCGCCCCTTGCGTACCAAGCTGGCGATGAGTCGTTCGACGGTCCGCTCCGATGTTCCCAGGTCGGTTGCCAGCATCGACCGACTGGGCCAAGCGCAATTATTCCGCCCCTGGTAACGAGCGAGGAGCCCCAACAACACGCGTTCCCGTGACGAAAGCTCCGTGTCCAGAAGGGCCGCGACCCAGGCCGGCGGTGTGGAGGGCTTGCTCATGGTTGCCCCTCCGCAAGCCCTTCCCGGGCGGCAGGCTCGGGAACTTCGGTAGGACGGTTGGCCTTTGACTCCGCTGTCTGTCGCAGGGCCACCTCAACATCGACGGGATCGAACCTGACCACGCGGGGCGAGATTCTGATCGCCGGAATCATCCCCTCGCGGGCCCACCTGCGAACAGTTTCCGTTGTCAGACGCAGCCGCTTGCCAAGCTCTTCCGCGGTCAGTAGCTCACAACCCATGACCAGTCCTTTCAATTGCACTTGCCCTCCCCTTGAGTGGCGATGGATATGCAAGTGCATAACTGCATACTGCTGCATAAGTGGCCGCTGGGGGCCTTAAACAGCAGAGTTGGACTGCATGAAGAATCTTGGGAGTGTGTTTCGGAGAGCGGCTTACTCGGCGGTCTGGGAGCGTTTATGCCGGGGATCACCGACTTTGCCATCGGTGCGGTTCCCCAGCTCAAAGACGGCTGGATCTCCGGCTATGTGGCTTCCGCTCGGGCGAGATCGGTCTACGGGCAACCCATTGGCCCGCCGGTATTCTCGAACACGGTTCACCATGCGGGCGATTTGGTATTGCCGATAGGGTTTGACAGGGTGGTATTCCTCGGTCAGCTTCGCGGCAACACCCTCTTGGGAAATCCCCATCGACGTGTACAAAAGATAGGCTTGATTGTCGATTCTGGATGGCTCTTTGCAGCCGCACGATACTGCCGGCGTCACTGTTGCCGGCGATCCGATCTCCTCGTCGCTTTGTGATTCGCCCTTGACCGCCTCTGCCAGCGCCTCGCTCCGGCTGCACCACTGAAGAATTTCCAGCATCCCCTGTCGCGGATCGGCCGCGTCCAAAGGCACTTCAGGGAGAATGCCCTCCGCCTTGCGAACCCGCACAGCGGCGCCCGCGATCGCGACGTACAAGCGCGTCGCATGCCTCTGGGCGAAGGTGGTCCCGGGCAGGCGGCGGAAAGCAGTGCGCTTCTCGTCGGGGACCCGATCCAGGTCGCGGAGAATCAGACTGATCTGATCGGCAAGGTCCTGACAGGTCCGGCAAACGCTCAATCGCTGCAACTGTGCCTCGTCATCCATGATCCACACCTGAAAAAGCGGCCGGGGCTGTGGGCGCACTTAGGAGGCGCGGTCGCCTTGCGGTTGGACCGTCCCGGCCGGAAAGATTGCATCGCAGATGTGTTCCTAAGTCGTCCACGGTTGTGTATACGTCGGCATGAACGTTCTTGGTCATGTGTGATTCGGAAATTTTCATCTATTGGCGACCGAAAAAGTGACATCATACGTGGTACGACGGGCGCGCGGTTTCCCCCGGCGGGAGTCCCACCGTGGGTCCCCTTTTTGGTTCGTTTGCAGCCGGTTTGAAGCCGCAAATAGTCCACGCAGGACCCGAACATGCCGCATTCTGGAGCCACAAACGCCGGTTCTGCCCGAACAGCGCACAGAATCCGACGCGCGCTCGTCGTTCGAGGCGCCTCTGGCCGGGGTCTCAGGCCCGCCCCAGGCCCCCGGCGTGCGCAAAGTGGTGAATCAACAGCCAGAACGCGAATATCTACACTATCTTTCCCCTCTTTCCCATTCCCCCACAATCGTTTGCGTTGTAGTCGGATGAAGGGTTTCTTGGGTTGCGCGGGGAGCTTGTTGGATGTGTCTTCAGGTGGGTTTTGCCCGGCTTTGAAGTAGGCTTACACCGCGTTTTGTAAGACAAGGGACCGGCCGGATACCCGTCTGCGACCGGCCGGCCGGTGTGTGGTTGGCGGTCTACGGGCGCCGGCGTTGAACGTCCTCAGAATGCTCAAGGGCGACTCTCGCCAGATCGTAGGCTTTCATCGTGGCGGTCAGTCCGGGTTCGCTTCGCAGGGCGTCGATGTCCACGGCTCCGAGTTCGTCGGGGATGTCGCAGTAGCGGGCGTCGGTGACGCTGCGGCCGGCGGCTCGCAGTTCTTCCAGGACGGTCAGGATCGCCCGGGTCCGGCCGTCGAGTCCCTGGAGCTCGCTCAGGACGGCGGGAAGAAGGTCTTCGAATCGCTGGTCGATACTGGCTTCTGAGTCGGCCAGGTCTTCGGCGGCTTGCAGGAGATTCCTTCGCGCGTCGGGCGGGTAGTTGCACAACTCCCGCACGATGTCGCGTAGCCGGGGGCTGTCCATCGGCGTCTCGTCGGCTTCGGGCAAGGCCGCCAGGAACTCGATGCAAGCCTCTTCGCCTTCGGGGCTGTCGGCCTTCTCGATCAGGGGCAGCGCATCTCGAATGTCGGCGAAGGTTACGCGATGGAACCTGAGGTGGTCGCAGGCGGCCAGGAGGTCTCTGGCCGCGCCTTGCCGTCCATGCTTCAAACCCCCTTCAGAATGGCCTTCTACGGCCCAACCCCCGGGGGGGGGCTACCTGGATACCCTTTTGCGACGTTCAATCCGTAGCACCCCTGCCACGGGCCTCCTGTGGCGCAGAACGGGCAACTACGCGGCGTACTGCCACGTGATAATCGTCCTTGTCGTGTGCTCGGGGTCTGTACGGGTAGAGCGGGCAGTGGTAGATTCCGCATTCCGCGATTTCGCTCTTTTGCCAGCATGCGCAATCGTGGCACTTGCACTTGATCGCCGCCGTCTTGCTTCGGCCTTGGATCGCTCGTATCCACAGTCGGCGGAACGCGCCGTGGTAGAGGTCTGGGATATGCGCGTACCACCTTCGCAGGTCGTCCTCGATCCGTCGGATTCGGTTCAGCGTCTCAGTGTCAGTCATGGTGTAGTCTCCAAGTCGGGGTGTCGGGAGTGTCGTCGCTGGCGATCTCGGCGGCCAGCTTGACGAGTTCGGCTTCCTGCCGCCGGATGAACTCGACCACGGCCACTCGCTGTTCGTGCGTCAGCCCGATCCGATCCGCCATCTCCAGCAAGTCAGACAGGAAGCCTTCGCCTGTGGGCTTGTCAGTACGCATCGGGATCGCTCCCACGGACGATGCTCAGCACGTGCTCTTTGACGGCGGGGTGCAGGCCCGGCCAGCGGCGCACGATCTCGTCAAGCTCGGGGTCAGAAGGGCCGTCCGGTGCGCGCGGTGTGTAGTTCTGCGCACTCTCGTGGCTCGAAATCGGCGGTTTTGATAGCGCCGGTGGGGTGTGTTCGCATCCAACCCGGCCCATTGACGCTTCGCAACACCTTGGCACATTTCGTCTTACGTCAGACCCTCTCCCGGTCCACCACTGCAAACGGCTTGTTCTCCGTCGCCGTCCGTGTCCGTCGCGCTTTTGCCAGGAGGGCCCGGTTAGCCCTGGGAGTCAGCCTGGGTGTTCTCCA
>CAZNSM010000139.1:2281-13050 GCA_964575615.1 uncultured Pirellulales bacterium | reverse complement strand
CAGGTGTGCTTCCGCAACATCAAACTCCGCCCGATTGAGCCTGTGAAATAGGGCCCGGTCAACCGTTCCGCTTTTCTCGCTTGGCCTGCCTCTTCTCTTTGGCGGTCTTCTGCGGCGCTTTCTTCTTCTCTTTCCTGGTGTCGCGGGACTTTGCCATCTCTATGGTCTCCTCTGGCCTGCGTGAACCCCGAAAAAAAGAAGCGGTAACAGTGGGCTGCTACCGCTGCAAAGATGGTGAATGATTGTATAGGAACGTTTACGCGTCGCGAGCCTCAACTCCCCGAAAGCCCTTGCCTCGGTCCGTTGCAAGCTCGTTCGACATGGCTCTCTTGCACCGAACGCCCTATTCTTGCCATTGAGCAGTATCGGGAAAGGGCGGCGGAAAACTTTAGGGAATTTCAGTCTCCCGACCGAGAAAAACGGAAACATCAGGTCTCCCGGCCGCCTTCGGGCGGTCGGCGGGCCCGGGACAGGCCATCCGACGCGGAGATTCTCCCTGGCGTCAAAATCTGCTGTGGGTGTTGCTGTGGCCCTGATTCGACGGTAAAATAAGGAATTGAGGATATCTCTGGAATCTGGCCGTAGGGCAACCGGGCCCGGTTACGCATGGGGCGCCGGGGCATTCGATAGCAGCGTTGAGGCGTGATATTGAAGGGGCCCGCACATGTTCAGGCGTAACGGATTCACCTTGATTGAATTGTTGGTGGTCATCGCAGTGATCGCGATCCTCATGGCGATCCTCATGCCGGCCCTGAAAATCGCCCGCGAGCAGGCTCGGGGCATCAACTGCCTGGCGAACCAGCGGTCCCTGGCGCAGGCGTATATCATGTACGCCGACGAGAACAACGGTTCCATTTGCGGGGGATGGGCCCAGGCGGACGCCACAGGCGGGGTGCCCCCGTGGGTCCGGCCGCCGGGCAATATCAGCGCCGGCGGAACCTACAGCCAGGTGAGCGGCGCCGTGACGCTCGAACAGCGGTACAACGGTCTGCGGGCGGGGGCCCTGTATCCCTACCTCAAGGAGTTCGACGTCTATCATTGCCCGGGTGACAACCGCAAGAATCTCGGCACCAGCCTGGGCAGCGGCCTGGAGTTCCGGATCTTCCGCAGCTACTCGCTGTCGGACTACATGCGCGGGACGGCGGTTACCGATCCGAAGAAACTGTTCACCTTCAAGGACCAGGCCAACAAGATGCTGTTCGTCGAGGAAATCTACGACGGGTCGGCCGGCAACTTCAATCACGACGGCTGGTCGTACATCCCCTACGATGGGAGTCTGTGGGACCCGCTGGGGAACTTCCACAGCGACGCCTGCACGTTCAGCTTCATGGACGGCCACGCCGAACGCAAAAAATGGGAAGACAAGCGGACCATCATCTACTGCTCCAGCCGAAGCGAGGCGGCGGCCCGGGGGTTTGGCAAGGGGCAGATATTCAATCCGCCCAATGCAGACCTCGCCTGGCTCGATGCACGCTATCCGGGCAAGACCCATCAAGCTGCCGGCAATTGAGACGGCCGGGAGCCGTTCCTCCTGCGGCGGAGCGTCTCGGGACGGAATCGAAACATGTTTGCCAATTCCTCCGATTCGTGCTTTACTGGCAGTCGGTTGTGCCGGGTTACGTAGGGGTGCATCGCCGGCAGATCGGACCCGAGGCGTGCTGTCACGTGCGGGTCATTGGGGTTTCCTTGGAGGCAGAGCGCCGTGAACAGCGCTTATGATTTTCGCATCATCCGCGTCCTGCGCCGTCGGCTGAATCTGACCTTGCAGGCGTTGGCGGGCCGCTCGGGCCTGACCTATCCGACCGTCGAATCGGTCGAGACGAACAAGACGCTCCCTTCCCTCAAGACGCTGGATGCGCTGGCCGGGGCCCTGCAAATCTCCACGAGCGCGCTGATCGGGCTGGCCGAACGCCGCTTCGTTCAGAGGAGAAAGGCCAAGGAAGAGCCGCGCGGTCCGATGTCCAAGTCGGACAAGGGGCTGGAAAAGTGCCGCGTCGCCCGCTACGACAAGGGCAAGCTCATTCGCGTCATCGCCGAGCAGGGCGATCACGTCCACGTGATGGGACTGCACGAGGACGTCCACGAGTTCTGTTACATTCTCAGTGGGCGCGTGGAGCTGCGAATTGAGGACAAAACCTATCGGCTCGGTCGCGATGACACCATCCTCTTCGACGGCCTGCTCGATCACTCCTACACGCAGATCGAGGCGGGCGAGTACATCACCGTACACCTTCCGAAGGACATCCGCGTCATCGAGCGGCTCCTCGAAACCAAGTCTGAAGACGAGACCGAGCCATAGGTCGTTCGGTCCCGTCGGCTCAGCCTGCCACGGTGACAGGCTCTTGCCGGCCAGGTTGTCCGGCGGCAAACCATCCCTCGGTCTGCAGGCAGATCCGTACCAGCAGAAGCATCACGGGCACCTCGATGAGCACGCCGACGACGGTGGCCAGAGCCGCGCCGCTGGACAAGCCGTACAGCATGGTGGCCGTCGCGATGGCGACTTCGAAATGGTTCGACGCACCGATCATCGCCGAAGGAGCCGCGTCTTCATAGCGGAACCTCAGAAGTCGTGCCGCCGCGTACGTGATGGCGAAGATCATCGCCGTCTGAAGGAACAGAGGAATCGCGATCCACAGAATCGTCAGTGGATTGCTGAGAATGGTCTCACCTTTGAAGCTGAACAGCAGCACCAGCGTCGCCAACAGGGCGATGATCGACACGGGCGTCAGCACGTGCAGGAAGCGGGCTTCAAACCAGGTCCGCCCCTTGGCCTGGATGATCCATCGGCGCGAGAAGTAGCCGGCCACCAGCGGAAGCGCCACGTAGATCGCGATGGACAGCAGCAGCGCCTGCCACGGCACGGGCATCTTGTTGATACCCAGCAGCCAGCCGCCCAGCAGGCCGTAGAGCACCAGCATCGTCAGCGAGTTGATCGCAACCATCACCAGCGTGTGGCCCTGGTTGCCCCTGGCCAGATAGCCCCACATCAGGACCATCGCCGTGCAGGGCGCGATGCCCAGCAGGATAGCCCCGGAGATATAGGAACGAAACAGTTCCACCTCCGTGCCGTCCTTGACGATTTCCGTGCCGGGGACCAGGCCGCGAAAGACGTAGCCCAGAAAGAACGTCGCGATGGCGAACATGGTGAAGGGCTTGATCCCCCAGTTGACGATCAGCGTCAGCAGGACCGGCCTGGGGCTTTTGCCGGCCTTGACGACCTCGGCGAAGTCGATCTTGACCATGATCGGGTACATCATGAAGAACAGGCAGACCGCGATCGGGATCGACACCACGGGCGCTCCCCCAACGTAGATCGCCATGCCGTCGAGCGACTGCGCCACGCCCGGCGCGACCTTGCCCAGCGCGATCCCGCCGACGATGCACAGCGCCACCCAGATCGTCAGGTACTTCTCAAAGATGGTCAGGCCCTTCGTGGCCCTCGCGGGGGTTAGCTCTGCCATGATTGCGACTCCTGCAGATCGGGTCAGGTTCCTGCCGACGACTTCCGCGATGAGTTCTGCGACCTTGCATCCATATTCAGCGTTCCTTCTTCTCCGCAACGAAGTTGACGCTGACGACATAATCACCGAGTCTCGCGCCGGGCGGCAGGCTGTCTCGGACGGCCTTATACAGGGCATCGTTGCAGTCGTCCATGACGTCGACGTTGTACGGCTTGTCGTCCGTCCGCGTGATGTGGAGGCCGGCCGCCTCGATCATGCGAAGCGTCTCTTCGATTGGCACCGCCCCCGAGATGCAGCCGACAAGGGCCTCTGCGGCTGCCTTCACGGTATCGGGCAGGGGGGCCTTCAGCGCCAGGTCGGAGACGCATGCGATCCCGCCGGGCTTGAGCGCGCGTGCGATCTCTCGCCAGACCTGGGCCTTTTGCGGGGATAGGTTGATCACGCAATTCGAGATGACCACGTCAATGCTGTTGTCGGCCACGGGCAGGTGCTCGATTTCCCCCAGGCGGAACTCGACGTTGTTCAGTCCTGTCTTGCGGGCGAAAGCCGGGATGCTTTTGCGGGCCTTGACAAGCATCTCGGGCGTCATGTCCACGCCGATGGCCCGTCCCGTGGGACCGACCTTGGCGGCCGCAATGAATACGTCGAATCCGCCGCCGCTGCCGAGGTCCAGGACCGTCTGTCCGGGTTTCAGGCCGGCCAGAGCCGTAGGATTGCCGCAGGACAGACCCATGTTGGCCCCCTCCGGCAGGGCCTCCAACTCCTGAGCGGTGTAGCCGACGGACTGCGCCAACTGGGTCGGATCGCCGCAGCCACAGCAGCACCTTCCGCTGTCCTTTGCGATCTGTGCGTATCCGGCCCTGACCGATTCGCGAACACTCTCGTTGGCGTTTGTGTCGTGGGGCATCGTGAAATCTCCTGGATGTCATGCTCTCGGTGTTCTGAGCCCTTGCGGCAGTCGTTCGACGAAGGCTCGAATCTCATCGCGGACCCGGCGGTAGCAGTGCAGTGCCTCCTCTTCCGTTTTTGCCTGTTGGGCCAGGCGGGGCGGGTCGTCGAAGCCGACGTGGACGACCCTGGTCCTGGCGGGAAACAGCGGGCAGGATTCGTGCGCGTGGTCGCAGACGGTCACCACGTAATCAAACGGGATGCTCTTGAGCTCGTCGACGTGCTTGGAACGATGGCCGGAAATGTCCACGCCGGCTTCGGCCATGACTCGAACGGCATGGGGATTGAGCCCGTGCGTCTCGATGCCCGCCGAATACGCGTCGATCGCGTCACCCTTGAGGTGGCGGGCCCAACCCTCGGCCATCTGGCTGCGGCAGGAGTTGCCCGTGCACAGGAACAGCACCTTCAGCTTCTGTTTTGCCTGCGGCATATTTCCTCCGGGTCCATCGCGAGAATGGCCTTCAGTCTCTTGCGGTCCTTTGCTGTCTGCGGCGATTCCGCGAGGCTGCGCCGCACCCACGCCACGGCGTCGCGCACGGCCTTCGGGGCGTTGCGGCCGGGCAGCCGGTAGTGCATCCAGCGCCCGTCCTTGCGGCTCTCGACCAGCCGGGCCTGACGCAGCATCGTCATGTGCTTCGACACCGTCGAAGGGGCCAGTTGCAGCAGCTCGACGATCTGGCAGACGCACAGCTCTCCGCCCGCCAGCGCTGTCAGCACCCGCAGCCGGTTCCCGTCGGCCAGCGCCTTGGCGATCTCCAGAACCTCACGCATATATATCCCCTATATTTCGCCATGTGACGAAGTATATCATTCCGGAATATACGTGTCAAGCCGCAACAGGTTCAGAATCTCGAAGGCGCAGCCCGCAACATTCCCTCATGCGGTAAGAATCAACTGGGCGGTGCCGAAGAAGATCAGCAGGCCCGTGATGTCCACCACGGTGGTCAGGGCAGGGCTGGCGACGACCGCCGGATCGAACCGCAGTCGTGCCGCAATGATAGGCAACAAGGCCCCGATCAACGTCGAGGTGATCACCTGCGCCGCCAGAGCCGCAGCGACCGCCAGAGCAATCATCCAGACCGAGTAGTCTGTTTCCGTCCGGCTGTTGTAGAGCAGCACGCGGATGACAGCCACCAGGGCCAGCACCAGGGCCAGCGGGATGGACACCCACAACTCCTTCAGAAAGATGCGGAGCACATCGCGCGAAGTGACTTCTCCGAGCGCCAGGGCGCGAACGACCAGCGTGGCGGACTGGCTGCCCGCGTTGCCGCCGGTGTCGGCCAGCATCGGCATGAACGAGGCAAGAATCGCGAACTGAAGCAGCAATCCCTCGAAGTTCTGCACGATGGCTCCTGAGATCATGCCCAGCAGGCCCAGGATGACCAGCCAGCCGGCCCGATTCTTGAAGTGCTGCCACGCGCTGGTTCTGAGGTAGGCCGCCGCCTCGTGGCGGCCGCCGATGGCCATCAGTTTCTCTACGTCCTCGGTCTGTTCCTGACGAATGATGTCCAGTGCATCGTCATGCGTGATGATGCCGACCAGGATATTGTTCTCGTCCACCACCGGAAGGGCGATCAGGTCGTATTTCTCAATGATGCGGGCCGCCCGCTCCTGATCGTCGTAGACGTTCACGCGGATGACGTCGGTGTGCATCACGTCCGCAATGGTCTGGTTGGGGCGGGCCATGATCAGGTCCGTCAGGGAGACGAAGCCGATCAGCCTTCGCTGGTCGTCGACAACGTAGACATAGTAGATCGTCTCCTTCGCCGGCGCCTGGGTTCGAAGCTGCTCGATCGCCTGGCTGACACCCACGTCGGCACGGAGGGTCGCGTAGTCCGTGCTCATCACCGCCCCGGCCGTGCCGTCGCGGTACTGAACGAGCTTGCGGATGTCCTCGCGTTCGGCCTTGGCCACGAGCGGAAGGATTTCGTCGCGAATGCTCGGCTCGAGCCGCTGGACCAGATCGGCCCGGTCATCCGGAGGCATCTCCTCGATGAGCTGGGCCATGTCCGTGCGGTTCTGTCCCGTGACGAGTTGGACCTGGCGGTCGATGTCGAAGTAGGAGAATATCTCCGCCCGGCGACGGGTGTCCGTTGTGTTGAGCACCCGCCATATCTCCGGCGTTTCCAGGGCGTCGATGAGATCCACCACGATCTCCGGGTGGTTCTCGTCGCAGAACGTGCGGATCACCTCGTGCTCTTGGTTCTCCAGCAGCTCCCGAAGCTCGGGGATCAGAAGCTCGTTTTTCATGGCTCACCTCCTTGCAGCAGGGCCGTCGTGGAGGGCCGGAGGCGAGCCGGAGTCTTAGCGGTCAGACTCGGCCACGATCGCTCCGCCGGCCCCGTGGCGACCCCGGTGCGCTCCAGGGTCCTCGTCAGCCGGGTCGCAAAGCTCGCATCGAACGTGATCGGCGATCGGACGGGAAACCCTCATTGGCAGTTCTCCGGGACAGAGTCTTCTTCCAGGTTCTGCGTCGGCTACGAGCGACAAAGCAGAAAGATTACCGTGCCGGCTGTTTCGCTGCAATATCTTTTGTCCACGAGGCGGAGAACGTGTCTGTCAAGATTTTAGGGCAGCACTCCCTTGAGGGCGCCTGCCTGCGCCATCCGGCGGAGGGCGTGCGTGCGCTACCTGCGATTCGCAGGTACCGGTCTTTGCCAGTGGGCCGATTCCCAGGGGTGATTCTCAGGACCGGCGCAGGGCCTCCCGAGGCTCCGCCCATCGAGTCCTCGAACGGCCCGCGACCCGCCTCCGATCCCGCCGCGTCTTGTGCCGTGGCCCCTCCGCCACGCGAAAGTACGGGGAGAATCTACCTGACACTGTTTCGTTTCCCGGATAGCATGGGACGCGTCTGGACGGGTTCGGTTTGCGGGGAATGGCTATGCGGATGCGTTGGATGGCGGTCGCTTCGGTTGTCCTTGTCTGCGGGTGTGCGTGCGAACCTGCTCCCTACCAGCGGGCCGTGCACCGGTCGGGCGAGGGGTACTCTGAGAAGCGGATCTCGGAGGATACGTTCTATGTCACCTACGTGGCCAACGCCTGTACGCCGGACCGCGTGCTATCGAACTACCTCCACCGCCGTGCGGCCGAGCTGACGCTCCAGTACGGGTACCGGTACTTCGCCGTTCTGCGAACACCCCGCCGGCCGACCCACCTGGACACCGCCACGGTCGGAGGGCCGACCGAGCCGGAGCATACCATTGTCGTCGAGGCCGCCAGCCGCGGCACATTGTTCATGCCCATCCAGTGCTTCCGTGATCCGCCGGAGTCGCCCGACATGGTCCTGATCGACGCGAAGACCTATCTCCAAGAGAGAGGTCCTCAGTGAGTCCGCCCCGACAGCGCCGCCGCACGACCAAGTGGAAGAATGTACCGGACACGGTTAATTCCCCCCAGGACTGATCGAGGGATGATAGTGGCGGATAGGGCCTCTCCCTATTTGGGGCGCGGATCGGGGACGCCGGCCCGCGCCCGGAGTCCCGCCTCCATCTTCTCGAACTCAGCGTGAGGGAAGCGGTAGTTCATGGGCGGCATGTAGGGTTGTGAACGGGCAAGCTGCTTGCCCGTCGCATCCCAGAGTTCGATGACACCATTACCCCCAAACCACCACCGATGAGCTTGCGCCCATTGAAGCATCATCTTGGCCGCGTCGGGCGTGCCGTCGTCGTGGTATTGAACGTCGGTGAGAGGGTCCGACACAAGGCTTTCGCTGCCGAAGCAAAGGCCCATGAACACCTCCATCCGCCGACACGTCGATTCCAGACGAACACGCACGCAGCCCTTGCGCACCCACGCGACCGTGGCATTCATCGACTCAGGAGCAACTAGGGACAGCCACCTAATAAGTGGAGTGGCGACGTCGCCAAATAGGTGGCGATCTTTGGCTCCCCCGTATGTCGCCACGCAGTCAGGGAATCGCGAGTCTCTTGCAGGGAAAGCTGACCCCCTGGGCCGCGAGCTGTTTGGCCCTGGGACTGCCTTGGTGAAACCCGACGGACTTCGTAGCGACCCATGCATACCCTTTTGCGCGGGCGGTCATTCTCAATAGCGCCGGCGCATGCTGCTTGAGCCATTCTCTAAGCCAATCGTGCTTCTTCAACACTTCCTTGACGTCACCCTCCGTGGCCGGATGTACTTCGATCCAATGGATGCGCTCTTGTCCGTTTGTGCCGCCGACTCCAACGCCATAGTCCCAGCGAGGATCATTCGGCAGCGATTCTTGCAGAGCGGAATCCAAATCCACGCTGCCCTTGAGCCTCCTTGTATCGGCACAGAAAATCCGATCCCGGTACTGCGCCTTGATAGCGCCCAGCCCAGGACGATAGGCATCCCTCAGTTCAGGCACTGCCTCCACACGTTGCTCGAAAAGCATGCACCTACTCCCCAGCCGCGCTGACAATCCTCGAAACAACTTCCCCCACGCGACCACTGAAGGCTGTCAGGCCACCCCAGCCGGCTTCGATGGTGTCTTCCGACCCCGGGTCCAGGCTGGAGATATCATGCGTGCAGCCTGATTTGTGGTCGAAGAAATAGACCTTGGTGCACTTGTCCGAAATCCCGGTTGCCATCTTCCTTAGTACATCAGTTCGTCTGGCGCCGAAGACATCCAGGATGGTGTCAGGCTGCGCTTCGTGTTGCCGAATCACATTCAGGGCCCACACCACGTCGAGAACGTGTGGCGAGTGAGTAGATACGCACACCCGATATCCGCGAAACAGCAATTCCAGCAGCAAGAGAAGGACGACGGAAATGGCCTGTGGATGCAGGCCCATTTCCAGTTCCTCAATGACAACCCATTCAACCTTGTCTCGGCGCGATACCTTGGAAGGAGGCATAAGCCAGTACATACCCAGAAGCAGGGGGACGAACTCTCGTTGACCAGCGGACCACGCCATGTAGGGAATGTCTTTGCTCTTCGCAGAATCCGATTGCCGCAGGACCAGACGCTTCTGGGCGCCGTGGGTGTCCAAGCACAAAGAGAAGCCGGCGAAGACATGCTTTGTCAATAGCTGGCGGTACTCCACTTTCAGCCTGTTCTTCTTGGGGAAGACACTCTCACCTCGCCCGAACTCCTGCTCCATCATGAGACGAAACTGTTCACTGAAGTCGCGGACGGCAAAGGGGTCTCCCGCGCCGTAACCGCTGAAGGGCCGTGGCCAGCCATTGGCCAAGGTCAGGACTCGCTGCGCAGGTATGTAAAACAACTGCGGCTCTGTGCTGCGATGACGCCGGGTCACATACTCAACAAAATCGGTCTTCTTCCCATCGAGTGTGACAGACGAACCGGATTCACCCTGCTTCCAGAGGCTCTCCATGCCCTCGCCAAGATAGACGCCGAGAAAGTCAGGCACGGCGCGCTTCCAGTCCAGCCCATGCTTACGCATTTCGTCGTGAACGTGGCCCGTGTCGACGACAAGGCGGAGCAACTGGAGGAAGATGCTCTTGCCGGTGGCCTGAGGGCCGACCAGAACCGTCAAATCACCAAACTCAATATCTGCGCTCTTGATTTGGCCCACGTTTTCGATCTGGATTTTCTTAAGGGTCATCGGTCACCTATATGCATAGATACGAGCAAGATAGAATCCTCTGCCTGTCCACTATCCGCTCCGGGTTGCAACGCCGTCACGCTGAATTCTCCGGGCGATTATAGGCCCGGAGCGATACCGACGCAAGAAAGCAATGGTAGGGCGACCTGTGCTGTGGGCTACCCCAGAAGGCGGATTCCGCTGGTTCAGGTCTTGGGATTCAGAACGCTGGGGACAGACCCTATTTCCGTCGGCGTCACGCGGCACGGTAGATCACCTCCCGTGTGCCGAGGATGGTGCGCCGGCGGAACGGATTTCGCAGACCCTCCTGCTCGACCAGATCGACGTTCCGGCCAAACAGGGCGATCAGCTCGTCGCGCATCTCGACCAGATGGAACAGGTCCCATTCGGCCGCCGGCTCGAAACTCACCAGCACGTCCACGTCGCTATGGGGGCCGAAGTCGGCGCGCAGGACCGACCCGAACAGAGAGAACTCTCTGATCTTCCAGCGGTGGCAGAACTGCTCGATCCTGTCCATCGAAATGTCAATGTTCCGGCTGACCATGGCCTGCCCTCAATAGCCCAGCGGATAGCGCACAGCTTCTTTCCTGTTCGATAAGGCATCCGCTGCATAGGCACGGGTCCATTGTAGAGGGCAGGGGCGGAAAGGCAAGGGAAAGACGCGATTCCATCGCTCGCGACGCCTGGCCCGTAAGGCAGCTCTCGCACGACTCCCAATGTCTTGGCCGCCTTGAGTATCGGGCATTGTCGCGGCGGCGTCAAGCGCGGGGCGCGATACTCGTCGCTCGTCGCTCGTGGCACGTTGGCGCGTGGC
>CAZNSM010000139.1:0-2181 GCA_964575615.1 uncultured Pirellulales bacterium | reverse complement strand
CAAGCGCGGGGCGCGATACTCGTCGCTCGTCGCTCGTGGCACGTTGGCGCGTGGCGGGTTCGCCGGATTCGCGCATCTACGCTTCTACCCATCTACGCTTCTACCCTTTGGATTGTAGACTGAAGAGGTCGGTGTATCGGCTGCGCCGAGGTGAGAAGGGGGGTATTTCGTCGCTCGTCGCTCGGGCGGACGTGGAAGTGTAGAAGCGTAGATGCGTAGATGGGTTTGGGGGCCGGAATCCGGATGGCGGATTCTGGATTCCGGGCTTCGAGTCTTGGTCCGGGCGGTCGGGCCGGGTCTCTGCGAGATACCAGATTCGAGATACGAGATACGGCATTTTGGGCTTGCGGCGGCCTTTCCGGCGGCTGCCGGGGTTTGGCGAGCGACGAGCGACGAGATACGCCCCTGGGGCAGGGGGGAACAAAAATTATGAAAAAAACGTAAAAAGGGTATTGACCGGGTGTCGATAGGGCAATAGAATTGCGTTTCTCAGATATGGCTGAGGCGATGAAAGTCGCCCATTGCTAAGGGGTAAACAAGAATTTTGGATAGAGTGCTTCAAACTCGAAAGTTCTTGCTCTAACTGCCGCAGACGAGAAGTCTGGTGAGGTGGGAACCGCTGGCAGTGAAAAGCAGCGGTTTTTTTTTGTTGCTCTTTCGAAACTACAGACTAACAATAACCGGCATTCTAAGTCAATTGAGGCTATAGGGTGTTGTGAGCTTTGACGCAGAACACCTTGACGAAGGGCTCGTAGCTCAGTTGGTTAGAGCGCACCCCTGATAAGGGTGAGGTCGGAAGTTCGACTCTTCCCGGGCCCATTCGATTGATTATTGATGACTGATAATTGATGATGGGTCGAGGGATGGGGTGGAGCGGTTGCGTCGTCGGCCCGTAACGGTTGCTGGTAGATGATCACTAATCATTTATCAATAATCCATAATCGATGGGTTCCGGGGACGTAGCTCAATTGGGAGAGCGCCGGCTTTGCAAGCCGGAGGTTGCCGGTTCGATCCCGGTCGTCTCCATTGCCCCCACAGGGCAGGGGGGCCGGATCGAAAAAAGTTTCGAAAAGCAGCAAGATTGCAGTTGCAGGGTATAAAATCGGCGGTAAGATAGCCGTTTTTTATAGCCGCCGGAAGGCGGCGTTCTTTGACAAGTCCATAGGCGGATATGTGGGAAAGAGAAATCCCACCGAGTCATCTCCACTGCTATCAGTGGAGGGCTTGGACATTTTGAGCGCTCATTTGTAGGCGATGCCAGTCAATCGAGGTCAATCCGAGATTGATATGGTCAAGTTACTAAGGGTGTATGGGGGATGTCTAGGCGTCGAGAGGCGAAGAAGGACGTGGCAGGCTGCGATAAGCCCGGGGCAAGTGCCGAGCAACTGTTAATCCCGGGATCTCCGAATGGGGCAACCCGTTGGGACTGGGCAACCAGATCCCATCACCTGCGGCTGAATGCATAGGCCGTATGGGGCGAACGCAGGGAACTGATACATCTCAGTACCTGTAGGAAAAGAAATCAACCGAGACTCCGTCAGTAGCGGCGAGCGAAAGCGGATCAGCCCAAACCAGGGGGCTTGCTCCCTGGGGTTGCGGGCGCCAACATCAGCAGAAGGACGGTTAGCTGAACGGTCTGGAAAGTCCGACCACAGAAGGTGATGGTCCTGTAGGCGAAAACCCGAATTCTGTGTTGGCGTACCAGAGTAGCACGGAGCTCGTGGAACTCTGTGTGAAGCTGGGGGGCCCACCCTCCAAGGCTAAGTACTCCTCGACGACCGATAGTGGAAAGTAGCGCGAGCGAACGATGAAAAGGACCCCTATTAGGGGAGTTAAAAGAACCTGAAACCATACACCTACAAGCGGTGGGAGCCCTATGACGTTCCTTCGGGGGCGTAACGGGTGACCGCGTGCCTTTTGCATAATGAGCCGGCGAGTTACCGTTTGCGGCAAGGCTAAGCATCTCCGGTGCGGAGCCGTAGCGAAAGCGAGTCTTAACAGGGCGAATCAGTCGCAGGTGGTAGACGCGAAGCCAGGTGATCTACTCATGGCCAGGTTGAAAGGGATGTAAAAATCCCTGGAGGACCGAACCCACTAACGTTGAAAAGTTAGGGGATGAGCTGTGAGGAGGAGTAAAAGTCTAATCAAACCTGGAGATATCTCGTTCTCTCCGAAATAGCT
>CAZNSM010000138.1:0-13084 GCA_964575615.1 uncultured Pirellulales bacterium | reverse complement strand
GTTTGAAGCCGAAGTATCCGCAGTTGGACTTCCGGGTCGCCGGCCTTATCTCCGCAGACATTTGCGAACGGCCCGAATGCCGCCATCTGCATTTCCTCGGCAAGCTGTCGTGGGAGCAGATGAAGGAGGAATACCTTGCGGCCGACGTGTTCGTCCTGCCGACGTTCTCGGAGGGTCTGGCCGGCGTCGTAGTCGAGGCCCTGGCCGCCGGCTGTCCTGTCATTACGACCCGCTGCGCCGGAATCGAGATCGCGTCGATGGAAAACGGCGTCCTGATCGAGCCGGGCGATACGGATGCCCTCGCCCGGGCCATCGAGACGGTCTATCGCGACCGCCCCCTCCGCACCCGCCTCGCCGCCCGCGCCCGCCAACTCGCGACCATGTACAGCGAAGATGCTTGGAAGAATTACCTCGCCGCGACGATAGGAAGTCGCGTGCCTTGTGCCTCTTGTAGCGAATAACTGAATTACATCGAGCCGAGCATGATTCTGCCCGCCGTTGTGACCATCGCGTTTGGAGTTGTTTACCTGTTGGAGCTCATTCGCGCGCTGAAGGGGAAGGCGGATATCTTTTCCGCTCCTGTTTTCATTGGACCGATGTTCTTCTACTTCTTCACGTTCAATGCCTTCATCTGCTACCTCGGTCCCGGGAAGACCTATCTTCGAGAGCTCGATTTCATAATCGGGCAGGTGATCGCAGGGGTATCTTACCTTTCATTTTTGTATGGCTGGCATCGCAGGGTGCACAGACGGCGGTTGCCGAAGCCTTGTCTGGATCGAAGCGCTCTTCTTACACACGGGCTCACGTGGATGATACTCGGTCTCGGGGGCTGGGTCATCTTTGTGATGCGATCGGGCGGGTTTCTCGCCGTCTACGGGAGTGTGCATGGCAGTGGGGCAGACTGGTTGGGAAACACTGCGTATTTGTATCAGATGATCCTATTCACCGGACCTGCCCTAATCATGCTTGTTACCTCTGTGTATGACGCTCAGGGGAGAAATTCACGAGTGCTCAGGTGCGCTACCGCCTTCACGTTGCTGCTATTCGTTGATGCGCTTCTACAAGGTGACCGGGGCAATACATTTCGCTGTGTAATGCCTTGGTTATTGGTTCCTTCCTTGGTCAGACGAACGCGCCCCTCTCGCAAGTACGTCGTTCTGGCTGGGCTGACAACGGCTTTGCTTATGGCCGCATTTGTGACGTATAGAGGTTTTCTTTATATTGGAGCAGACCGCTCTGATATTCGAAATGCCAACATAACCGCCGTCCTCTTCGTCGACAGGGAGGATAAAGACGCTCTCGGCAACGAATACCTCATTCACTGCGCGATGACATCGTATTCCTTGCGCACACTCAAGTTCGGTTGGGGTCGCGAGTTCCTATACCCATTCGTCCACGTTGTCCCGAGGATTGTGTGGCAGACGAAACCGTACTTGTCTGAGTTTGCGCCGCCTGTGATTCCATCTGAAACGTGGGACCGCGAATACGGCTGGCACCCTGCCAACGGTTCAGCGTGTGGAGGTGCAGCGGACATTTTCGAACAACTCTTCGTTTGGGCATTCGCGTTCTGGTGTCTCGTGGGTATGGCGATGAGGCGACTTTACGATGACACGATTAGAGTGTCTATCTCAGCGAGCATGCTAGGATATGTCTCCCTGATTATATGTGCGTTGTGGCTTGTAAGTCAGGGGTGGTTCACATTCCTGATGTCATCATGCTACTACCTCGTTCCCGTCATCATGGCAAGACTGCGGCCCAAGGTATTTCCGGTAGGCCCGACGTACAGCAGATGTGATCAACGGAGCGCAAGCCTTGGTCGTACTCGTCACGCATGTATTTGGTTACGCCAACAAGGGTGACCACGCTTTGCTTGAGAGTTTGGTGAAGAGTATCCGCGTCACCTTTCCTGACGCTGTCATACGCGGAATCTGTCGTCATCCTGCGACGCAGAAGAACTTCTTCCCGGATGTGCAGTGGTTTAGGTCGCTCGGAGGATCATGCCGACAAGGGATCGCTCGTCAGGTCGAGAACACTTATTCTACTCTATGCGGATTCGTACGTCACATGGTCCCTTCAGTTGCGCGAGCGGTGAAGTGGGGCGTCAATTCATCGCCCGCGTGTTACCAAGGGGTCGACTTAGTCGTTGCCTGTCCAGGCGGATACCTCGAAGACAGCAATCACAGCATAATTCCGAATCTGCTGGAGCTATGGTTCAGTATCCGCAGTCCGGCACCGGTTATTCTCGCGCCGCAGAGCATTGGGCCGTTCCGTAGCCGCATCTGGCGTTGGGCAGCATCGCGGATCCTCCGCAGGGCAGACTACATCTGCGTGAGGGAAGATGAATCGAGGCGGATCGTGCTGGAAGATCTCGGTGTGCCCGGTCATATTGTGTACTCATTACCAGATATGGCTTTTTATGACTGTGATGTCTCGCTTGCGAGCGGCGAGGTTGCACGGCGGAGCCTTGGAATAGCCGACGCGGAGGACTATGCATGTGGCACGATGGTCGACTGGTATTTCCCATTTCACCCCAATCCGCATCAGAAGAAGCTGCGATACATTTCAGAGGTCGCGGCCGTGGCAAGGCAGATACGGGCGGTATTGGGAATGCGAACGGTCATGTTGAAACAGATAGATGCGTCGCCAGGTATTGCTGGTGACGACGAAATACTCCACCAATTGAAGGCCCTTTCTGACGGTGCGGTCATCTGTGCTTCAGAGGCGTATCCGCCTGCTGTGATGCGAGCTATCATTGCCGGGGCCAAGCTGTTTCTCGGATCGCGCATGCACTCGAATATTTTCGCCGTGCAGAGCGCCGTTCCTACGGTAGCGATTGGATATCTCCCGAAGACTCAGGCGATCATGGCCATGCTTGGCCTTGGCGAGTTTGTCTGTGACATCGCAGAGATGGATCGGCATTCATTCTTCCGGTTGGCCTGTAGGGCCATGGACTCTCACGAGGTCTTTCGGATGGCAAGAGATAGGCTCGAACTCCTCGGGCAGAGTGGTCGCAACGAATTTCAGGCTCTCCTCGCGCGAACTCGGAGTGAAGTGAAGTAATGGTGGTTGCAGTGATTCTCGGGGTCTTCGGGAACTATCACATGGCCCGTCTGAAGGAATGTGTCGGTCTTCCGTGCTCCTTTGCTCCTATTGAGATTGCCGGGGGCAGAGGTTCCACGAACGTACCAGGTTGGCGCGTCCCAGATTCGTTCTTCCGTCGGAGCATGACACTGTTTCCTGGCTGCGACTACGGAAACATACCAAAGAAGTCCATACGAGACCGTCTGCGTGCCGCGATGGATGCGGTGAATCCCGAGGCGGTGGTTGTCTGCGGGTGGGATTTCGCGGAGTCGGTTGCGGCGCTGCGATGGTCTCGCCGGAACGGCGTTCCGTGCATCCTCATGTCCGACAGCACGCAGCGTGATGCGAAGAGGCATTGGTGCAAGGAATGGCTGAAGGGACGCTTGGTGCGCTGCTTCTCGGCCGCCCTCGTAGGCGGCAAGCCGCAGAAAGACTACGTGGTCAAGCTGGGCATGACGCCGGAAAGAGTGTTCACAGGATACGACGCCGTGGACAACGAGTACTTTTCGCGCCAAGCGGAAGCGGTCAGGGCCAAAGAACAGGACTATCGGGCGGCGCATCGTCTGCCCCCCAGGTATTTCCTAACTTCGAACCGTTTCACTGCGGTCAAGAATCTGTTCCGTTTGCTTGCGGCCTATGCGAAGTACCGCCAGCATGTGAGCGATCCGTGGGACCTCGTCCTTCTCGGCGATGGGGAACTGATGCCAGAGGTAAGACGGAGTATTGAAGAACTGCATTTGCAGGAGTGTGTTGTTCTGCCTGGATTCAAACAGTATGGTGAACTGCCTGTGTACTATGGGCTTGCGAGCTGTCTGATTCTGGCCAGCACATCCGAGACGTGGGGGCTGGTCGTCAACGAGGCGATGGCGTCAGGGTTGCCCGTGCTGGTCTCGAAGGCCTGCGGCTGTTGCGAGGACCTCGTTCGCGAAGGCGAGAATGGTTTCTCCTTCGATCCCTTGAGTGTTGACGAGATGGCCGAGAAGATGCGGATGATCTCCCATGGGGAATACGACCTGGCGAAGATGGGCCAAGCCAGCCAGGAGATCATCGCTAACTGGGGATGCGACAACTTCGCCCGAAACCTCTGGCGGGCGGCACAATGTGCCTGCGAGCGCCCCGTCAGAAACCGGGACCCCGTCGCCTCAGCAATGCTGCACATCCTGACGACTGTAAGGTAGCATATGGCTGCTGTATTCACGGCGGACCAAATGGGTATTCTCATGGTCACGGCGAGCATCTCCCGGAACGGGGGAGGAGTCTTTCACAGCGTGCGGAGTTTGTCGCGCGAACTTGCGCGGGCCTGCCGCGTGGAGGTGGTTGGGTTGCGGGATGGGTTCTCGGCGGCGGATGCGGACGCGTGGCGTCCGCTGGCGCCGGAACTGTTCGAGCGGGTCGGGCCGAGGCAGTGGGGGTACTCGCCGGGCTTGAAGGCTCGCATCGGGCGCAACGGTACGGGCCTCGTCCATGCGTGCGGCGTGTGGATGTATCCGACCCATGCGGCGGCGGGCGCGTGCCGGCGCAAGGGGACTCCGCTGGTGATCTCGCCGCATGGGATGCTGGACCCGTGGGCTCTGCGGAATGCCGCGTGGAAGAAGAAGCTGGCGGGCTGGCTTTATGAGAATCGGAACCTGCGTTCGGCGGCGTGTATTCATGCCCTGTGCGAATCGGAATACGAGAGCATCCGGGCCTATGGCCTGACGAACCCCGTGGCGATCCTGCCCAACGGGATCGACCTGCCGCCGGACGGGCCGAAGTTGCCACCGCCTTGGACGGCCAAGATTGCCTCCGGCAGGAGGGTCGTGCTGTTCCTCGGGCGGATTCATCCGAAGAAGGGCCTGCCGAGCCTGATCGAGGGATGGGCAAGGCTCAAGGCTCAGAACACAACGCTGGCCGATGGATGGGCCCTGGTCATTGCAGGCTGGAGTCAAGGGGGGCACGAGGATGAACTCAAGAAGGTCGTCAGCGAAAGGGGCCTGGGGCAGGATGTGCTCTTTCTCGGTCCGGCGTTCGATGACGCCAAGCGGGCGTGCCTTCAGAACGCCGACGCCTTCATCCTGCCGTCGTTCAGCGAGGGTCTGCCGATGTCGGTCCTGGAGGCCTGGTCGTACCGCTTGCCCGTCGTCATGACGGGCCAGTGCAATCTGCCCGAGGGTTTCGCCGCGGCCGCGGCGATTGAGATCCGGCCGGATGCGGATGCCATCGCCGCCGGCCTCGAACGCTTGCTGTCGATGCCGGACGCCGAACGCAGGCAGATGGGGGCCAACGGCCGCGATCTCGTCGTATCGAAGTTCGCCTGGCCCCGAATCGCCGCCCAGATGATCGATGTCTACAAGTGGGTCGTCGGCGAAGGCCCTAAGCCCGCTTGCGTGAGGCTGGATTGAGTGAATACCCCGTCGCCAGTCAGTTTGTCTCGGTTTCGCGCATGGAATCTCGACAGGGGCGCGGGACGGTTGAAGGAGGTCCTCTGGCTGATCGTTCGCAGCATGGCCTTTCTGCATATGCCGTTTCCATTTTACGGGTTCAGGAGGTGCTTGCTTCGTTGGTTTGGCGCTCAAGTCGGGAAGGGTGTTGTCATCAAGCCTGGTGTCAAGATCACGTTTCCCTGGAAACTTGTCATCGCGGACAACGCCTGGCTCGGGGAGGACTGCTGGATTCTGAACCTTGATCGGATTGAGATAGGTGCGAACGTCTGCCTCTCTCAGCGTGCGATGCTTTGCACGGGCAGTCACGACTGGACCTCTCCCAGATTCGAGCTGATACTGAGACCGGTTACGATTGAGTCTGGAGCTTGGATAGCGGCGGGAGCTTTTGTCGGGCCCGGCGTGACGGTGGGAACACACGCGGTGCTGACGGCGAATTCAGTTGCGACCAGAGATTTGGAGCCTTATGCGATATACCAAGGTAACCCTGCGGAGAAAGTCCGCGACAGGATACTGCGATCCCCACGAGTTGAGCCGTCTGACATCGCTTGCGGGCGATGTATGAGTACATGATCGACCTGAAGGTTCGGGAGCTGCGGCGGCGGGAGAAGGGATTGCCCGTTTGACTTCGGCAAACGGGGGTGTGAAGGGGGGCAGGGTGAGAAGGGAGCGTTCGAGTTTTGAGTTTTAAGTTTCAAGTTTGAAGTTTGAAGTTCAACGCTTCACACTTCACGCTTCACGCTTCACGCGCGACGAGCGACAAGCGACGAGCGACGCGTACTTATGCGAATTCTGCTGTTGAATCAGTTCTATCGGCCGGATGTGGCGGCGACGGGGCAGTTGCTGGCGGACGTGGGCGAGGCGCTGGCGGCGCGGGGGCATGAGGTGCACGTGATCTGCAGTCGCCGTCGGTACGGCGGCGGGTCGCTGACGCCGGCGGCGGATGAGGTGCTCGACGGCGTGCACGTCCATCGCGTGCTGACGACGGGGTTCGGGCGAAAGCGGCTGGCGGGCCGGGCGGCGGACTATCTGTCGTTCTACTTCAGCGCGGCGTGGCGGGCGCTGTCGCTGGGCCGCTGCGATGTGTGCCTGTCGCTGACGACGCCGCCGTTCATTGCGCTGATCGGATGGGCGCTGCGCTGGCTGCGGGGCACGCGGAACGTGCTGTGGGTGATGGACGTGTATCCGGAGATTGCGGCGGCGTATGGTGTGCTGGCCGGGCGGGGCCGGTTGTGCCGCGCGCTGGGCCGGATCAGTCGAAGGCTGTATCGGGATGCGGAGGCGGTGATCTCGCTGGGGGAGGTGATGACGCAGCGCCTGGCAGTGGCCGGAGTCGACGCCAAGCGGCTGCACACGGTGCACAACTGGACGCCCGGGGAGGGTGTCACGGTCCATGATCGGCCGGCGGCGAAACGCCCGGAGCCGGTGGCTCTCGGCACGTAGCCGCCAATCATCAATCATCACTCATCAATCCGAAGTGACGACCCTCCTCTATTCAGGCAACATCGGCATCGGGCAGGATATCGGCACAAGTGTGTGGCTGCCGGAGCGGTAACACATGAGAAAGAGACACAAGATCGTATTGGGCGCGGCGCTTGCCTGTGCGCTGCTGATCGTTGGGGCGGAACTCTTCGCACGGTTCCATCTTGGTCTGGGCGATCCGATGCTGTGGATGGACGACCCGACGATAGAATACATGTTCCGGCCCAATCAACGTGGGCGGCAATTTGGGAATGAGTATCTGTATAACGAGTACTCGATGCGCAGTGCAAGTATGGCACCCGTGAAGACAGATCCTAACGAACTGCGCATTCTGTTCTTCGGAGACAGTGTGCTCAACGGCGGCCACATGACGGATCAGGACTGTCTTGCCACCGAGATCGTCAGACGTGTTGTTCAAACGCGTCTCCAAAGGCCCGTTGCCGTCGGCAACATCTCTGCGGGGAGTTGGGGCCCAAAGAACTGTCTCGAATATGCCAAGCGATTCGGGCTGTTTGGGGCCGACGTTGTTGTGCTCGTTGTGTCAAGCCATGATTATGCTGACAACCCTGCATATCTCCCGGTTGCAGGCACCTCGCCGATCTACCCAGCCGAAAAACCGCCATGCGCGCTGTATGAAGCCATCACTCGTTATCTCCCAATGTATCTGCCACGAGCTGCGCACCGTGAGAACGCTCAGGAGAATGCCGTCGATGAACAAGCCATTGCAGTGGCGATGGATGCAGCGCGTGAATTGGTGCAAATGGCGCTCAGCGCGGAGGCACGGGTCATTCCTGCCCAGCATCTTACAGTGGATGAGGTCAAGAATAGCCCGCAGGAGGGGCACCGAGTCTTTGCGGAATTGTGGCATGAGCTTGGCTTGCCCAGTGTGGAACTGGGTCCAGCTTTTGCGGACGCATTGAAACAGGGTGACAATCCGTATAGGGATGCCATACATCCCAACGCTCTGGGCCAGAAGATTATTGCTGAGGCGTTGGCTGAAGCTGTTTGCAGGTCCTTAGGCAGCGAGATGTCGAAGCGGTGATCTCGCTGGGGGAGGTGATGACGCAGCGGCTGGCGGCGGCCGGAGTCGACGCCAAGCGGCTGCACACGGTGCACAACTGGACGCCCGGGGAGGGTGTCACGGTCCATGATCGGCCGGCGGCGAAACGCCCGGAGCCGGTGGCTCTCGGCACGTAGCCGCCAATCATCAATCATCACTCATCAATCCGAAGTGACGACCCTCCTCTATTCAGGCAACATCGGCATCGGGCAGGATATCGGCACGGCCCTGCGGGCGGTGGCGCGGCTGAACGGCCAGGCCGGTCTCAAGGTGCTCATCGCGGGCGACGGCAAGGGCCTGGCGGCGGTTCGCGCGCTGGTTGCCGAGCTGCATCTGGCCGATGCGGAGATTCGGCCACCCGTGCCGCTGGAAGGGCTGTCGGCCCTGCTGGCGCGGGGCGACATTCACCTGATCTGCCAGCAGCCGGGCACCGAAGGGCTGCTGGTTCCGAGCAAGGTCTACAGCACACTGGCGGCGGGGCGGCCGTCGCTGTTCATCGGGCCGGCCGACTGCGAGGTTGGGTGGATCGTGCGCGACAGCGGCTCGGGCTTCGTGGTCGAGCCGGGCGATGTCGCGAAGGCGGCGGATGTGCTGCATCGTCTGGCGACGAATCTTGCGCTACAGCGCGGCATGGGCCGCAACGCACGAGCGTACTACGAGCAGCATTTCGGACGCAAGCGCAGTGTCTCGCGAATCGTGGCGATCCTCGAAGCGGCGGGAAACGGCAGAGGCCGGGGCCTCAAATCCGAAGACGGCCCAAGGTCAGGCTGGAGGCTGTAGACCGGAGGCTGGAGGGGAACACTATGGCCTGAAGCCTGCGGCCTACGGCCTTGCGCGGCGGGTTTCGTATTTGGAACTCTCGGCGGTGTGACCTGCCGGGGGCATGTCGATAGAAGAAAACCGGCTTCGCCGGGCGGCTCGGTCGTTCTCGCGAGGTTCTACCAGAGTTTGCCTGATCCTCAGCGAAGCCGGTTTGGGAGGGCTACGTGTGTAGCCCTCCCTTTTTTTATATCGGTCGCGACCGCGTCTTTCGCCCACTTTTTGCCCATCGAGGGCGAATCATGATTCGCCCCTACGAGGACCCTATGCCCCTTCGGGTTCGCTCAGGGCAGGCTCTGAACGAAGCCGAAGGGGCATGCGTCCACGGCGAAGAGTAGCGTCTGACGACGCCACTACGAACGCTGGGCGGCGTTGACTTTGGGGGGGCGAATCACTACAATGGTGGTGTGTTTATGGTGACAAGCCACAATCGGCGGAGCGGCGAAAGCACCATGGCCGGATTCCGATGCGCATGGCGCGTTGGTTACGCGCCTGGCCGGCGGGCGATTTGGCGACGATAACGGTTCCCTTCTGAGGGTGATTATGGCTCGGATGCACTTCTTCGTATTCACTATCGCAGTGCTGCTGGTTTCCACGCTGGCGGCGTGGGCCGATGTGACCAGCCCGGGCGATTTCGTCCGGGGCGTGCCGAACGATGGGGACTGGCCGGGCGTCGAATCGCCTCCGCTGGCGATCGACGACGACGTGAATACGAAATACCTGCACTTCAAGGGGGAAACGCAGCCGACGGGGTTTCAGGTGACGCCGTCGGGCGGCGCGACCATCGTCACGGGCCTGACGCTGACCACCGCCAACGATGCGGTGGAGCGCGACCCGACCGCCTTCGAGCTGAGCGGCTCCAACACGAGTATCGATGGGCCGTACACGCTGATCGCCCGGGGCGACATCGTGGATTTCCGCCAGCCGTCGCCGTGGCCCCGATTTACGAAGAACGAGACGCCGATCACGTTCGCCAACAAGACCGCGTACGCGCACTATCAACTGCTGTTCACATCGGTCCGCAACGCGGCGTCGGCCAACAGCATGCAGATCGCCGAGGTCGAGTTCCTCGGTGCTCCGGCGGGGGGCCTGCCGCCTGAGGTCGACGCCGGCGCTGACCGGACCGTCACCTGGCGAGGGGCGGGCCATACGGTCATCCAGATGCAGCCGACCATCGTCGACGATGATCCCTGCGGCGTGGGCCTGGTCGATCCGGACTACCTGAAGATTCTCTGGTCGTCGGTGGGCCAGCCGGTCCCCGATTTTCTGGGCACCGAGACCGAGCCCAACGCGATGGTCTCGTTCTCCCAGCCGGGCGTGTACACCTTGCAGCTTCAGGTCTGGGACGAGCGCGATCAGGAAGGTCGTGACACGGTGGTCATCTCGGTCGTGGAGCCTCCGTGCCCGTTGGGCGACCTGTCGGGCGACTGCAAGGTGGACTTCGCCGATGTCATGCTGCTGGCAGACCAATGGCTGGATGGGCCCGGCTGTGCGGGCGAGCCGCTTGGCTGCGCCGATTTGATCGGCAGCGACGGTGTCACGCTGGCCGATTTTGCCCGGCTGGCGGAGGAGTGGTTCGGGGACTGGACGGGCGCTCTTCGCGTGACGCTGGCGCCGCCCGAGGCGGTGGCGGCCGGGGCGAAATGGCGGCTCGACGGCGGCGACTGGCTGGCCGGCGGCGCGGTGGTGGCCGATCTCGTTCCGGGGACGTACACGGTGGACTTTGGCTCGGCCGGCATCTGGGGGCGGCCCTCGGCGAGGACCGTTCAGATCGCCAAGGGGCAGACGACCGAACTGACCGGCACGTACAGCCAGCTTCCGGACTCGGACCTGCTGATTACCGAGCTGATGGCGATCAACGAGACCACGCTTTCGACGAAGGTGGCCGGGCGGACGGTGTATCCGGACTGGATCGAGATTCGCAACGGCGGCACGGGGCCGGTCGATCTGGCCGGCTGGTACCTGACGGACGATCCGGACAACCTGACGCTGTGGCCGCTGCCCGCGATCTGGCTGGCGGCGGGGCAGTCTCTGGTGATCTTCGCTTCGGGCGTGCAGGAAGAGGACCACCCGGGCAACTGGCCCTATCGGGACGATGCGGGATACTATCATGCCAACTTCTCGCTGGCCGGTGACGGGGAGTACTTAGCTCTGGTCCGGCCCGATTTGCAGGTGGCGCACGCGTACGGCTCGCCCGACGGCGTTGCGGCCGAGCGCGGCTATCCCCCTCAGCAGGCCGACCTGTCGTACGGCATCGTCGGCAGCGAGAAGCAGTACTTCACGCAGCCCACGCCGGGCAGCGCCAACGGTCCGGGGTATGTAGGAATCTCCGAGCCGCCGGTCTTCTCACATCCGGGCGGGACGTTCAGGGGCTATATCCTGCTCGAATTGAGTTCGCCCAACCCGAATGCGGAGATCCGGCTCACGACCGATGGCCAGGCGCCCAACCTCTCGTCCCGGCGGTACACGGACGCCATCGCAATCATGGGCACAAAGGAGGTGGTGGCCCGCGCGTACGAGCCGGACAAGGCCCCGAGCGCGGCGGTCAGTCAGACGTACCTCGCGCTGGCGGACGATGTGGCCGGTTTCAGTTCCGACCTGCCGATCGTGATCGTCGACACCAGCCGCCAGAGCATCAGCACGACGTTCCGGGCGGTGCGTTCGGCCTTCATCGACAGAAGCGCCGACGGCCGGGCGCGGATGCTCGACCGGGCGGATTACGTCGGTCGCGGCGGGATGAAGCGGCGCGGCCGCAGCACGATCGGGGCGCCCAAGGGCTCCTACGGGTTCGAGACCTGGGATGAGAACAACCTGGACAAGGACGTCTCGATCTTCGGCATGCCCGCCGAATCGGACTGGATTCTCTACGCGCCGTTCAGCTACGACCGGGCGCTGATCAACAACGCGCTGATGCACGAGCTGAGCAACCAGATCGGCCGGTACTCGGTCCGGACCCGGTTCGTCGAGATGTATCTCAATACGAACGACGAGACGATTTCGGCAAGCGACTATGTCGGGCTCTACATCTTCATGGAGAAGATCAAGAGGGGCCCGGACCGGGTCGACATCGAGGGGCTCGAGCCCTGGCACGATGCCGAGCCGGCCATCAGCGGCGGGTACATGCTGAAGATCGACCGACCCGATGACGGCGACCGCGGCTTCCGCACCGCGCGGGGCAACCCGACCTATGGGGATGGGACGCTGTGCTACGTGGACCCCAAGGAGGCGGAGATCACCACGGCCCAGTCGGCGTGGATTCGCGGGTACCTCAATGCGTTCGAAGATGCGCTCTACGGGCCCAACTTCGCCGATCCGGCCAGCGGGTACGCCAGGTACATCGACGTGGATTCGTTCATCGATCATAACCTGCTGAACATGCTGGCGATGAACGTGGACGCGCTTCGACTGAGCACGCACCTGCACAAAAATCGCAACGGAAAGCTGGAGATGGGGCCGCTGTGGGATTTCGACCGGGCGCTGAATTCCACCGACGGCCGGGATGACAACCCCGAGCGGTGGCGAGGCACCGGGGACGGCACGGACTATCTCGGCTACGTCTGGTGGGACCGCCTGTTCGAGGACGCCAATTTCTGGCAGAAGTACATCGACCGCTGGTTCGCGCTGCGCAAGGGCGCGTTCAGCACGGAGAGTCTGAACGCGACGATCGACGCGATGGCCGATGAGATTTGGGAAGCGCAGGGACGCAACTACCAGAAGTGGTCCGGCCAGGGGCCCCGGTACGGCGGGTTCCAGGGCGAGATCGATCAGCTCAAGCAGTGGCTGTTGCGGCGTTGCACATGGGTCGACAGCCGGTTCGTGGCGCCGCCGCAGATCGTGCCGGATGGGGGCCACTTCGAGGCCGGAACTCAGGTGAGTCTGGTGAACACGGCCGGCAGCGGTGTGATCTACTACACGCTCGACGGCTCGGACCCGCGTCCGCCCCAGGCGGCGCGGGCGACCATCGAGACAGTCACGCTCGTTCCTGTGGGCGCATCGAAATGCGTGCTGGTGCCGACCGGTCGGATTGACGACGCCTGGCGGGGCGGCAGCGCGTTCGACGACTCCGCCTGGATCAGCGGCACCGGCGGCGTCGGGTTCGAGACCAGCACGGGCTACGAACAGTTCTTCAGTATCGACGTGCGCGAGCTGATGTACGGGCGCAATCCAAGCTGCTACATCCGCATCCCGTTCGTCATCTCGGGCGATCCCGGCGAATTGAACT
>CAZNSM010000137.1:4335-13264 GCA_964575615.1 uncultured Pirellulales bacterium | reverse complement strand
GCCGGCGGCGTGCTCAACGGCTTCGAGCGGTGCGGCGACGTCTTCGAGATCGGCGGGCCCGCCCTGTTCCTGCGCCACATCTCGGCCACCGCGTGGGACAACGCCTTCATCAACTTCGACCAGTCCTCGTGGTTCCCGGCTCCAAACTACGTCGTGATGCAACTGTGGCGCGAGCATTACGCGCCGAGCCGCATCGCAATCAGCCCCGAGTCGCAGACGCTCAACACCGTCGCGACCAAGTCCCAGGACGGCAAGATGCTCTACGTCAAAACCGTCAACGCAGAAGAATCGGCCGTAGCGCTGTCGCTGAAGCTGGCAGCGGGCTTCTCCCCCGTCGCCGCGACGATGCAGATGGTCGCCCCCGGCTCGCTGGCGGCCCGCAACACGCTGGACCGCCCGCAGGCCGTCCGCGCCGAGCCCGGCGACGTCCGGATCGAAAACGGCGTCCTGCGTCTGACCCTGCCCGCCCTCTCGGCAGCGGTAGTCACGATCGAATTGTAAGACGGCGGACGCTGTCCGACTGAATCCGGCCTGGCCGGCCCATTCGAGCTTGAACGAACGGCCGGCCCGACGTACGATGGGACCCGGCCTGGGAACCTTCAGATACAGGAGGACGCCGTGATTGGCAGCACCAGAACCGTAGTCCAAGCATTGCTGGTCTGTGGCGCACTGACGAATCACGCCACAGCCCAGATGCCGCGACTGACGGTCAGCGACCAGAATCCGCACTATCTGGCATACGAGGACGGCACGCCTTTCTTCTACCTCGGCGACACGGCGTGGGAGCTGTTCCGCCGGACCACACGGGAACAAGCGGATCGTTACCTTCAGACGCGCCGAGCGCAGGGGTTCACCGTGATCATGGCTTGCGGGCCCGGCGTGGAGAAGACCTCGGGGCAACTCGATACCGGCATCGGCCTGCCCAATCGCTATGGTCATGTGCCGTACATCGATGAGGATTTCACTCAACCCCGCGTGGCGCCGGGGCCGAATGACGACTACTGGGACCACGTCGACTATGTGATCGATCGTTGTGAGCAGTTGAGGCTGTATGTCGCTCTGCTGCCCTACTGGGCCCGCGACTACGTGCCGCGCCCAATCGACGCCCAGACGGGCTACCGCATCGCCCATTGGTACGGCCGGCGCTATGGCGACCGCGCGCACATCATCTGGGTGCTCGGAGGCGACAACGAGGGCGACAATCCGACCGAGATCGAAATCATGGACCGCACGGCCCAGGGGTTGTCCGACGGGGCCGGCAGAAGCCACGCGGATCTGTTCGTCACGTATCACTGCAACGGCTGGCAGGACGACCCGCATTCGTCGGGCTACTATCTCCACGACAAGCCGTGGCTCGATTTCAACGGCGCCCAGTCCGGACACTACCGCGACGGCGTTCAGGGTTCGTTCTTCCATCCACCGTATGAGACGATGATGGACGACTACCGCCGCGTGCCGGTCAAGCCGACGGTGAATCTCGAGGCGGTCTACGAAGGAATCTATGACAGATTCGACCGGTCCAATCCCCGGCTGGACGAGCACGATGTGCGAAAGACCGCGTACTGGACCGTGCTCGCCGGCGGAGCGGGGTACACCTACGGAAACAACAACGTCTGGCAGTTCTACAGCCCGCGATATGAGTCTCGATACCATGCCAACAGGCCGTGGGATCAGGAGATGGACAACGCCTCGGCCCAGCAGATGACCTACCTGAAGAACCTCCTGCTGTCGCGGCCCTATCTTGCGCGCGTGCCGGACCGAGAGCTTCTCGTGGATGAAGTGGGAACGAAAGGCGACTACAAGGTCGCCATGCGTGCCGAGGACGGCGGCTACGCGATGATCTATGCGCCGACCCCGCAACCCTTCGTCGTGAACCTGTCGAAACTCGCGGACACGATTGACGCATGGTGGTACAATCCGAAGACAGGACAGTGTGCCGACAACGATGGGCAAATGACGACGCGGCCATTCGCGAGATATGCGAATATGGGGACGCAGAGGTGTGTCCCGCCAACCGGCAATCCCGACTGGGTGCTCGTGCTGGATGATGTATCGAGAGGCTTTCCACCGCCGGGCCAGGCAAGTCGGGTGGACACGGCTGAAGATATGTGAACGACAGGAGTAGTTCTGTGACAGTTCAGAAGATAACACGCAGGGGTTTGCTCTGCGGCGCGATAGCCGGTGCGGCCGCGGGTGCGATGGGCGGATATGTCGGCGCCGGCGACTCGGTTCAGGCGACCTATCCGAAACGATGGAAGACAGCCGTGGGGCTGAATGGATTCGAGTCGGTGCGGTCGTACGGCTACCGGATGGACCTCCAGGAGGTGCTGGAGTTCATTCGCGTCTGCGAGTTCGACGGCGTCGAGCTGGTGGACTGGCCCAAGCCGTATCCTCAGACGGAGGATGAGGCCCGCGCGGTCAAACGCATGTATGACCGGCTGGGTCTGGAGATCATGACGCTCCAGGGTCGCGGGCTGGACGGCGACTGTGGCTCGCCCGAGCGAGTGAGCCGGGACCGCTACCTGACCCACCTCAAGCATCAGGTCGATCTGCTGCACGGCTGGGGATGCCGGTTCATCGCGCTCTGGTCCGGCGGACCGGTCGGGCCGGACAGCGAGGAATTCTGCAAGTGGACCGCCGACACCTGGGCGAAGCTCACCGACTATGCCTGGCGGTACGGCATGTACGTCACGACCGAGCCGGAGCCGGTCATGGCCACCCACACGTTCGAGCTGCTGCACAAGCTCGTCGACTGGATCGACTCGCCGCACTTCTACGTGACGTTCGACCCGAACCACAGCACGATCCTCGGGAACGGCGATCCGATGAGCTTCCTCCGGGAGTTTCGAGGTCGCGTCGGCCACGTCCACTTCACCGACACGGACGGTACCTGTCGCCCCGAGGGCGGGACATCCAAGCACCTCACGCTCGGCGACGGCAAGCTTGATCTCCTGGCGCTGCTGGCCGAGCTGAAAAACCAGGGCTACGACAAGTGGATCATGCTGGACTTGTGGATGTTGCCCGACATCTATCGCGGCGCCTATGTCGGCAAGAAACGGCTCGACGCCATGCTGGACACGTTGTTCCCGGCCTGAGTCTTTGGAGGACGCGAAACATGAACCAGGCACAGACGTCTTACATTGTCGCCGCCATGCTGGCCCTGCTGTTCGGTGCAACTTTGGCCGATGGCACAGTGACAGAACCGGCCATCGAGCGAAGCGTCCCCAACACCAGGGAACTGCCGGCCGTGTTCGTGGAAGGACAGGTGGTCACGGTGCCGGTCCCCTCAGGAGCCGTAACACGTTGGCGTGCGCTCGACGACAGCGAGACCGAAGTCCGCACCGGCGACCTCGATCCATCTGTGTCACAGATCGACCTGGGGCCGTTGGGCATCGGATGGTACCGAATCGAGTTCCTCTCGGAAGACGGCGAATGCGTCGCCTGGACCACGGCGGCGGTGCTCGGGCGTCCGCTGGCGCCGGTCCCGCAGGACTCGCCGATCTGCATCGACTCGGCCACGGCGTGGTTCGCGCCGAACGATTCGGCCAGGCAGGAGCGGTTCGCGCGGCTGGCGGCGCTGGCGGGCGTCAACTGGATTCGCGACCGGATGCGCTGGCGGGACATCGAGCCGGAGCCCGGACGCTTCGTGGACGCGACGACAACGTACGACCTCTCGGCCGACCTCCAGGCTAAGCACGGGCTGAAGGTCCTCCAGGTCTTTCACGGCACGCCTCGGTGGGCGGTCGAAGACGGCGAATCGAGCGGGCGCTATCCTGCCGACCTGCGCCATGCGTATCGCTTCTGCCAAGCGATGGCGAAACGCTACAAGGGCCGGGTGCAGGCGTGGGAGCCTTGGAACGAAGCCAACGTCGCCACCTTCGGAGGCCACACCAGCGACGAGATGTGCGCATACCAGAAGGCCGCCTATCTCGGCTTCAAGGCGGGCGACCCGAACCTGATCGTCTGCTGGAACGTTTCGACCGCCGTGCCGACGATGCTGCACACGCGACTGGTCCTGGCGAACGAGACGTGGCCGTACTTCGACACGTACAACATCCACACGTACGACTGGCCCGATTCCTACGAGCGGCTTTGGAGACCGGTGCACATTGCCGCGTGCGGCCGGCCCATCTGGGTGACCGAGAGCGACCGGGGTCTGCAATACGTGGGCCCGGAGCCCTGGTGCGAGCTGTCGCGCGAAGGCGAGCGGCAGAAGGCCGAGTTCATGGCGCAGTCCTACGCCAGCAGTCTGTTCGCCGGCGCCGATCGGCATTTCCACTTCATCCTTGGCAATTACTATGAGCCCAGCAAGGTTCAGTTCGGTCTGCTGCGTCTGGACCAGACGCCGCGACCCAGTTACGTCGCGATGGCGGCCGTCGGCCGATTCCTGGCCGGCGCCGAATGTCTGGGGCGATGGAACCTGACGGGCCGGCCGGATGCCCAGGTCTACGCCTTCCGCGCCGAGCCCGACGGCAAGGCGCGCGACGTCCTCGTGGCCTGGGCCGAGAAGCCGGGGGACTGGTCCCAGCGAGGCAAGACGACGGTCCCGTGGAGCCTGCCCAGGGCCGTCGCGGTCGACCGCGTGTACGACTACCTCGGACGCCTGCTGGAATCGGGAGTCCCCGAACGGCTGCAATCGACCCCGGTCTTCGTGCTGCTCCGCACCGGCGATGCATCGGAACTGCCGCTGGAACCGCCGCCTCGACGATCCGAAGCTCGTCCGGGCGAGGTCTGTCCCGTCGTGCTGCAACTGCACATGCCTGGTTCGACCAGCGTCAACGTCCAGCAGATCCCGTGGGCCTCCGATTACGAGCACCGGGTCGAGCCTGAGACGAAGACCGTTCTGCCCTTCTACGCCTATAACTTCAGCGACGAACCCCTCCAGGGCCGCATCACCGTTGACCATGCGCCCGAGGGCTGGCGGCTGGAGCCGAAGGCGTGGAATGTCACGCTGGAGCCGATGGGCCGCACAGCGCTGCCGTGCTGCTTCTTCATGCCCGGACGAGACCGTGACAAGACCTCCGATTGTTGGATTCGACTCCGGGGCGATTTCGGCAAGGCTGGGCGCCCCGTCCTGGTCTTTCGCCTGATCTCCTCGCCCGGCGAAGGCTACGACGCCCCGCCTCCATAACGCCAAACGCCAATTGAAGCCGGATTCATGGGCATAGGAGGCGTTTCTCGCGCGGACGTGACCCTGTCGTCCCTTCGACAAGCTCAGGGCAGACTCTGAACCACGCGAAGGATCTGGCTATGGAAGATCTCTCGCGCTCTCAGCCCAGATCCTTCACTTCGTTCAGGATGACAAAATGGATCTCATGAGTTGACTATAAACCGTATCAGTCAGGATAAAGCAGGTACTGACGGCTGATGCGGCGGAAGGATTCGCAGGCAGCGAGGTACGTCTCATGCAACGGGGGCAAGGGCCTGCGATTGGCAATCGCCTCGCGGATGGCGGCGGTTCCGCACAGTCGGTCGAAATGGTCTGCCCTCCATTCGAACTGCTCGGGAGCCATTCGCGCGATCTCGTTGACGATGCGAACGCCCGACCAGAACGGCTCCAGTCGGTTGCGGTCGGTGACCTCGATGCGGACGCCGGAGCAGAGGAGTCCCTCGTGCTTCGAGGCGGTCGGCGTGAACGTAGTCGCGTGGAACGTCAGACCGGGCAGACTCAGGCTATTCAGTCGAGCAGCCAGCTTCAAGCCCTCGATCCAGGGCGCGCCGAACTGGCGAAACGGCATCGTCGTGCCTCGCCCCTCCGAAAGATTGGTGCCCTCCAGGAGGCAGAGTCCCGGATACACAGTGGCCGTTTCAAGGTCCGGCATGTTCGGGGATGGCTTGCGAAAAACCAGTCCCGTCTGATCGTGCCACATCGTGCGATTCCACCCCGTCATCGGGACAACGCTCAGATCGACGTGGACCCCGCCGGCAAGCCATCCCTGGCCGTCGATCATTCGCGCCAGCTCTCCCACGGTCAGGCCGTGCCGGACGGGGATGGCATGCATGCCGACGAAACTGGCCAGCGGCGGCTCCAGAATGGGACCTTCGACCCTGGTGCCGCCGATTGGGTTGGGGCGGTCCAGCACGATGAATAGCTTGCCGCATTCGGCGGCCGCTTCCATCGCCAGGGACATGGTCGAGATGTAGGTATAGAACCGCACGCCGACGTCCTGGATGTCGAATACCAGCACGTCGATCCCTTCGAGCATCTGAGGCGTCGGCTTGCGGGTCCGGCCGTAGAGACTGTGCACCGGCAGGCCGTACTTCGGGTCGCGCCGGTCGTCGATCGTCTCGCCCGCTTCCTCGACGCCGTACAGCCCATGCTCCGGACTGAAGAGCGCCACCACCCGCGCGCCGTCGATATCCTTGAACACATCGACGATGAACCGTTCCTGTCGGTCGTAGGCGGTGTGATTGGCGATAATCCCGATACGCTGGCCGGCGAACAGCGAGCGGTGACCTGTGACGTTGTCAAGCCCCGTGCGAACTCCGGCGGTACAAGCCACTGTCAGCCAAACCTGGAGCGCAAGGCCCAGTGTGCGCGTCGTCTTCATCTGTCACCTCCCTCGCGAACGTGTTGCCCACGTGGCAGATTCTCTTCGAGATAGCGCGTCAGCAATGAATAGAGATGGACGGTGGTGCCGTCGCCCTCGCCGATGCCGTGCGTGCGGCCCGGATAGGACATCATTGTGAACGGCTTGCCGTGCTTGACCAGCTCGTTGACCAGCGCCTCGCAGTTCTGGTAGTGGACGTTGTCGTCGGCGGTCCCGTGCACCAGCAGCAGGCGGCCCTGGAGCTGGTGCGCGAAAGTGATCGGCGAGCCGTTCTTGTAGCCTTCGGCGTTGTCGTCGGGCAGCCCCAGGTAGCGTTCCTGGTAGATCGTGTCGTAGAAACGCTCATCGCTGACGAAGGCAATCGCCATCGCCATGCGATACAGGTCCGGATAGCGGAAGATCGCGTTGAGACTCATCGAGCCGCCGCCGCTCCAGCCCCAGATGCCGATGGCGTTGGGGTCCACGTAAGGTCGCGTCTCGACGATCTTGCGGACGGCCGCCGCCTGGTCCGCCGAGGCGAGGATGCCGACCTGGCGGTAGACGCTCTTGCGCCACTGGCGGCCCCTCGGCGCGGGCGTGCCGCGATTGTCGAGACTGGCGATTACATAGCCCTTCTGGGCGAGCATCAGGTGCCAGAGGTAGCCCTTGCCGCCCCAGCGGTCGAGCACGGTCTGGCCGGCCGGCTCGCCGTAGACGTGAAACAGAGTCGGATACCGCTCGTTCGGATCGAACTGCGGCGGCCTGACGCACCAGCCGTCCAGCTCGATGCCGTCGCCGATGTCGACGCGGAAGAACTCGGACGGTCCCCTGTCGAGTTTCTCCACCGTCTCGCGCAGCTCCGAATTATCCGCCAGCACACGGACCGTCTCATGCCCGGGCAGCGACACCAATTCGGTCCCGGGAGGAACGCCAAAAGATGAGTACGTGTGAAACGCCCATTTCGCATCGGGCGAAATGTCGTAGGAGTGCGTACCGGCCTGGTCCTGCGGCGTGATTCGTTCGGCCGGGCTGTTGGCGTCGAGCGAGACGCGATACAAATACCGTTGCGTCGGATTGTCGGGCGAGGCGGTGTAATAGGCCCAGCCGCCCTCCTTGTCGATGCATTCAAGATCGATCACATCGAACGCCCCCGGCGTCAGCAGCTTCAATTTGCGGCCCGAACGGGAGACCGAGTACAGATGCCGCCAGCCGTCCCGTTCGCTCAGCCAGGTGAAGCGGCGGCCGTCGTCGAACCACTTCAAGCAGTCAGCGACATCGAGCCACGCGTCATCGCGTTCGGTCATCACGGTCCGGCTGGCGCCCTTCCGCACGTTCGCCAGAATGATCTGATTTCTGTTCTGCAGGCGGTTGAGGTGCTGTACAACGATCTCCTTCGAGTTGTCGGCCCAGTCCATCTTCGGGATGTAGTGGTTGCGCGTGTCGTCGGACAACTCGAACCAGCGCGTCGATCCGCCCTCGACGTGGACCACACCCACGCGGACCGCCGAGTTCGTCTGCCCGGCCTTGGGATAGCCGAACGTGGTGATCTCCGGATACAGCCCGCGCGTGTTGTCGATCAGGTGAAACATCGGGACGCCGGACGTGTCGAACTGCCAGTAGGCGATCCACTTGCCATTCGGACTCCAGCGGAAACCGTCCCGCAGGTAGAATTCCTCCTCGTAGACCCAGTCGCTGGTTCCGTTGACGATCGCCTCCGAGCCGTCGTGCGTCAGTTGCACGATTTCCAGATCGCCGACGTTCTGGACGTACAGGTTGTTCTGGCGGACGTAGGCGACCTTCCGTCCATCGGGAGAGAACTTCGCGAACATCAGCGATGAGGCCGGCGCATCGCCGCCCAGCTTCTTCAGTCGCCCGTTGGCCAGCGTCAGCACCCAGTAGTCGCCGCGCGTGTTGGCCCGCCAGACCCGCTGCGCGTTGGTGAAGACCAGCAGCCTCTTGCCGTCATCGGACCAGGTGTATCCATCAATGCTCAAGGGCTTCGATTGTCCCTTGGGAATGAGCTTCTCGGCGGGCACGACAATGTCGCGCTCGCCCGTTCGCGGATCGTGTCGCACGATGTCCTTGGCCTTGTCGATGTCGTTGGAGTCCTCCAGCGTGGTGTAACCCGAGCCGTCCTTGAGCCAGCGGGCCGGACCGAAGGACTCGCCTTTGAAGTCGTTCGAATCGAAAATCCGTTTGATGGTGAGAACGGACGGATCGTCCGCTTGTCCGGCCCCGAGCGCGCCCTCGACGAGGATCAGAGCTGCTATGCAGAAAAGAAAAAGACCGAGCCGCTGCTTCATGAGACCTTCCCGTCGCCTTGACCCGATGATGCGATCCCGAGTTGGACCGTCGCCGCCAAGCTTGCCAGCCGCCCCCCACTTTTTCAAGCCTTTTCT
>CAZNSM010000137.1:0-4235 GCA_964575615.1 uncultured Pirellulales bacterium | reverse complement strand
TGCGAATCTTCTCGCGATTCGGGCTCAATCGCGTATAATCTGTGGCCGATAAGGTAAGAAACACCCCTGATTTCAAGGTAGAGAATGGAAACAACCGATAAGATCGCCCTGCCCGAGCGTGTTACGCACGTGAAGGTGGGTGGCAGAAATGTATACCTCGTTGGCACCGCGCATCTGTCCAGGGAGAGCGTCGAGGACGTCAGCGCGACGGTCGAGACAGTCAAGCCCGACGCCATCTGCATCGAGCTGTGCAAGGGGCGCTACCAGGCAATGACCCAGGCAGACAACTGGGCGAAGATGGACATCTTCAAGATCGTCCGTCAGAAGAAGGCCACCTTCCTGTTGGCGCAACTGATCATGACCAGCTTCTATCGGCGTCTGGGTGAGAAGCTGGGCATCCAGCCGGGGGCCGAGATGCTCAAGGGCATCGAGCTGGCCGAGCAGACCGGCGCCGAACTGGTCCTGGCCGACCGCGACATCGAAATCACGCTCAAGCGCGTCTGGGGCTACCTGGGCTTCTGGAACAAGCTCAAGCTGTTCATGCAACTGGCCACGGGCATCTTCGTCCACGAGGAAATCGACACCGACATGATCGAGGCCCTCAAGAAGCAGGACCAGCTCGAAGCGGTGATGGCCGAGTTCGCCGGCAAGTATCCCGAGATCAAGAGACGGTTGATCGACGAGCGGGACACCTACCTGGCCGAGAAGATCCGCACGGCGCCGGGCCGGACCATTGTGGCAGTCGTCGGGGCCGGCCACATCCCGGGCATCACGCAGCAGATCCAGCAGGAGCACGCCCTCGATGAGCTGATGGAGCTGCCCAGGAAGTCCATCTGGCCCAAGATCGTCAAGTGGGTCGTGCCGCTGGCGATTCTGGTTCTGATCGGTTACGGCTTCAAGAAGGGAACCGAGCACGGGTTCGAGAACGTCTACATCTGGTTCCTCGTCAACGGCGTGCTCTCCGCGGCGGGCGCTGCGGCCGCCCTGGCCCATCCGCTGACGATCCTCTCGGCGTTTCTGGCCGCTCCGTTGACCAGCCTGAATCCCTTCTTCGCCGCCGGCTGGGTGGCGGGCATCGTGCAGGCTCTGATCAAGAGGCCCAAGGTGAGCGACCTGGAGGACCTCCCGGACGCCATCGGCACAATGAAAGGCTTCTGGACCAACCCGGTCACGCGCATCCTGCTGGTCGTGGCGCTGGCCAACTTAGGCAGCATGATCGGCACGTACGTCGCGGGCGCGTGGATTGCCGCGCGATCGGTGTAAAGCCTCGCTACGGCTGGACCGCCCGGCTGTAGAACCGCACGTCGTCGACCAGGCCGGACCAGAATGCCCCAGGGGCGAACCCCTCGCCGGCGCCCAGAAGGAAGCCGGCGCTGGAAGAGCGGAGATTGGCGAGGTCGCGCGTGTCCGCCGCAACCTCCTGCCCGTCGACGTAGAGATGCCGCCGCAGCCCCGTCCAGACGAGCCGGATGCGATGCCACTGCCCGTCCGTGACGACCTGGTTCGACACGAGCGGGACGGTCATGCGACCGCCATCGGTCAGGCGTGTCATGATTGCGCCAGTCTGGGCGTCCGTGCCGATCCATGTTACACCGGCGCCGGAGGCATCCGCCTGGGCCAGAATCACCTGCCCCGGCTGCCCCCCTTTGACCCAGACGAACACCGTGAGCGCTCCATCGGTCGGACGCAGAATCGTACGAGCGCTGACATAGTCGTCGATCCCATCCAGTTCCAGGGCCCCGTTGATAACGCCGCCATCGGGTCGCCACTGAGGCCCGCCCTCCAGAGTACCGTCGAACTTCCCGAGCACGTCGATCGCAAGGTCGCCCTCCGTCTCGTCGAGCGGCCAGTGCGTGATGAGATTGGGATACTTCAGCCAGTACATTCCGACACCCATCAAGTCAAGATAGCTGATCAGGCCATCGCCATCGGGCGCCGGCGCGATGTCCATAGAGGCTTCTTCGGCCAACCACTGCCTGGCCAGATGCGCGAAGTCCAGCAGGTTCACCACGCCATCGTGGTTGAAGTCGGGCGCCCGCCGCACGCCCGTCAGATGCGGCAGAATGGCCTCGGCCATAAGCCCCGCCCCCTCGGCATTCGGGTGAATACCGTCGGGGAACAGGTCCCCATGGCCATCGAGCGCAGCGTACAGGTCGATTACCGGCGCACCGGTTTGAAGTGAAATCTCGTCGATCATCGGGAGGATCTCGTCGCGGATCACCTCCGGGCGGATGCTGAAATTCAGGTAGAAGGCAGGCACCGGCTTGCAGATCCACACCGTCGGCGCGCTCGGCAGCGCCCGGAACGCCTCGATCATCGCGATGTAGTCGGGGACATACTCGTTGGCATAGACCCAGTTGTGCGGCTTCGAGTCGTTGGTGCCCAGCTTGATGATGACGATGTCCGGATTGCTCGCCCGCGCGTTCTGGTAGGCGCTCTGCCGGATGTAGGGCAAGTCGCCTTTGCTCAGCAGGGTCGCGCCGCTGACGCCGAAATTCTCGACCTCCCATGCCGGGTCGAACTCCTTGAGCATCCGTTCCAACTGGGCCGGATAGCCGTCGCGCAACCGGTCCGAGATGCCCGATCCATAGGTGATGCTGTCGCCGACGCAGGCGACGAGCTTGGCGTGAACCGTCGTGGCGACAACGATGAGGATCAACGAGACGAACAGGGCTGTGCTTTTCATGACTCTCTCCTGTCAATGCGAGGTCTCTGCCCGCCTCGAAAGACCCCTTGGCGGCCGACGTTCATCTTACCTCGCATTCGGCCCGCGTCAAAGGAGAATCCGCCCACAGGGTGCATGACCGTTCTTGCGATCCGGCTCGGCCAGACCCACACTGGCGGGCGCCGATTCATGGCCGGCGAGGACAAGCTCGAAATCCGAAGCACGAAACTCGAAACAAGTTCAAAGCACGAAGTCCAAATGCTCCGAATTCGCACCGCGCTGCAGGGGCAGGGCCGCGCTGCGCGTGATGACCTCCGTGTTTCGAGCTTGGATTCTGGGTTATTCGGGCTTGCTTCGAGATTCGGCCTGGTAGGGGCGAATGATTATTCGCCCCTACGTTATTCGCGCTTCCGCTGTGTGGGCGACCGAGCAGCACAGAAACGGTCATGCCCGCTGGCCACACCCGAAGGTTGACCGGGGCCGCGATTGCCGGTAGGATGGCGGCCTTTATGACCTATTAGGAGTACGCGCGAATGACGAATGTGACACTGATCAGCGGGGACGGAATCGGGCCGGAGATCGCCGAAGCGACGCGTCGATGCATCGACGCCACCGGCGCGGGCATCAAGTGGGACTTGGCCCAGGCGGGTCTGGATGTCATGGAACGCGAAGGCACCCCCCTGCCGGAGGCAACGGTCGAGTCCATCCGGCGCAACGGCATCGCGCTGAAGGCCCCCATCACCACGCCCGTCGGCACGGGATTCCGCAGCATCAACGTGCACCTGCGTCAGGCGTTCGATTTGTACGCATGCCTGCGGCCCTGTAAGAGCTACAAGGGCGTGCGAAGCCGGTATTCGGACATCGACCTGGTGATCGTCCGCGAGAACACCGAAGACCTGTACGCCGGCATCGAATTCGAGAAGGGCAAGGATGACACGCTCGAACTGATCGGCTGGCTCAACCAGCGCAGCAAGCGGCAGATCAAGCCGGACGCGGGCATAAGCATCAAACCGATCTCCGTGGCCGGGACCGAACGCATCGTGCGGTACGCCTTCGACTACGCCCGCAAGATGGGCCGCCGGAAGGTCACCAGCGTACACAAGGCCAATATCATGAAGTTCTCCGACGGGCTCTGGCTCGAAGTGAGCCGCCAGGTCGCCAGGGACTTTCCCGACATCGAGTTCGAGGACCGCATCGTCGACAACATGTGCATGCAACTGGTCCAGAAGCCGGAGCTGTACGACGTGATCGTGCTGCCCAACCTCTACGGCGACATCCTCAGCGACCTCTGCGCCGGGCTGGTCGGCGGGCTGGGCGTCGCGCCGGGCGCCAATATCGGCCTCAAGGCCGCGATCTTCGAGGCCACGCACGGCAGCGCTCCGAAGTACAAAGGCCAGAACAAGGTCAACCCGACGGCCCTGATCCTCAGCGGCGTCCTGATGCTTCGCCACCTCGGCAAGACCGCCGAGGCCGACAGGCTGGAGAACGCGGTCGCCGCCGTGATCGCCGAGGGCAAGAGCGTCACGTACGACATGAAGCCAAACCGCGACGACCCGACCGCCGTCGGCAC
>CAZNSM010000136.1:0-13325 GCA_964575615.1 uncultured Pirellulales bacterium | reverse complement strand
GGGAAGCCCCCGCCGGTACGGATCGCAATGCCCGCCGGTTGGCCGCTCGGGAACGGGCGGCGCGCGAGCGGCTGGATCGAGTGAACAAGGCGATCGAGGCCTTGGAGGAGATCAAGAAGGTCAAGGCCCGTGCGCGGGACAATCAGCGGGACAAGCGTAGCGAACCGCGGGTCTCCACGACCGACAGCGAAGCGCGTGTGATGAAGATGCCGGATGGCGGTTTTCGTCCGGCGTACAATGTGCAGATAGTTGCGGATACGGAATCTCGGGCCATCGTGGAAGTGGCCGTGACGACGGAAGGCACGGACAAGGCGCAAAGTGAGCCGCTGCGGGAACAGGTCCAGGAGCGGACCGGAGGTATCGTAAAAGACCATTTGATGGATGGGGGATTCGTGAAGCTCGAGCAGATCGAGCGAGCGGAGAAAGCCGGGGTGAAGGTGTACGCTCCGCCGCAGCAATCCCGCAAGGACACCGACCCGTATCGGGTGCGTGAGACCGACAGCCGCGAGATCGCGGCCTGGCGGACCCGCATGGCGAGCGGGGATGCCAAGACGATCTATAAGGAACGGGCTTCGACCAGCGAGACGGTCAACGCGGATTTGCGGGCGTATCGGGGGTTGGGCCCGTTCCTGGTGCGTGGGCTTGGCAAGGTCCGCTGCGTGGTGCTGTGGTCTGCGCTGGCGTACAACCTGATGCACTTCGGCCGGGTGTTGTTGAGCCCGTGAGAATCAAGGAAGGGTACAGATTGCCACCGTGACGATGAAATAGGATAGCAGGAGACGCGACGGACGCTCGGGTACGTCGGAGCAGGTTGCGAGCTACCGAATAAACGAAGCCCGACTTCGTCAAAGAGATAAAATGGAGGTGCTGTCATAATTTGAATTCTTTCACAGCCTCTCTGTCCCCAGGCCCCTGGGATTTTTCGCCTTGGACCAGGAACATGGGAGAGGGAAGGCGACGCTGGGTACCCACAACGTCGCCCATGTCCCCGGGTCGCGACGGCGCTCGGGTTGGTTCCCATCAGAGCTTTGCCCTCCTGACGGTGGACGCGGGGTAACCCGCCGAAGGCGGGTCACTACGAACGACGAGGGACGGCGTATGCCAGGCCGGAGGCCATGGGCTGGAGGCCGGAGGGACAACGCATTTACGCTTCTACGCTCCGACGTGGCACGGGTCACGAGGCTGGGCCGATTTGCCGCAGGGCGGCGTAGAGGGTTTGCATTTCAGGCAGGGCCAAGGCGTGGCGGCGGCCGCGGCGGAGGGGTTCGCCGATGATGGCTTCGGTCTCCATCGGACGACCGTTGCGGCGGTCGAGGTGCATCGACGTGTAATAGGGCTTCATCTTCACCGTCAGGTCCATCATGTGGTCGAGGAAAGCATCGTCGATGCGCAGGCCATCGGCCCCGGCGGCAGCCTGGACCTCCTTCATCAGCCGCCAGGCCCGCCCGCGCAGGTCGGGATTCGCCATGATCTTGTCGACGGTCAGGTCCAGCAGCGCGGACAGGCCGTTAAAGGGGACATTCCAGATGAGCTTTTTCCATCGGGCCAGGGCCAGATCGTCGGCGATGGTGCACTCGACGCCGGCGTCCCGCATCATGCCCGCGAACGTGCGCAGCGTGTCGTCGGGCGAACGCTGGAAGTTGCCGGTCTGAAAGAAGCCGTAGTCGAGGTGGTGGATCACGCCGGGCGCAGCGCGATTGGAGCACAAGAAGGCCAGCCCTCCGGCGATGCGCTCGGCGCCGAACAGCTCGGCCAGGCGCTCCTCGTTGCCCAGGCCGTTCTGGGCGGTGAGGACCCGCGTGTCCGGGCCCACCAGCGGACCGACCAGTTCCTGATAGTGCGCGTTGGCGGTGGTCTTGAGGCCGATGAAGACGAGGTCCGCAACGCCGATGTCTTCAGGCCGGCGGTAGCAGTTCACGCGGTCGAGATGGAAGTCGCCCTGCCAGCTCTTGACGGTCAGGCCGGAGGCTCGGACGGCGTCGTAGTCCCGCCGCATCAGGAAGTGGACGTCGCAGCCCGCGCGGGCCAGGAACGCGCCGTAGAGTCCCGCCATCGCGCCGGCGCCGACAACGGCAATTCGCATCGCTCGACTCCTTACCCGAATCGTGTTCGTGTCCTTCCGGCGGCCATTGTAACCGAGTCCCGGCGGGAGATGCCACTGCCGTTTCGGCGGCGGCCCTGGCCGCACACGACGTGTCCCTTGGGATTGACTATTGATGATTGATTATTGACTATTGGGAGGGGCTCGAGGCCGGAGGGAGATAGAGAACGCATTCACGCATCTCCGCTTCTACGCTCTAACGCTTCTCCGGCGAGCGACGGGCGACGGGGGACGGTGTCGTGGTCCGGGCTAACTGCGAACGCGGATTCGCCGGGGCTCGACGATCCACAATCGGCCGCGACAATCGGCGGTCTGCAGCACGTCCAGCAGTTGGCGCGTCACTCGAACGACCTCCGAGGCGCTCTGTTTCGTCAGTCGCACGACAAGCAGGCCGGGATAGTCCGCAGGGGGATAGGTGCGGATATCGGCGAAGTCGGTATCGAGCGTGACAAGGGCCCGGTCTTCTTGTTGGCAGACAGAAGCGATCCGGCTGTCCGCGTGGCCGCCCAGGGACTGGTCGAAGACACTCACGGCGTCGTGACCGGCAGCTCGCAAAAGGTCAACGGCCTCGGTGGGGATGTTTTCGTCCGTCTTGAACCGCATGACGTAGTCCCTATGCCGGCAGGCTGAGGATTCGCTCGTGGGACAGCTCGGCCGCGTAGGCGATGGCAGCTCGCACGCTCTCCGGCGTCAGGGCCGGATAGTTGGCGACGATCTGCTCGACGCTCTGGCCGTCCGCCAGGTTGTCCAGGATGACCGAGACCATGATCCGCGTGCCCTTGATGCACGCTTTGCCGTGGCATATCTGCGGGTCCACCGTGATGTGATCTGCCCAGTTCATGCCCATAGTCTACGCGAAAGCCCTTGTGATGTAAAGAGCCGAGTTGGATTCCTGCCCGCGTAGCAACAACATCGGGGCGGACGCGCAGGCAGATGAAATGGCCGTGGGCGGACCGAACAAACTGGAGACGGCGCCCTACGCGCTCGTCGCTTCGTGAGGCGCGGCCAGGCGCGCCGATGGGCGATAGTCGCGGGAGGTGGCCAGCCAGACAGCCAACTGGAGCATCCGGAATCCGCAGGACCAGGGCAACTCCTGGCAGCGCAGCAGATCGCGGGGCCGCGCGTTGAACAGGACGCCGTCCAGCGGATCAAGGTTGGGGCCGTATTGCTCAACGAGGGCGGCGAGTCCCCTGCTTTCCTGCCAGTACCGCTGATAGTCATGCCAGGAGTGGTGCACGGCCCGACGGCGGCCGAGGGCGGCCAGGACGTCGGCGGCGCCGTCCTGCATTTTGCGTACGGCCCGCTGCGCGAGGCGGGTGACATGGCCGCTGCCCGGTCGGACCCCGTCGTTGGCGTCGGGGATACGCCGGCCCGGGCCAAGGATCGGCAGCGTGGCCAGCGTGAAGAGGCTGTCCTTCCACTTGAACCGCAGCGGACAGCGATAACCCAGTTCGATCACGTGCCGATCGAGATAGACCATGCGCAGCGGCATCAGCCTTCGTTCGACGAGCCAGGTCGACAGCGGCGCCTCCTGGGTGAGCGGATAGTTGTCGAGCCACTCGGCGAAGCTGGAGCGGCCGGGATCGTGCTGGTGCTCGCAGAACTCCTGCCGCCGCGACCGCATCCGTTCGAGGACGCCCGCCGCAAGATACCGCGCGCAGAAGCATCCGATCTGACCGGCGTAATCGAAGGCCACCTTCTCGTACCGGGGTGGCAGCAGGCCGCCGAGCCGCCGGATTCGTGCCAGGTCACCGGCGAAATACAACCGCAGGAAGGCGTTGGACCACTGGCCGTCCAATACGCAGGTGACATCGTTCTGGAGAATCGCGGACGCCAGACCGGCCCCGTGCGCATGCAACCACTCATGCTCGCAACCGCTGAGCCGTACCGCCCGTACGAAATGGTTGGCGATGTACTCGTCTTCGCGGAACAGAGGAGCCCAGGGTCGCGCGTACGCTCGGGCGACGCGGCGCGCCGTCACCGCCTCGCGGTTGAGTTCGTCGCAAAACGTCACTGTGAAACACTCCACGGAATGAGGAACCGCGGCGAGGATGACGCGCGAATCGAGCCCGCCGCTGAGCTTGACGGCCACCCGATGTCCGTGACACCGCCGGCTCACAGCCGCACGCAAGGCATCGGTCAACTCGCGGGCGAACTGCTCTTTGCTGCAGCCGTTCCGATCTTCCGGGGGCGGGGACCAGTACACCTGACTGCGAACGTCAACCAGGGACGGCGGCGCGACGGTCAGACGGTGGAACGAGCCGGGCGCAAATTCCTTCACGTGCGTGTGCATCGTATGCGGGAACATGGGCGTGCCCCGGTTGAGGAACTCGCCCGCGGAGGCCAGGTCGAGCGAACAGCCGGGACCCGCGAAGGCGGCCACGACATCGGCGTGCGTGCCGGCGGCCACGACTGTGCCGGCGTCGTCCAGGGCGAAGTAGACCGGCACCGCGTTGAGCGGATCCGTGATGAGGCTGACGCCCTCGCTGTCGGCGAAAACGATGGCGAAGGTGCCATTCAGGCGATCGAAGAACGGGTCTTTCGTGAGTCCGTTCGCTCCGTGCCGACGTGACAATCGGTCCAGGTGTCCGGCGAGTTCCTCGGGGCGTGCCTCCCGGTCGCCCAGGAGCAGGTCGCCGACCCAGGCGCAGACGCGGTCGCCTTGGGCCACGATGTTGCGGCCGCGCACGAGGGGCTCGTGCCACACTGCCAGGCCCCCCCACGGGAACGTGAAGGACTCCCCCTGCGGCTGCCGGGCGCCGTGGAGAATCGTCAACACCTCCAAGGGACTGCGAGCCGAAGACTTCGGAACCAGGCTTATCAGGAAATCACTCATTGCTCGTGACCGTGTCTTTCGCCAGGAACCATTTCCGTGTGTCACCGTATCTTGCAGCCTGTGGTCGCGGTCCGGACCTGACAATCGCCGCAAGGGAGTATGAGGCATTCGACGGCTGATATCACCAGCACAGCACGATTCAGAGAACACCCGGGCAGCCGACTCGATACTTTACGATACGCATCCGTCGCTGTCAACCGCATGTGACTTGTCCGGCATGGCCCTGTCAGACAATCCAGAGTACAGCAGTCGGGTATAAAGCCGTCACGGCCCCTCGCGCCCGGGGACCCGATGCTGACAGCAGACGACTCTCTGTGCGCGGGCGGCTTCAAACGCGAAGCGCCGCGAGAAAACCGCTTGACTTCACGGCATACGTACCTGGCCCCTCTGATTCTCCGCCGTACCTCCCGGTTCGCCAGCCAAAGGCACGGCTTCGATATCCCTGCCGTCAGCGTTAGGGCGGGTCCTTCTTGTCCTCGCGCTGGGCTTCCAGAAGCTTCTTGTTGTACACATAAACCGTGATCTCTTCTTCAGAAGCTTCTTCGCCGTCAAGAACAACGGTGATAGAGTGCATGCCAATGTGCTCCGTCCTGGGTCTCCACAGGATGTAATCGTGCCCGTCTTTCCTTCTCAGCTTCATCCCCGAAGGAAGAGGTCTCTTCAGGCGGACGTGGGACTTCGCCGGGCGGTCGATCTTGATCATGTAGATGTCATCGGTTGGTTTTCGATTGGAACGGTCGTTGATTTCCAGGGAGACCTTCCCCTCTTCATTGACCTCGACTTCCATAGCCACCAATTGCAGAGCGCTGTCCTTGGCGCGGAGAAGACAAGGCAAAGAGATACTCAACAGCACGAGGATGATGGACATCACGACCAGGAGCTCAAGGAGGGTAAAGCCTTCACGCGCCATCTTCTGTCCCCTTCAACGGCGATCGGTCTTCCCGTCTCCGGCATGGCCGGTAGAGCCGGCCCTCCCCGGGCCGCAAAAGGCCCCTCAGAGAAGGCACACAGTAGAAGTCCGCAACGCTATGGTAGGCCAAGGGACGGTCGCTTGCAAGCCAATAGAGCAATCAAAGGCACCAGGTACGATTGGCGATCACTCCACGCCACGCGGTTTCGCGGGCGCGCCGCCGGCATCGAGGAACGCAGCGGCAGGACCCTATCGCAGGACGACGGACTTGAGCGCCTTGAGGTACCGGCCATCCGGATCACCCTGGGTCGGTGCGATGTAGCCGCCCTCACCGAACTCGTTCCAGGCATACACAAGGACCAGCCGCTCTTTCGTTGTCTGCTCCGGGTGCGCGTCCATCCAATCGATGGCAGACTTCAGGAACAGCCCAAAGGCGGCCGGTGTGCGATCGGGGAAATACCATCCCGGCTTCTGGTTCAGCCCGGAGGGTCCTTCCCACGGCCGCTTGTCCTTGAAGTAGGGCATCCACCCTTCGGCCGTCTTCCCCCAGTTCTCCGTGCTCCCGATCAGGAAGCCCTCGTGGTTGGCGACCAGGAGACAGAACTTCATGCGGTCGCTGTTCCTCGCTCTGAGAAACAGATTCAATCCGGTGTGCTTGGGATCCTCGTCGATCTGCTCTTGCGTCGGATGCCAATACCAGCAGAAGGCAAAGAACGCGATTCCATGATCGGCGGCCAAGTCAATCTGTTGTTCCACAGTCTCCAGCCTGTCGTCTCGCCAGCCCCAGATGGGCTCGCGGTCAGGGAACTCATCGAGCATCCGTTTGGTAAGGTGCGTCGGAGCGTCCTTGGCCCACGCTTCCGTGTCGGCCAGCCGGTGTCTGCCCGCCCAGCCGTCAAAGTAGTAGGCGCCGACCGTCGCACGCGGGGCTGGCGCGTCAGCCGCCTGGGCCTGTCGCAGCCCCGGCAACGCGATCAGCATGACAAACCCGACCACGCCGACAATGGCGGTCAACCGGACCAACAGCGATGTCGATAGCATTTTCATTTCTCTACCCTCGCCTCAACAGGATGTGGAAAAGAACTGGCACCCCGGCGAATCAAAGGTGCCCGGGTACGATTGGCGCCTCTCTCAGTGGCCCCGGATTTCAATCTCGTGCGGGGCGGTTTCAGTCGCGGTCGTCTTCGTCCTCTTCGAGGCCGGTTATCACGGCCCATTGCGGATACGGTTCATCCGGGCCGCGCATCGCGTGCCAGAGAATCCGATTCAGCAGGTCCTCGGGGCAGCGGTCGATCTGGTCCAGCGGCAGCTTTGCGGAGGTCAGGGCGTTGCGGCGGAGCAGCGCGTTCGAAATCGCCTTGGGATTCGGGTTCATCTCGTCCAGCGGGATATTGGTGGGCACCGCGATAAAGGGCGCAAAGTCCGGCGTCTCGGTGAAGCAGTCGCTCATCGGCGTGGCAGTGGCGTCGATCTGATTCATCGGCGGCAGTCCCAGCATCAGCTCGATCGTGCGGAGAATGCTCGTGGTGTTGTACTGCGTGCTCACGACGGCGCCGCGCTTCGTGTAGGGACTGACGACGTAGGCGGTGGTGCGATAGCCGCTGACGTGGTCCCAGCCGGCCTGCGGATCGTCCTCGATGGCGAAGATGCAGGTTTTGGGCCAGAACGCGCTGCGGCTGATCGCCTCGACGATCTGCCCGAAGGCCAGATCGTTGTCGGCCACCTGGGCGGCAGGCGTCGGCGCGCCCGCTCGCGTGCCGGAGGTGTGGTCGTTGGGCAGGCAGATGATGATCAGGTTGGGCAGCGTACCCGTGCGCTCATATTCACGCAGCTCTTTGATGAACTGCGCCGCGCGGAAGACATCGGGGATGTCCATGTCCCAGCCGACCGTCCGCATGTTGAGGTAGGGCCGCAGCGATTCGATGGCGGGCCGGCTGCGAATGTCGATCCGGCCGGTCTGCTCGACGAAATCCCGATAGTAGTCGAGGAACGTCGGCTTGCCCGTCTTGCCGGGAACGGCCCACGACGTTTCCGTGATGGCGAACTCGCCGTAGACGCGCAGCGACTTGCCCTGTGCGACGGCGTTGTCCCAGATGAATCCGGAGGGAGCGTAGGCCAGCGCATCGACGTCGCTGTCTTCCATGCCGTCGGGATAGCTGCGCGGAAAGCCGGCGAAGGATTTTTCCATGTAGTCGGTGGCGAAGGCGGTGTCGGACCACTGATGGCCGTCGGCGCTGAGAATGCCCGAGCAGTAGGTGTTGTCCAGCAACACAAACTCGCGCACCATCTTGTGCTGGTTGGGCGTGACGCGTTCGCCGAAGATGCACAGCGACGGATCGCCGTTGCCCTCGGCCACGTCGCCCATCACCTGGTCGTAGGTCCGATTCTCCTTGATGATGTAGACCACGTGCTCGAACACGGACGGCTCGCCGACCCGTTCCGGCACCGGTCGCGGCGGCTGGTTCGCGCGGGCCTTGCGGCCGGCTTCCTTCAGCAGAGGATAGCGGTAGTTGTCGAGCACGCGCTGCGTCAGCACCGGCAGCTCTCTGGGCTTCGGAACGGGAACCAAAGACAGTGTCCCATGGTACTGCCGGCTGTTGTATTCGTCGGCGTGGGACTCGGTAAGCCCGCGGGTCGAGCCGACGCCTTTGATGTTGGCGACGACCAACTGATTGCGCATCCGGTCGTAGGCGATTGCGCCGGGGAACCACCCCACGGGGATCAGGCCCATGAGTTTGGATTCGTCGGGGTGGAAGCGGAACACCGCGACGGCGTTCTGCGTGCCGTTGGCGACGTAGAGCATCCGGCCCGAGGGATCGAACGCCAGGGCATTGGGACTGGCGCCGAACAGATCGGCGGGACTGGGCTTGGCCCAGATGGTTTCGGCCACGCTGTCGGTGCGCGTGTCGATCACGCTGAGCGTGTCACTGCCGGCATTGGCGATGACGACGTAGCGGCCGTTGGGCGAAAGCGCCATGCCGCAAGAGTGCAGGCCCACCAGGATCTCGCGGACGGGCGCCTCCTGCGCCAGAGGCACGATGGAGACCGAACCTTCGCTGGCGATGTGACGCACCGGATCGACGCGCACCTTCGTGCCCTGCCCCGCCGGCCCGGTGAGACTGTCTTCGTCGGGGACGCGGCCGCCCCAGTTGCTCACGTACGCCTTCTCGCCGACCAGAACCACGTCATAGGGCGCCACGCCCACCGGCCACAGCCGCAGCACGCTGCCGGTAGTCGTGTCGATCTCCGCCAGGCGGTTGGACAGGTTCAATGCGACGTAGAGCCGCCGCCCGTCGCGGGAGATCACCAGGCCCGCCGGAATTTCCTCCTTGCGCCACGGCGCATTGGCCGGCGGCAAGGCGATCGGAGGCAGGCCGCGAACCTGCCCGTCGGCCTCAACGCCGAACACCTTGACGTCGCCATCGACGTTGGACAGGTAGATGCGCGATCCATCGGGACTGAAAATCAGCCCCGTGTAGCTGAGCTGGCCCGAGGTGTCGGGCTTGAGAATGTGGCTGGAGACGTCGTTCAGGTCCAGGGCCTGGCCTGAAGGCAAGGCGATGCGGTCCTCGATCGCGCCGCTCTGCGGATCGATCAGCACCAGTTGCTGCGTCTTGCCGGAGGTGGCGAGCAGGCGGCCGTCCGGACTCAGGGCCACCGCCTGCGGCCGCATGCCCGGCAGGTCCACCTGGACGCCGGTCGGCGTGAGCACCTGATGCACCGGCGTGACATAGCGTTCCGGCCCCACCTCGCCCACCGGTTCGGAGCCGGAGTAGTCCGTCGTCCGACAGGACGCCATCAAGATCGACAGAAACGACAGCGCGACGAGCATCGCCACGGTCACGGAGATCGACGCACTCTTACCACAAGTGTTCATGTCTTGTCCCATTCCTTCGGCTGCATAACTTGTACGTTGACGGTTCATTCGTCTGCCTCAATGCTGCAACACATGTCCTCTACCTGGCCCTTTGCTCCGTCGCTTCCAGCAGGAGCACCGCGTCCTCCCAATGGCCCGGCGTCGTGAAGAACTGGGTCTGGCCGTCGGGGAACGTCTTGCCGTTGAGATTGCCGGTGCGATAGGTTCCGGCCTTGCGCCGCTCGCCGGTGGCCGGGTTGATGAACGTGGCCCTGGCCTGCGCGGCGGCGATCTTGTCCAGGTGGATGGAAACGCTGCACTGTGACGACAGATAGACGAGGACGCGGTCGCCGTCGGGCGATCGCATGGCGGTGTTGAGCGTGCGTTCGCTGGAGACGCCCGTGTCGAAGACCCCCTGGTCCGGCGTGAACTCCCACCAGGGCAGGCCGGCCAGGATCTCCTTCATCAGGCACACGTGGCCGGCGCCGGGCGTGTCGAAGGTCTCGTCCCACCCCTCGTGCATGCGCCACATCTGGTCCTGCCCGTAGGTGAAGAAGCCGCCGGCGGTCACGGTCCACCACGCCTGGCGGCGCACGATCAGCGGCGTGATCGGGCCCAGGGGGTATTCCGGCCCATTCTCATACGCCGGCTCGCCCAGCACCACGGGCTTGACCGGCGTCCGCACGACGTCGGCCAGCACCGCCGGATGAATCTTCGGCCAGGCGGTCCACGTCTCGATCATGTTGAAGTCCAGCCAGTCGTCGGTGTGGAAATATTGCGAGCTGGAGCGCCAACCGCACGGATGGTACGTGATCAGATGCGCTCCGCCGTCGCCCTCGCGCAGCCCGAGCGCCAGCTCGCGCCAGACGTCCTCGAAGCCGGTCGCGATGCGGTCGCCGCCATTGACCCACACGATGTTGGCCGCCCGGCGATACCGCGACCCCAGCCAGCGCCCGTACACGCGGGCGTTCTGAAGGTTGATGACCTGCGTGTCGTTGACGTAATAGCCCCACGCCGGCAGGATCGCCAGGACCAGGCCCTGCTGGCGCGCGAACTCGACGAGGTAGTCCACGTGACGGAAGAACGAGTCGTTGGGCCGGGCCGGGTCGTCGTCGATCCACGGCTTGTCCCCGCTGGGATTGGCGCCGGGACTGCGGGATTCGGCGCCCGTCCCCTGGCTCCACACCAGCACGCCCTGGATGACCGTGAAGCCCTTGGCGCTGCGGTTCTTCAGGTACGCCTCGGCCTGGTTCTTGCCGTACTTGACGAAGAGCGGCCAGGCGGTGTCACCCAGCCAGAAGAACGGCTCGCCTTCCTGGTCGACGAAGTACCGGCCGTTCGGACTGACCTGGATCGGCCCCGCCACTTCCGCGCCCGGGACGGTCGCGCACAGCAGCAGACAGATCGATGCGGCGAGGTGACACGCACATCTGGTGCCCCTGGCATCCGTTGCTCTCATTCTCATCCTGCCTTTCTCAGATCGCTTCCCGCCGGCCGCCGCGGGCCGTCCCCACGATTCTACCACACCACCCCCCTTCCACAAGGCCGTTCCTGACCCGTGTCCCCCCCACAGGATCGTGTACCGCTTTGATGGCCCCCCGACCACACGGCGTGTGGCAGCCTCAAAGCCTGTCCCGAGCGAAGTCGAATGGAGTAGCGCCTTGGGGATGGTGGACCGGGCGATCCTGCCGATTCCAGATGCTTGCCAATGCCGGGAACCATCCCCAATCCCGATCTACATCGGGATTGAGGCTGCCACACATGACCGCCACACAGCTTGGCTACGCACGAAACGTGGTGCGTCCGTGCGTCCCTCCCTTCAGAGGGCCAGATCGTCGCGCTCCTTCTTCTCCTTCTCGGCGGACGGAAGAAACAGCGCTATGCCGAACGCCAAGGGACCCAGCCGCCCGATGAACATCATCGCGGTGACAATGAGTTTTCCGATGGGCGTCAGGTCCGCGGTGATCCCGGTGCTCAGTCCGACGGTCCCAAGGGCCGAAGCCGCCTCGAAGAGCAGCCCTTCGAAAGGGAAGCTCTCGGTCAGAGCAAGCAGATAGCAGCCGAGGATCAACGAAACGCTGTAGAATCCGAGTGTGGCCATGGCCGCCCAGATGCGCTCCTCGGGAATGGTGCGCCCCCAAAACATGACCTTTGCGCGCCGGGTCAGCGCGCTGCGAATCACGCCGAAGACCGCCGACACAGTCGTGGTCTTCAGTCCACCTCCCGTACCCGACGGGGATGCGCCGACAACCATCAGCATGACGACCAGAAACAGAGAGGCCTGGGACAGTTGAGCGATGGGCACGGTATTGAAACCGACGGTCGTCACGGAGGTCATCACCTGGAACATCGCGGTGACGAGCCGGTCGTGAACAGGCAGCGTTTGAATCGAAGGTTCCCCGACGAAAAACAGGACTGTACCGACGACGCTGATCCACGCGGTGGTGACCAGGATGACGCGACTGGTCAGAGTGAACGCCGACGTCTTGCCGATCAGACGACGCCACACGTCAACGAACACGATGAATCCGATCGCTCCGAGGTAGCTCAGAACCGCCAAGATGACATTGACGGCCACGTTGGTGCGGAGCTGTTCAAAGCTGCTGTCGTACAGACTGAAGCCGGCCGTGCAGAAGGCCGACACGCTGTGAAAGACAGCCGACCACAAGGCGTCGGGCATATCGAGGCGTGAGAAGACCGCGAACAGGGCCACGGCCCCGACCACTTCCGTCACAAACGTGAAGACGGCGACACTTCGGATGAACTTGTCGATGCGGAATTCCTGCGGCAGGTTGAATACGGTCGATCCGATGATCTGCCGACGCTCCGACAAAGTCTGGCTTCTTGAGAGGATGACAAAGGAGCCGAACGTCATATAGCCGATACCGCCGAGCTGGATGAGAATGAGGATCACGGCCTGGCCGAAGATCGTGAAGTCCTTGCCGGTGCTGGCCGTCGCAAGACCGGTGGTGGACATCGCAGATGTGGCCGTGAACAGGGCATCGAGAGCAGATATGCGCTCGGTGGCGTGCGCGAAAGGGAGAGCCAGGAGAATCCACCCCACGAGGACGTATGAGAGGTATCCCAACGTCACCAGGCGCACGGGGTGAAGCTCCCGCAGAAAGCGTGAGAAGCCGCGTACTATCTCTCTCATCGGTGATGCACTCCCGCACGCCATGCACATTCGATGCGCGGGGCGTGCTGCCAAACGAACGACTCATGGCACATACGTTTCATTCCGATTCGTCTTCGCAGGCGCTGGGCAGACCGAGAGAGTCTATTGGATAGAGATACAGCCGTCAACGCGCGAGAATTGAACGTATTCGGGAGGAACACACGAATTCTCGCAGGGCGGGCTTGGGCGCATTAAAAAAGCCAGCTTCCCGGCCGGGCTTTGGGGCTCGGTCGAGAGAGCTGGCTGACCAGAATCCGTGTTTGTCGTTGCGTGTTTGCGCTAAACCCTGCGCTCGCAGGTCGCGTCCGGCTCACTTGGCTGCGGGGCATTGACCTCCACTGCAATTGCCTGTTGCGGCTGCGGCTTTCATGGGGCAGGTCGCCCCGGCGTCAGCGGTCCGGGCCATCACGGCGGCCCCGGCCGGACAGGACGCGGCGGCATCGGCAC
>CAZNSM010000135.1:0-13333 GCA_964575615.1 uncultured Pirellulales bacterium | reverse complement strand
CACATGGCCAACCAGATTTCGTGTTACGGCCTGGTCGAGGAGCCCGGCACGGCCTACGCCTATAACGACTGGCAGATGGCGCTGCTGTTTGACACGCTGTTCATCAAGGTCTACGGCGCGACGCACGAGACTGTCGACGACCAGGTGCTGCATGCACAACTGACGGACCGGATCGGTTGTCAGGACGATCCGAGTTTCATGGCCTTCGGGACCGAGGATCGCCCAGGCCGAGCGGCGATCTCGCCCCGCGACTTCGCACGGTTCGGATTGCTGTACCTGCGAGGCGGCAAGTGGAAGGACGGGCAGCTTCTGCGCGGCGACCTGGTGAAGATGGCGGTGACAAGCCCCGTGCCCAACTCGATTCCGAGGGCGGGCGACAAGGCCGCCGAGATGATCGGCGGCCAACGGTCCATCGGCTCGCGGCAGATCCCCGACAACCAGACGGACCACATGGGCAGTTATAGCTGGCTGTGGTGGATCAACGGGATCGATCGCGAAGGCAAGCGGCACTGGCCCGATGCGCCGACCGACGCCTATGGGTGCTTCGGCCACGGCGGCAAACGCGCCATGGTCGTCGTGCCGAGCCTGGATCTGATCGTCAGTTGGAACGACACCCGTATCGACGGCCGCGACATGGAGAACGAAGCCTTGAGCCGATTGACGCAGGCCGTGACATCGCGCGATCCGAAATGAGCCACATTTCATGGAACGCCCGCAGGGCCGGCCTGAGGATCGAGCAGCAACGGTCCCGGCGGGGTTTTCCAGACGCGGCACAGCGGTTTGTCGGCGCGCTTCCAGCCCGCTTCGTGCCACTGCGGATCGGTCTTGTAAAGAACCTGTCCGGATTCGGCGTTGCTGTACTCATAGAGATCGACCACACAGGCATTGTCGCTGGCGCTTTCGGTTGGTGGCATCGCGAGAAACAGCGGTGTGGCCGATTCCTCGGGACGGTCCGTGGTCAGATGTGCGGCGGGTCCGTTCTGCGCATAGACCGCGATCAGATCGCCGCCCGCACGATCCGGCTCTACGGCAAAGAAGGGGATCGATGCCACACCTTCCCTCCCCAATCGGTAGGTGTTGCCTTGCAGGTGATACACCGGGACGGGCAAGGTCAATCGCGGATCGTCGAGGTTCAGGCGGTACATGATCTGGTTGTAGTCGTAACGGGGCGTCGCGGTCTCTTCGGAGCCGGAGAAGGTGTGCGAATACGTGCCCTCGAAGTAGATCGTCCGCCCGCCGTCCTGGTCGAAGAGCGGGTGCTGCTTGGGGTTGTAGAACGAGTACTTGTCGTGCGTCACGATCTTGCGGGCGTAGGCCCAGGGGCCCGTCGGCGTGTCGGCCTCGGCGTACCAGACCTCGCCCAGGTAGGAGCTGTCCCCGTGGACCTGCACGACGATCATGATCCACCGCTGGCGGTAGGCGTTGAAGTGGACGCTGCCTCCGTGCGGCGAGACGCGCTGGCCTGACTCGACGTCGTAGAGCCAGGTCGGCTCCTTCTCCTTCTTCAGGGCCTCGATGACCGAGGCTCTCTTCGACGTGTCATTGTTCATCAGGTCCGTCAGTCGGACCCAGCGATACGCTTGACCTGGTTCAGAGCCTCCGGCCTCCAGCGCGGTAAAGGCCTCATAACGGTTCGGATCAGTCACATCGGCCCACTGGGCCTTGACGCGCATGCGGACGGTTAGCGGAAACTGGACCGCGAAGTAGTAATAGTCCTGGTCCTTCAAGCGAACGGGAAAGGCGTGTCCGGGATCGGTGTGAGGAAGGAGGCATGATGGTGAACGGACGATCGGTTCGAACGATTCGGTCCGGTCGTTGAAGAGCATCAAGCCTTGTTCGTAGGCATGGCCGAGGTCCTTCATCCGAGTGAAGCGAGCGATCATCCGTTGTTGTCCGGCCGGGTTCTGAACCGTGAGCAAGCCATCGAGCCAGACCATGCCAGGCTCGCTCATCTTCGCGACCGGCCGGCTGAAGCCGCTATTGTCGATGTAGTAGTCAAGGTCCACTCCCACGCTCGGATCGAGACCACCATTGTCGGGAAGCTCCGAGAGGGCAGCGGCCGTGCCGAAATGCCCCAGCGGGTATGAGGGTCTGCCCGTATCGCCCCACATCCAGAACAGCCGGCCATGATAGAGGCACGTGTATACGGAATCCTGTCCTGTTACCTGGCCGTTGAGGACGGGGTTCTTCAGTGGGACCAGGCAGTCGACCAGGATGCTGTCGCGATAGATGCCCTGACCGGTGACGCGGTAGAGCCGCTCGGCGATGTTGACGCGGTCAATCCGGATCGTCGCGGTCGTGCCGGGTGTGGTCTTGAGCCGCACGCCCCGGTATCCGAAGCCGTCTTTGGGGAATTCGTAGCCGTGGCTCCTGACGTGGAAGAAGACCTCTCGATCCATCAGACCCGGCTCACAAAACGCGACGATCCCGTTGCTGTCGGTGTAGTAGCGGATGTTATTGGTGGTCTTCAATTCGACCAGTGGCACGCCGCGACCCGTCTGGCGGTCCACGACATGTATCTCGAAATACGGGCAGGATGTGTTGCGGTCGGCTGCTGCCCGTAAGGAGCCTCCTGCGACGACAAGAATCAGAGCGGTGGTTATCGCATAGCACTTTGTCGCGGTTCTTGTGGTCCTCTGCATCATTCACACTCCTGGGCTGTCGGGTAGGGCGAGCGTCTTCGCTCGCTTCACTCTCTATAGTCGAACGAGCCGCCGCGTGAGTTCCGTAGGGTGTGCACGGCACACCTTCCTCTTATCGAGTGGGGTTCTCGTACCAGATGACACCCAGCCCCTTGGCTTCGTGCTGCTCTTCGCATGTCAGCACGTCGAGGTCGCCGTCCGTGTCGAGATCGAGCAGTTCGATCTGGTCGTACTTGATGCCCGCCGGACCACTGATCTCGTGCCCGTGCCACGTCGGCTCGAAGGGCGATTCCCCGTATGAGAGCCACCGGACCCCTGATTTCGGCGGGACGGCGCCTTCACAAGAGATCACGACATCGAGTTGCCCGTCCAGGTCGATGTCGCCGGCGGCGATCCCCTTGGCGCCGCCCATGTTCTCGGGGAAGGCGATTCGGGACTCGGTCCACCGCTTGCCGGCCGCGTCGAGACGGCGCAGGTACAGAACCTCCGCCGGCTTGGTCGCGACCAGAAGGTCCTCCAGGCCGTCGCCGTCCAGATCGGCCATGGCGGCGAACATGACTTCTCGATCTTGTCCGCCGACGCAATGACTGGACCACGGCTGGCTCTGGGCGACGCCTCGTCCGGGGTTCTCCAGCCAGCGGCAGCCGCGTGCGGGCCCTTTTCGGTCCGTGATCAGAATGTCCACGTCCCCGTCGTGATCCATGTCTGAAAGCAGGATGGACATGATCCAGCCGGCCTCCGAGATCGGATGCCATCTCCAGTCCGCCATCCGGCGTGGATCGGCCGGCGATTCGAGCCATCCGAGTTGGGCATCGCGATTCTTGCCCCCGGCGACGAGATCGATGCCGTTGCGGCCGTCCACATCCACAGGCCGCGCGTACATCCACTGCATTCGATCCTTCGTGGCAGGGATTTCTTCCTGTCGCCAGGCCGGCGCCGACAGCAGGCGATCTTTGTCGGCGGGGGCCCAGTGCACGAACATCGTGCGCGTGTCGCCTTCGCAGCAGGTGACGATGTCGGTTGCGCCGTCGGCATCGAGATCGGCCCAGGAGGCGTCTTCCACCGAGGTCGTGCGTCCAACCGTCACGGCGGGCCAGGGCTTGGCGGAATCGGACGGACCGGGGTTCAGATACGCTCGGGTGACGCCGCCTTCCTCCCAGCCGGTGGCGATGTCGGGCAAGCCATCACCATTGACGTCTGCCAGCTTGACGCCGTCTGCTCCCCGCGAGGAACCGTCGATGACGTGACAAGCCCAGGAGGTCGCGAGACAATCTCCGGTCGTTGCCGATAAAGAAACGAGCAGCGCCGAGACCCATGAGACGGCTGTTGCGCAGAATCTTGGATCGATTCTATGTCGCGTTTGGCTACTTCGGTCCATTCAGCAGTATCCTCAGAGATTCGCGGGCGGGCGCCGAATTCGGATCGAATCGCAGGGCGGTGCGGAACTCTTCGATTGCCTCGGTCCGTTTGCCCTGCCGGGCGAGCAGCGTGCCCAGCGTGCAGTGCAGGACGGCGCTGTCGGGCGAGAAGATCAGGCCTCGCCGGCAGACCTCCGTGGCCTCGGCGTGTTTGCCTTCCGCCGCGAGGATCTTGGCGAGGTTGTTGTAGGCCGGCACGCAGTCGGGCTCCCATCGAATCGCTTCGGCGTAGTGCTTCTTGGCCTTGTTGTTCTTGCCTCTGTTGTGCCATTGCTCACCCACGTAGTAATGGGTCCGGCCGGAGGTCGGCTGGAGTCGAAGGGCCTGCTCGTACAATGCGATGGCCTCGTCCGTGTTGCCCAAGGCCGCCAGGACGACCCCGAGGCTTTGGTGGGCCAGCCACGAATGAGGCAGGCGGTCGCGCACCCAGCGGAACTGTTCGGCCGCAGCGCGCGGGTCCCTCGCGTACTCGGCGAGGAACTGGCCGTACTTCCAGTGCCCAAGCCAATCCTCAGGGTCGCTCTCGACGGCCTGGCGACATTGCTCGGCCGCCCGCCGGATCGCCTCAGGCGTCACGGCGGCCCGCAGCGCCGCCAGATTCCGCTCCATCCGCTCGATCTGCTCGGCGTGATACAGGCGGTTGCTGAAAGGGGGCCGCTTGAGAAAATCGTTGAGGATCTTCTCGGCGATGACGTAGCGATCCACGTCGGTGTAGGCAAGACGCAATGCGCATTCCTGTTCGCCCAGCGGTTCTCGTCCGTCTGCCTTCCTCTTCCGGATGTGGTCCGGCAGCGCCGGCTCGACCTGCTCCAGGATCGAGCAGGCCAGCACGTAGGCGCCGCGAAAGTTCATGTGAACGTGCTCGTAGAACAGCTCTTCGCCCGGGACCTGGTGGGGGCTGTTTTCCGCGAACGCCTTGGCGGCATCAACCAGGAATACGCCGTCGGAATCGTTCGCCGCTGTGTCGCGGATCGCCTTGTCGATTCCGTTGTCGGCGCGGAAACGCAGCGTGTCCATCTCCCTGGCCTTGGCGTACCTCTCGGCGGCCTTCTCGTACTGGCCCTGGAGCCAGTAGCATCGGCCCAGACGGAATTGCAGGTCGGCGTAGGTGTTGTCGATTTCCGCCGCCGCCAGATACGCCTGGACGGCCTCGATGGTGCGGCCGGCTTTTTCATGGGCAACGGCTTCCTGATAGGTCTTGTCCCACCGCGCGGCGTCCGCCTCCGTCAGATCGCGTCGGTGCAGCGAGCCGAACGGTGGATTGTCTGTAAGGTTGCTGCCGACGGTGCAGAGGACCACCTTGGCGCCGCTGTCGCGGCCGACTTGGACGATGTCCCGAAGGTTGGCGCGGAAGTGGGCGTAGACCGCCTGCAAGCCGGGATCGTCGGCCCGCACCTGCTTGTCCACGAACATCTCCAGACCGCGCCACATCTGAGGCGTCCCTTCGCGCGGTCTCATTGCTGCCAGCAGGTTGGTCGCCAACTGGCCCAGCCGCGTGCCCTTGACCGCGATGGCGGCCCGGATGACGGACAGGTTCCCGGCCAGGGGCGCGAACACGCTGCCGGCCCCATAGGGCCCGGTCACTTCGTTGTTGCCCAGATAAACGACGAAGAGATCGGGTTCGTAGCGGGCGCAGTCGCGGGCGATCGGCAGGACCACATGCGAGTTGATGGCGGCCATGGCGGTGGTGATGACCTCGAAACGCGCGCCGGGATAGCGGTCCGCCAGCATCACGCGGAGCATCCGTCCGAAGCTGAAGGCCGGTTCGGGTACGCCCATCGCCGCCGAGGCGCCGAGCACGAAGATTCGGCATGTGCCGTCCGGCTTGTCTTTGGGGAAGATGTACGGGCTGGCCTCGCGGGCCAGGTGCCGGGGGAAGAAACGCCATGCAAACCGGCTGTTGTCGCACGCATAGCTTGTGCCGTCTATCCGGGTTTCGATGATGGCGCTGGGACGGTGTCCGTAGCCGACCAGACGCAGACCCAACTCCGCTACGACCAGGACCAGCGCGGGCACGCCGACGGCCGCAATGAGCCGGAACGCCCACAGACGCCCGCCCGTCGGCCCGGAGGCGGCAGGGCTAGAGTTTGCCTTCGACGCTGGCTTTCGGGATTCAGCTCGTCCAAGTCCCTTGCCGGCTCGGGCGGAGGACTTCTTCCTGTGTCGGCTTGTCACGTGCCGGGTCCCTTCCTGACAATTCGATGCGTGCCTGTGAACCTGCCTCACTATATCGGATACCACGGCCTGTCGCTTGCCTTTTCTTGGGGCGGTGCGTGTCTGGGCAGATTTCATGGCAAGCATCGTTGGGGCGTAGAGAGTCGTGTGTGGCAGCCTCTGGCGGAATGATTCGCCGCCATGGCTGACTCCGACGCCGGTCTTGTCATTTCGACCGGAGGGCCGACAGCCGTCGGCCCGCAGCGGAGAAATCCGGCCGCAGACCGGAAGCGCGCACCACCTATGGCCAGACCCCTCGGCTGCACTTCGTTCCGCTCGGGGTGACAATAACGTCGCCGGTTTCCCCGCCCTGGGTGGCGTGCTCTCGCGAGCTATGGCATCAGGCACAGGGAGGTCCCTTGGGCACCTCGCCGCAAAACGGGCAACCGCGCGGAGGAAGCGTATTGATGGCGATGCAACTCGACGTTACGATAGCGGGCGGTACGTGTGGTGTGGAGACCAAGGATGATTTTCTTGAAGGGGCGATAGTCATGGAAAAGCTCTACGAGCAGGCGGAGACCGGGTGCTGCCTGCGATTCGATCCGGGACCGTGGGACGACAAGGAAGTGGTGTTCGACAACCGATTGTTCGTCAAGGACCGGGTCCGCAGCTTTCTGCACATCCCGCTGAACTTCGGGCGGGTGATGGTCCGCAACATGGAGCGCATCCAGGCGGCCGGCGCGCTGGAGTCGAAGCCACTCATGCTGTCGGACGAGAACTCGCTCTGGGGCGCCGACGTGTATATCGCTGTGAGCAAGGACGTGCCGGGCGCCGAGATGGCGAGGATCTCCGGGACCTTCCTGTCGCGGGTCTTCGAAGGGCCGTACAAGGACATCCGCCAATGGGTCGCGCAGATGAAGGAGCACGTCGCGTCGAAGAAAAAGGCGATGGAGAAGCTGTACTTCTTTTACACGACCTGTCCGAAGTGCGCCAAGGCCTATGGCAAAAACTACGTTGTGCTCCTGGCCAAAGTGTAAAGGCTCGCTCGGCGCCTGAGGGTCTGCGCCGCAGACGTCAGCGGGTGATGCGGAAGTCGTCGTACTGAGGGTGGTGGGGAATCTGCGCGATCCTGGCCTCACGGATGTAGCCGGAGAACGAATCCTGTACGTCCGCGAGACAGCGGTCCACTTCACCGGGGGGGCCCTGGGCGAGCATCTCCACCGTCCCGTCGGGCAGGTTTCGCACGAAGCCGGTGACGTCGTATCGTCCGGCGATCCGGTGCGTGGTATAGCGGAACCCCACGCCCTGAACCTGTCCCTTAAATATGACATGCTTGGCGATTCGGTCCATGTGCCTGCGTCCGTTTGCTGTTGACTAATCCTCGCAAGCCGTTATCCTGTGCCCGATACTTCCCGTACGTCGCGATTCTAACCGTTGTTTCGTCTGTCTTCAAGGACGGGCCGCGTCGTGGGAAGACTGTCGACAGATTTCTGGAAGTGAATCCTCATCTGATGGAACGCCGCGAAGCATCGGGCCGGGACAGCCGCACTCGTGTCGCCGGGCAGTCCAGCATCAGGACAGCCTGGATGACGGCGTTGGCATGCGCGGCACGATGGCTTGGGTCGCGGCGCCTGCCTGCGGTTCTGGTGGTCGTGGCGGTCGCGCTCTCGCTGCCGGCGGTCGGAAGGGAGCTGCTGAACGACGACTACATGCAGCGTGCGATACTGGCAGGGCCATCGCCGTTCGTCGATCGGTTGGCTGAAAAGGGGCTCGCGCCCGACGGTTCCGGCTCGCTGGGGCCGATTCTCTCGGATCTGTTTGTTGCGGTAGCGCCGGGGAAAAACCTCGATGCGCTGAAAGCGTATGGCGCTGTGCCCTGGTGGACGTACGAAGGCTACCGAGTCGCCTTCTGGCGGCCGGCAGCGGCACTGACCCATTGGCTGGATTACCGGCTCTTCCCGGACCGGCCGGTCTGGATGCACCTGCACAGCATCCTGTGGTTTGCGGCGGTCGCATGGCTGGTTGCGGCGCTGTACCGCAGGTTTATCGACGCGGCGGCGGTGGCGGGATTAGCGGCTCTGCTGTTCGTGCTGGAGGACAGCACTTTCTTTCCGACGATGTGGATTGCCAACCGCAACCTGCTGATCTGCCTGTTCTTTGGTCTGCTGGCGATCCTCGCACACGACCGCTGGCGGCAGGACCGCTGGCGACCCGGCGCGCTGCTGGCGCCTCTGTGCGTCCTGCTGTCGGTCCTGTCGGCTGAAGCGGGCATCGCGACGATGGCCTATCTGTTCGCGTATGAGGTTGCGTTGCGGTCCGACCGCTGGCGGAATCGGCTGCTCGCCTTGGCTCCAGCGGCGGGCGTCATCGTTCTGTGGCGTCTGCTCTACAACCTGCTGGGCTACGGCGCCTCGGGCGGGGGCTTTTACTTCGACCCGGTCCGCGAGCCGCTCGGCTACGTCCTGGCCTTCCTCCAGCGGGCTCCCTTCCTGCTGGCCGGACAGTGGACCACGATCCCGCCGGAATTGTACAGCTTTTCGCCGCCGGCGAGCAGAACCGTGCTCTGGCTCATCTTGTGCGTCCTGACGGTTCTGATCCCGCTAATCCTCTGGCCTTTTGTGCGGTTGCACCGGCGCGCCCGGTTCTGGTTGCTCGGAATGGTCCTCGCGGCGGTCCCGTTCTGCGCGACGCTTCCGATGAGCCGGTCTCTTCTGTTCGTCGCGATCGGCGCGTTCGGCCTGATCGCTGAATTCATCGCCGGCTGGCTCGCCGACACCTGGAATGAGTCCGGCAGCGTCCCGCGAGTACAGGTCCTCTATGCCAGGCCTCGCTGGCTGTGGCACCTGGCCCGAACTCTCTTGATCTTGCTCGTGGTGGTCCACATCCCCTTTGCGGCGGTCGCCCGGCTGATGGCCCCGCGCGTGACCGGACAGATGGAGCTGCGAGTGGCCAGGACAATGGACCTGGGCACGATGCAGGGCCTTGGCGGCCAGGATCTGGTCATCGTCAATGCGCCGAATCCCGCCTCGTTTCTTTACGAACCCTTCCTGTGGGCCCACGGGGGGCAGGCCCTGCCCGAAGGCCTCCGCATCCTGGCTCCGGGCTTTGGGGCGGTCGAAGTGGCCCGTCCGGCGGCGAACGTCCTGACTGTCAGATCCGTCTCGCAGAGTCTCTTCGACTGCCAACAGGAAGGCGAGCGGCTCGATTTCGTGTTCTTCTATCGCGTTCTCAGCGATGTTCGCGGCCCCGGCCATCCGCTGAAGGCCGGCGACCGGGTCCGTCTCGAACGCATGACCGCCCAGGTCCAGAGCGTCGATGGACAAGGCTTTCCGGTGGAGGTGGCCTTCGAATTCGAGGTTCCACTGGAAGATCCGTCGTTGACGTGGCTCTGGTGGGACTGGGACAAACACCGATACAAGGCGTTCACCCCGCCGCCGGTAGGGGGCAGCATGACCCTGGTCGGACCCTTCTGAAAGGAGTTCAGAGCAAAGATCAAACAGCAAGTAGGATGGGCTTTAGCCCATGCGGCTGATACAGCATCCCGGCGCGCCGGGATCCCACTCGCTGAATCGAACAGGTTCCGGAGGCGGTCTACCGCCTCCGGTATAGGTCCTATGCGTCCTATTCGTCCCATAGGACCTATGGGACCGATGGGACATATGCCGAACGCTTTGCGTTCGGACGGCTTGCGGTCCGCCAGAGGCGGATTTGGCATTCCCGCCGGGCCTGATGTCGTTTATAATGCCCCGGCTGAAAGGTGGAATTGTCGAAGTATGGGTAGGACCAAGAGAGACATCGCACGAAACGAGCAGGTTTACCAGCTCAGCACGCTGGTGGCGGGGGAGTTCTCGCTTCAGGAAGTGCTCGACCGGCTGGCGGAGGCGGCGGTGAAGATCGTCGGCGCCAAGGCCTGTTCGATCCGGCTGCTGGACGAAGAGACCAACGACCTGAAGATGCGCAGCACCTACGGACTCAGCGAGGAGTACCGCAACAAAGGCCCCGTCACGAAGGACGACGAGGTGATTCGTGCCGCCTTTGCCGGCGAAGCGATCGTCATTGACGACATGCGGGACGACAGCCGCATCCAGTACAAGGAAACGACCCTCAAAGAGGGATTGGTCAGCCAGTTGACGGTCGCCATGCAGTTCCGAAACCATCCGATCGGCGTGTTGCGCCTCTACAGCCCCCGGCCGAGAGGGTTCAAAGAGGCCGACACCACCGTCGCTCGGGCGGTGGCGTCGCAGTGCGCCGTGGCCATCACCAACGCCAAGCTGTACGGCGAGGCGATTGCCGGACAGCGGATCGCCGAGCAGATGCGTCTGGCCGGCCTGATCCAGCGCCGCATGATCCCCGAGAAGGCCCCCAGAATCACAGGGCTGGACATCGCGGCAACCTATATTCCCTGTTTTGACGTCGGCGGCGATTTCTACGATTTCCTGCCCATCAGCGACGGCCGGGTCGTCATCACCATTGCCGACGTCATCGGCAAGGGCGTTCCGGCGGCGATCATGATGAGCTGGTTCCGCGGCGCGGTCCAGGCCTATACCGAGGGGTTCCGCGAGATCCTCAAGGACGTGGGGCCGGTCGCCGGCGATTTGAACAGCGGTCTGAAGGCGGCCATCCGCACCAAGAACGCGATCGAGAATTTCAACAAGATGGCGTGCATCGAATGCCGCGAAGGGGAGTTCATCACGCTGTTCTATGCGACCATCGATGCCCGCGAGAAGACGATGACGTACTGTAGCTGCGGCCACGAGCCGACGGCATTGATCCGAAACGGGCAGGTCGAAGACCTTGCCAAGGGCGGGCTGGTCCTGGGGGTGGACCCGCAGGCGAAATACGACATCGAGACGGTGCAGCTCGAGGACGGCGACTGTCTGCTGTTCTATACGGATGGTCTGGTCGACGCCATGGACTTCAACGGGGTAGTGTGGGGCCGCGACCGGATGATCGAAGCGGCCAAGCTGTTCACCGATTGCCCGGCCGACCACGTGGTCCGCAACGTCCTGGCCTACCGCCGCCGGTTCGCCGGCCTGGCTCGACAGATTGACGACACGAGCCTGATCGCCGTCAAGGTGGGCCCGCCACGCCGGACCGAGGGGTGCCGCGAGTGCGAGTGTTCGGTGGCAAGCAGGGGCGAATAGGGGTGGAAGGATGGAATACTGGAATGTTGGAATGATGGGTCGCAGCGCCGGTGCTTGTGCAATATTCCATTATTCCACCATTCCATCATTCCGGGATCCTGCTAAAGCCCATCCTACCCGTCTTTCGGAGCGGCAATGGCTTTGTTTGTCGTGACAATCGATGGTCCGGCCGCCAGCGGCAAGAGCACGGTCGCCCGACGACTGGCCTCGCGGATCGGCGCGACGTTCCTCGACACCGGCGCGATGTACCGAGCCATGACCTTCGCCGCGATGCGGGACGCGGTCGATCTGAAGGATGAGTCGCAGCTCATTGGTGTGATCAGCCGGCATACGTTCGAGTTCGAGCCGGGCGACGACGCGATGCGTGTCTTCCTCGACGGGCAGCTCGTCACGGACCAGATCCGGAGCCCCGAGCTGACCGCCAACGTCCGCTGCATCGCCTCGTCGCCTCCGATGCGAGCGACGCTGGTCCAGATGCAGAGGCAGTTCGCCCGGCGCTGGGGACGCGTGGTCACCGAAGGGCGCGATCAGGGCACCGTGGTGTTTCCCGACGCCGACGTCAAGTTCTATCTCGTCGCCGACGCGACGGAGCGGGCCCGGCGGCGCAAACTCGAACTGGAATCGCAGGGTATAGAAGCCGACCTGGACGAACTGCGCCGGGCGATCGAGTCGCGCGACCGCAGCGACGAGAGCCGGGCGGTCGGCCCGCTCAAGCCGGCGCCCGACGCCATCTGCGTCGACACGACCCGCATGACCGTCGAGGAAGTCGTCGAGTGCCTGCTGAATCGAATAGGTTCCGGAGGCGATTCGTTGCCTCCGGCATAGGTCCTATGCGTCCTATTCGTCCTATGGGACCCATAGGACCGATAGGACCTATACCGAACGCTTCGCGTTCGGATGGACGTCCATGCTGAAAGAAACGATCAAAGTCAAGTGGTACTTCGTCGCGCGGTTCCTCTGCCAGATGTTCACGCTGGCGTTCTTCCGGTACCGCGCGTACGGGCGCGACCGCATTCCCGAGCGGGGGCCGTTCATCATGGCGGGCAATCACCAAAGCTTCCTCGATCCGGTCTTCATGGGGATCGGGACCGGCCGCCGCCTGCTGTTCATGGCCCGCGACACGCTGTTTCGCTCGCGCTGGTTCGGAGGGCTGATTCGCTCGACCAACGCGATTCCCGTGTCGCGGGACAGAGCCGACATCGGGGCGATCAAGCTGGTGCTCGCCAACCTCAAGGAAGGTCACGGCGTGTGTCTGTACCCCGAGGGGACGCGCAGTGCCGATGGCAAGATCACCGCCTTCAAGCCGGGCTTCGGCCTGCTGTGCCGCCGGTCGCAGGCGCCGGTCGTGCCGGCCCTGGTCGACGGCGCCTTCGAGTGCTGGCCCCGCCATCACAAGCTCTTCCGGCCGGGCTCGATCGTCGTCTGGTTCGGAAAGCCGCTGGACCCCGAGCAGATCCGCAACATGAGCAACGAGGAACTCGCCGACTGGCTCACCCAGACCCTCCGCCGGATGCAGCACGACGCCCGCCTCCGGCAGGGCAAACCACCCTACGACTACACCGACGAACCCGCCGCCTCCAAAGCCGAGCCGGGCATCCTCCTCCCGCTGGACCCCCTCCAGAAGTAGGCTTGGAGTCGCCTCTGAGTACAGTATTGTGTCGTGGCCGAAATACGAAACTCGAATGTCGAAACACGAAACAAGCACGAACGTTCAAAGGCTCCAAATACGAAACGGCGCCTGCGCCGAGGAGGTTTGGGACATTGAGATTTCGGTCATTCGGTTTTGTTTCGGATTTCGAGTTTTGACGCCAGTCCTCGGCCCAGGTCTCGAACAGGCGGCGCACGGTCGGACGCGCCAGATGCTCTCGGAAAACGCCGCGATCCTCGGGGCTCCGCTCCGGCTGGGGATGGGCCGGCAGCGCGCCCGATGCTTGTTGGGTGTTGACCATACTTCTTCTCCCTTTCATTCTTCGCG
>CAZNSM010000134.1:0-13359 GCA_964575615.1 uncultured Pirellulales bacterium | reverse complement strand
AGTCTGCCGGCGGCAAACCGGCCGTCATATCACCGACCTTGCCGGTGTGATGCAGAGCAAAACCTTTCATGTACTCGTTGGCATCGGCCGGTGGCTCTGTCTCTGCTGCATCGCCTCTGAAGCGAATCTTTGCTCCCCGAATGTCTCTGTGGAAATCTCCTTCCAAATCAAAAGTCACCTTGTCGTTCATTCCGGCGAACCGCATCCATCCGGTGACCTTGCCCAAATGGGTGTTGTCGAACTCGCCCTCGATCAAATATGCTGTTGGTCTCCATGCCATGTTGTTTGCCTCCAAAACGTAGATGGCACACCTCAATGGGATGGCGTGCCATGCTGGGTTGATGATGAATATGACTGTCGAATCTGCTTTACCTAGCAGGTGACATCTCTGGTGGTTGCAGCATCTGGGCCGTGCCGTCCTCGTGGGTAATCCAGACCTTGCCGCTGGATTCGATACTGATATGTTTCCACTTGAGGTCGAAGCCTCGAATGCACTCCAGCAGCCTCTGTCGCAGATACTCGCCCGGACCGATCAGCTCTGCCCAGAAGCGATCCAACTGCTCCTCGAAGTCTGCCAGCTGCGTGTCGTACGTGTCGCCGTCCTCGGAGAACCCGCCCACGTGATACCAGAGGTCGGTAAGACTCAGTTGTTCTCTCGCTGCCCGCGTCACCAGCACATCAGTGGTGATCCAGGTATTTGGGCCCTCGGGCCGAGTGTGTTCACGGATGGCCATGGGCACGACCGATGTGAACATCCTGTCGTCGCTGGTGCGTGCCGTGATTTGAAGGCTTTCGACGACAACCAGCCTCTCGCACCAGAGGTGCTGCGACCGGATCTCCTTGCTGGCCGTGACCTCGACCTGTTGGATTGTCGGCAGCCGGGCCCAACTGTAGCCGTCATAGTCCGGCGAGATGTCCACCACGACAAAGGGCGATTCGAACTGACCCAGGGCCGAGAGAAGATGCGCATTGGCCTCGTTCGCGTCGTCCGCATCCATGCACTCCTTGCCCAGGCGATAGCAACTGGCCAATGGAAGGTCCTTGGGCTTGATGACCTCAACGGGTTCGACCGCCTCGGCGCAGAGCAACCCGACCCGGAACACCGGTTCGGCCTCGGGCAGCTCGACTCCAAGCTCTTTGGCCCTGAGGTACTCGCTATACTTGAGCTTATGCGAACCTCGCCTTTGGATATACAGGTAGGCCTCCTTCTCGATGGCCGCCTCGAGCTTCTTCAGGGCCTCGTTCTCGACCAGTTGGACTCTCGCCGGCAGCATCAGCCGAATACCCGTCGGCTCACCCGTCAGATCGATCAGAAACTGTAGTTCTTCACCGACCGGCATGTATGTGAACGCAACCACCTGGCCGTGGAAGTTGACCAGGACATTGTCGGCGTAGTAGCTGCGCTTCCACTGTCCGTGCCACTGGCTCAGTGCACTTCGCTCGCGCACCTCGATTCGACAGCCCAACTCGGGGTGGGGCGATGCCACCTGCGATACGAACGATTCGCTGGCGCACGGCTCGCCGTCTACAGTCACGTTCAAGCCGCTGAAACCCGCGTGCTTCTGGACCGTTTCGAACGGCCAGGGCTGATCGCCGAAGACAAGCTCGGTGCCTTTGCAGTTACGATCTGCGGCCAGCACCTCGACCGGCTCACCGGTCCAGCCTTTGTTTCGGATGACCACCTTCTTGTCGCCAGATGTAATGCACACCTCCCGTGGCGACAGACAGAACACGCCCACACCCGCCGGGTCCTCGGCATACTCGGTGCGGTCATCCCAGTCGGACCTGCCCAGGTCCAGCACTGCGGCAAAGTCCGCGATGCCCCGGCCGTTGTCACGTACCGTGACCTCGCCGTGGCTATTGATGATGTGCACCTCCGTAGCGCCTGCTCTTCTGGCGTTCTGTAGAATCTCGATGATCCGGCCCTCCACGGCGCCGGTGAAGAGCCTTTCGGCCTTGGACAACAATCGTTCGTTGACTTTGGCTCTTATGATCTCCATGGGCAATACCTCCATGAGTGCGATGGCACGCCTCTTTTGAATGAGTGCGCCATCTGGGTTCGCGCATAAAAAAAGCCCCTGGAACGACCAAGGGCTCAGTGCGTATGAGTAGAAGCTCAGGCTACATGCCCGAGCGTCAGTGAGAAGAGATGGGAACAGAGAAGGTGGTTGCGGTCCTCCAGGTAACAGGGTGAGAATTCAACTCTCGACGCTTTGCAGGAAGTGGGCTGGTGGGCCTATTGGGGTCCTTTGAAGAGGCCTTCCGCCGGTTCGGGCTCTTTGTGGCCGGTCAGGTACTCAAAGGCCTTCTGCAGGGCCAGGATCGCCTTGGGGATGTCGTTGAGACTGAGGCTGTTGGTCCCGTTCCACTGGCCGGTCTTGTCCTTGTAACGGACTTCGATGACCACCTTGGGCAGGGGGACAGTCTTGCCGTTGTTATCGATGACGACATTGCGAAAGACCGAGGCTCGGACGGCGCCCACTTTGAAAACAGTTTCGGGTTTTGCCATGTTCCGGTTATTCCTGATCGATTGGATATACCAATCTGTACGATCGTACAGGATGATGCGGTATTTATACCTTTCGGCTGATGCTGAGGTATCGAAGGCCGAGAGAGGTCGCCCGTAGAGCAACCTTCTGGGGAAAGCGATCCGGCAGGCAGACCGGCTCGAAGGCCGTTGTGTAAGAATCAGCATCAGCAGCGAAACGCCGACGGCGCAGGTGTGCGGACGTGCGGCGGGCAGCCAACGGACACGCGCCGTAGTGTGGGAACAGATGGTCCTGGCAGATGGCACACAGAACAAGGGGAGGCAGCCGGCTCAGTAATGGGCGGCATGAGGAAGACTGCGGACAGAAGGGGGGATATTTCAGGGTATTTCGGGTCTTACGGGCTGGAAGAAGGTGAATTGAGAGGAGAAGGGCGGTGCAGGAGTGGAGATGGGAAAGTGACATACGGGGCTGAAAAGCTGAATATGAGGGACATAGAGAAAGCTGCGGCTACGAAGGACAGCTATGGGGTCTGGCGATTTCGTGGTATTCCAGGTCTTTCGGGCTGGAATGAGCCAAAGTGACGGGGCAATCGAGATGGCCGGAGCATGCGGTTCTGTCGTCTGTTGCATCGGCATCGTGTGACATGAGCGTCTGCGGGGTTGTGACAGGCGTGATGCCCGTGGGTTTCTCTGAGCCTATGACTACCAAGGCATCAGGGTTTATATAGTTTTCGGTTCGCCTGTATCCATATATGCGATGGCCGGCACAAGGTTTTTATATCTGTGTGATTTCACATTTGCATGGAAACCATCCACCCCAACGAATCTGCCGCCGCGCGGCACAACGTACGCAGACAATCGAGACGAGCCCGACGATACGAGCGCTTCGGTGAGATCATCCGCTATCTGACCCTGGATGAATTGCAGCAGTTCTTCGACAGTGTCGATCAGTACCATCACAAGCTGATGTTCCAGGTGATCTACGAACTGGGCTGCCGGGTCGGGGAGTTCGTCCGGATTCAGACCAAGCACGTACACTTCAGCCGCAGTACGGTCTTCTTCCCGGCCGAGAACACCAAGACCAGACACCCGCGCGTCAGCTATCTGCCCAGAGGTCTGACCAATGAACTCAAGAGCCTGCTGCGATACAAAGGTCTGATGAACAAGCGGGATGAAAAGGTCCTCAAAGCCGATGCCTACCTCTTCCACCCGGGAAAACGCTGGAATACCCCGTATACCGAAAACCGCATCCGCCAGATCTTCCAGCACTATATCACCAGGGCCGGCCTGCAGCACGTTTATGGCAAGGATGCCCGCGGCAAGAACCTCAGGATGTTCACGGTCCATAGCTTGAGGCATTCACACATAATGAACTACGTGGTGGACCGAGGCGTGCCCCTGCCCATCGTGCAAAAACAGGTGGGACACAGAAGCCTCAAGACCACCTCGGTCTACCTGTCGCCCTCTACCGAGAAGATGGCCCAGGCCTACCGCGATGCCCGTAAGGCCGATGACGACCGCCGCCCAGAGGCGGGCTATGCATAGGTCTCCTGCCAACTCTCACTTTTCCGCCGGGCGGCAGTGTCTTTTCAAGGGTCCCGGTTTCAGGTTTCGGAGGAAATGTGAAGAAAGCAGATAATATAGCTCGGGTTCTATGTGTAGATAGGCTCGAAAAGGGGGCCAGAGTGTCAAATGTGAAGAAATACGCCCCAAAAGGGTCTGCGGACTCTTTAATAGAACTCTCCGCCTCATCTTGACTTGGTCATCTCTGTATTGGCAACGGCGCTGACTCTCACGTGTCACTGTGCGGGAACGAAAAGGGCTTGCCGCTGACCACAATTGGTGCGAACGCGAAAGTGTGACAAATGTGCTGGCGCATGGCGGACAGGTCATGGTCACTTTGTTTGATGCCGGCGACTGTGGGAAGCGAATACGCGACCATTTGACAAGTGGCACCCTACCCGCCATCTGGGCCGATGAGGAAGTGCAAGCGAGACGATAATCCGTAGGTGGACGGCCGTGCTTCCTACATCGTGAGAGGTGCGTGAGCGAAGAAAACCCAGTTTTCGTTGATCTTCCCGCCCACATTCGCCCCGTGAGGGGCACTATCGCAATAACCACGGGTGTGCGCACATTCTCTATTGAGGATAACCTTCGCGGTGCCACCTGGATGTTCTTGTCCCATCAAGCAGCGGCCGAAGGTCCAAAAAACAGTGGATATCTGGGGTGGTTTCGCCGATACTACTCGTGAGACTCGCGGAATCCTGAGAGAAACGATGTCGAGGCCGCAATATGGCGGAGAAATCACCGGTTATCACTGATGGATGGGGGGATAGCTTGGGTGATGCCCAGTTCGTCGATATCTGGCCCGAGGCCATCAGATTGCCTTTCCTGCAACGGTAACTGGAGGTATGTCGGGATTGCCGAGGCGGGCATCCAGTCCATCTACGTGGGTACAAAGAAAAGGTGTACCTGTTTGATTGAAGTCGGTATAACATGTGCCATAGCCTTGGTGAGTGGACTCAGACGATATTGATGTGCAACGGTACTGAGGAGAGGCATGGTGAATGATACACCGCCTTTGTCGCCCCCGTCCGACTACGCTGCTCGAATCAAGCGTTACCGCGCTCGGCTTGGCCTGACGCAGTCTGAGTTGGCAATCCGGCTGGGTGTTTCCTTCACAACGGTGAACCGTTGGGAGAACAGCCAGACCAAGCCGTCCCCGCTGTCTTGGCAGCAGTTGCTCCGGCTTGATGATGACGAGCGACCAAGCGATGATCCAGATATCGGCGTCGCCAGACCAGCAATCCTGGATTTCACAGGGTCACCCGAGATTGTGCGTGGGTTGGCCGAGGGTGAACGGCTGAGCTTCGGCCACATGTTCAACCCGGCCTTCGCCACAGAGACCTCACAAATCGACCCGTTGCCCCACCAGCGCATCGCGGTCTACGAGCACATGCTCAAGCAGTTCCCGTTACGGTTCTTACTCGCCGATGACGCTGGCGCAGGCAAGACCATCATGTCAGGCCTCTACATCCGCGAGATGAAGGCTCGCCGCCTGATCAAACGAATCCTCATCGTCCCTCCCGCCGGTCTAATCGGTAACTGGCAGCGAGAGCTGGCAACGCTCTTCAGCCTGCGGTTTGAAATCGCCAACGGCCCGGACGCTACGAGCAGCAATCCCTTCGTGGGCGACGATAGCGATTCCTTGATCGTCAGTGTAGACACCCTGGCCGGAACCAGGATGTTCGCACGTCTACGAGAGCCGGCGGTGCTACCCTACGACTTGGTGATCTTCGACGAGGCACACAAGCTCTCTGCGGACAGCGGCAACGATCTGCGCGTTCGCAAGACCGATAGGTACAGGCTGGCCGAGACACTGTGCGGGACCCCGAATGTCTCGGAGGCATGGCGTCTGCTGTGGTCAGCACACCATGTACTGCTGCTGACCGCCACGCCGCACCAGGGCAAGGATTATCCATACTACGCCCTATGGCATCTGCTGGAACCTGAGGTTCTCGCGACTCCCGAAGCATTCGACGAGTATCCTGCCGCCCGGCGACAGGCGCACTTCATCCGCCGTACCAAGGAAGAGATGGTTTACCTCAGCGGCCAGCCACTATACCCCAAGCGCATCTCCGACACGCTCGGCTATGACCTGACCCAAGGGCCGATCAGCGAACAGACCCTATATGACCAAACTACCGACTACATGCGGCATGTCTATAACCGCGCCAAGCTCTTGAATCGATCGGCCGCGCGCTTGGCGATGAGCGTACTGCAGCGTCGCTTGGCCAGCTCGACGTACGCGCTCTTGCGGTCCTTCGAGCGCCGCATCGACAAGCTCGATGACCTGATCCGTCAGGTCCAGGAGGGTAGATTAACCGAAGAACAACTCGTCGTGCTCCAGCGTCGCCTTGCTGAAGAAGATGATGTTCTCGATACCAAGACGGCCGATGAAGAAGGCACGGAAGGCGGTCGGGAAGAAGGTGAGATATCCGAAGAGCGCCTGCTTGCAGGCATCATTGCGGCGTCCCTTCCCGATCTGGTCGTAGAGCGCGAGCAGGTTGTCGCACTGCGCGATCTGGCTCGCAGGGTCTACGAGCAAGGAACTGAGTCGAAGTTCGACAAGCTGCGGGAGGTTCTGACCGATCCGCATTTCGCGGGCGAAAAGTTCATCGTATTCACCGAGCACCGTGACACACTCGATTATCTCGTCCAGCGCCTCGGCGGCATGGGCCATACGGGCCAGATCGCTCAGATCCATGGCGGCATGTTCTACACCGAGCGGCAGGAGCAGGTTGAGCGGTTCCGCTTGCCCCATGAAGATGGTGGCGCGCGATTCATGATCTGTACCGATGCCGCCGCCGAAGGCATCAATCTTCAGTTTTGCTGGATCATGATCAATTTTGATGTGCCGTGGAACCCTGCCCGCCTCGAGCAACGTATGGGGCGCATCCACCGCTATGGCCAGAAGCATGACCCCGTCCAAATTGTTAACTTGGTGGCGCCCAAAACCCGCGAAGGCTTGGTCATTCAGACGCTGCTCAACAAGCTCGAAACCATCCGCAATAGCCTGGGCAGTGAGAAGGTGTTTGACTCTATCGGCCGCCTATTTGAGGGCGTATCACTGAAGACCTACATGGAGCAAGCCATCTTCGAAGGCGCGGACACCGTTGCCGAGACTATTGAAGGTCGCCTAACCCAAGAACAGGTTGAGGCACTGACCTTGAAGGAGAAGATGCTCTATGGCGATGGCGGCGATGTGAAATGCCAGCTTCCCCGCCTGCGGGATGACCTCCAGCAGGAGGCCTACTGCCGCCTGCTGCCAGGATATGTCCGTCATTACATTGAGAACACCGCGCCACTCGTGGACATCCAGATTGATGGCGACATGAACGGATGCTTCTCGATGCGGCCCGCGCGGAAGGGCGCGGTGGACCCACTCCTGCATACTTTGGAAACGTATCCCGCCCGCCAGCGCGATTGCCTGACCGTGGTCCGCCCTGAACCGGATCAGAAGGATCTCCGCATATGGGTCCACCCCGGCGAGCCGATCTTCGAGCGGTTTCGGGCCCTCGTCAGCGACCGTCTCGGGGACCAAGCCCTCCGTGGCGCGGTCTTCGTCGACCCAACCACGGACAAGCCCTACCTTTTCCACCTAGCCCTTGTCAGAGTGCTGCGCCAGGCCGACCCAGAATTACCGGATCTGAGTTACGAAGAAATGCTCGACTGCCGGCTTGTCGGCGTCAAGCAGTCGGAGGGAGCAGAGGTCTCGTTGTGCCCCGTCGAGCATTTGCTTCTACTCAAGGGCGGTCACGGCCTGCCTCCGGCTGCGCAGCGTCTCGCCGTCACGGCCGAGAAACTCGAAGAGCAGGCCAAGGCGTTCATGGTCGAACGAGTCGCCCGTGAACTTGCGATGGATCGCCGCAAGGTCCTGCTGGACACATTGCCCGAGCGAGAGCAATTCATCCGAAGCGGTTTCAGCTTCCGGGAGGCCGAGCTTGCCGCCGCACGGGTCAAGCAATCCGAGAAGGCTCGTTCCGGCAAGACCACCGCTATCAAGACCCTCAAAGAGATCAAAGAACAGCAGCGCTGCCTCACTCAACGCCGTGACGCCACATTGGCGACGCTTCGCCGTGAGCCTGAACTGATCGGGCCAGGACATCTGACCTTCCTGGCACACGCACTCGTCGTGCCTTCGACCAATCCCGATGACCTGGAACGTCACGACGCCGAAGTAGAACAAATCGCAATGAACCTGGCCCGTGCTTTTGAGGAGGCCGCCGGCGCCACCATCAAGGACGTCCACACACCCGAGCTCGCCCGCGCTGCGGGCCTGACCGACAATCCTGGCTTCGACCTGCTATCCATCTACCCGGAAGGTGATGCCCGAGGCCAACGCGCCATCGAGGTCAAGGGACGAGCTAACACCGGCGACGTGGAGGTTTCTTCTAACGAGTGGTCCGCTGCGTGCAATCACCGCGAGGGCTACTGGCTTTACGCCGTCTACGACTGCGCCACGCCCACCCCACGCTTGGTGAGGGTGCAAGACCCGTTCGGCAACCTACTGGCCAAGGCCAAGGGCAGTGTGCTCATCAGCGCGCGCGAAGTTCTGTCCGCAGCAGAGGGAGAAGAACCATGAGGACCGTCTACGGCATTCAGTTCCAAGTACACCCCAACAACGGGCAGACCCCTGCCGACTGCATCGTGGAACTACGCGATCTGGCGGCGAGATGGGTCTCGCAGAAATACATGCGTGTGTGGAACAAAACCGTCGATCCGCCTTTCGACGGCCTTGTCTTAGAACCCGCGGCAGGCCATTGGCTTCGGACATCTCATCAGTGCTATGAAGACTGTGAACTCGTAAGCATGGAATGGGGACACCCAGACGACCACGATGACTCAATCGTCTGGGTCACGGCCTGCATCTTTGCTCGCCAGAGCAGTGCGGTGTATGCGGCCGTCTTCATTCGGATCAGCAGTACACGATTCGTGGTGCGGCCGACCCGTTACGCCTTGGGGCGCCCAAGTATAGTCTGGGATGCCTTAACACACTTCAACTGCACAATCGGCGGAGAGCCTATCCCTGTCGGCGTCCGTGAGGTGCGTACAACCGACGTAGCCAACTTCACTCAATCCGTTCTGCTTTCATGCGATCGCGCCCTGCCAGTGGTGCTTGTCTCTCCGGATACCTGGACTGAGCAACCGGTGGTGAATCCCGCCGCGCTACATAACAAGCTTGCCGGCTTCGCCCACGTTGTCAAACTGGTCGACAAGTGGGGCGCGTTCAAACTAACCGATCAGGTCGGCAGAGAGCTTTCATGCTTCAACGGTGCCGTGCGTGTGTACTGGCCCGGGCTGAAACTGAATGATTACCCGTTCCAACATCCCCTGTACCTTGCTCAATCGATCAAGTACTATCGCGAGCGTGGGCGCGAACTGAAAACGCACTTGTTCCGCATGTTTGCAGGTATGTCAGCTTTTCGAGCTGGCGAGCTTGGCCCCATTCGTGCGATTCAGAGGGGTATTGAAAGTCAGCGCGATAGCCAACTGAAACGTCTGCGCGAACAGATGAGGACGGGCACGGCGGAAAACTCCGAACTAATGACCGAACTGGAGAAGTCTCTTGTCGATATCGAGGTTGTGATGAAGGAACGTGACCAGCTCTCAGACACGGTCGAGCGGTTAAAGGGAGAGCTGGAAATTCAACGGACAAACTGGGCGACGTATCAACAGTATATGGACCAAGAAGATGAAGAAGAGATTGCTCCTGACTCAGCAGCACAAGCTGTCAGGTTTGGATCTGTTCACGAAGCCTATATCAAGGCTCAGACCGACTTCTGTGGACCGCTCATATTCTTGGAATCAGCCCAGAAATCAGCTCAGGAATCACCCTTCAAGCAACCTCAACGGGTGTATGAGGCATTCGAGGCTCTTTACGTTGTTGCAGGTGAATGGCAAGATAAACTCCGTAAGGGCCAAGGGCTCGGTCGCAGTTTCAAGGATTTGATGCAAGACCTTGGATTCGATGTGCATCGTGTCTCGCCAACCAGTAAGGGAAAATGGGGCGACGACTACAAGTTTGTCTACAAAGGCGATCGAGTGCTTTTCGAAGACCACATAACATTGGGTTCCGGGCAGCCTGATATGTGTCTCTCAATTCATTGGTATCGTGATAACGACGATCAAGTCGTTGTCATTGGCCATTGTGGCATCCATGGAACCAACACCTCAACATAGGTAAGATATGAACGACTTTCCGCGATTGATTGAACATGCGTTTCCGCTCAAGCAGGCGTCGCTGGACTCCGTGCATGAGAAGAACGTGCGGCATGGGCATATTTCTACGCTGCACATCTGGCCGGCACGGCGGCCGCTGGCGGCTTGTCGGGCGGCGCTGATCGCGACGTTGCTGCCTGATCCTGGCGATGCGGAGAAGCGGCGGGAGCTGTGCGAGAAGATCGGGGGCAAGGTCGTCAAGAAGATCGAACGCAAGAAGATGCCCAACGGCCAGATCGTTGAACGCATCAAGGAAGAGACCGAAGGCGGCATCCTGCGTTGGAAACGCGAGACCGAGAACGCCGAGACGCTGGAGTGGTTCCGCCAGGAGATCCGCAAGGCCTACGGCGGCCGGGCACCGAAGGTGCTCGATCCGTTCGCCGGAGGCGGCGCCATCCCGCTGGAGGCGATGCGGCTGGGCTGCGAGGCCACGGCGGTGGACATCAATCCCGTCGCCTGGTTCATCCTCAAATGCACGCTGGAGTACCCGCAGAAGCTCGCCGGTCAGACTCGCCCCCTGCCCGAATTCATCCTCCGCAACGATGCCTTCATGGCCGATTTTCTAAAGAAGGCCAAGGGTTATACCAAGACCGAGGTCACCGCTGCTCTGAAGCGGTTGCGCAAGCAACGCAAGACCCGGCACGGCTCGAAAGCATACGAACAGCAAGCACTGCCGTTCAGCGGCGAGACGGATGAACTGCAAGCCGATCTGGCCTGGCACGTCCGCGCTTGGGGCCAGTGGGTGCTCGACCGCGCCCGTCGGGAGCTGGCGCAGTACTACCCGACCTACGCCGACTTCGAGCCGATCAAGAAGGACCAGATCGCCTACGAGCACCAGCCGATGCGACTCGTGCCGGTCAAGGAAGACGGTACGCCGGACATTGCTGGGCTGAATTCCGAGTTCACCAAGGAGTATTTAGACGACAAGCGCAATCCCCGCTGGGTCGCCAAACCAACCGTTGCTTATCTCTGGGCACGGACGGTGACGTGCAAGAATTGCCGGGCGACCGTGCCGCTGCTCAAGACGCGATGGCTGTGCAAGAAAGCCAACAAGCGGGTCCTGCTGACGATGGAGCCGAATGCGGAACAGACCGGCGTTGTGTTCGGCGTGGAGACGGACGTCCCGGCCAAGGGCGGCAACGCGGCTCAGAGGAGAGAGCACGATAAGCGGATTGGCGGCGGCACGATGAGTCGTGCCGGCGCGCAATGCCCCTGCTGCTCCACGTTCAACACGATGGAAGATGTCCGGCTGGAAGGCAAGGCCGGTCGGTTGGGCAGCATCATGACCGCCGTTGTGGTCGATGGGTCCAAGGGCAAAGAATACCGTCTGCCAACCGAGCACGAACTGTCTGTTGCTTCGTCGGGCGAGGAACAGGTGCAGGCCGCGTTTGAGAACGTGCCCTTGGGCGTACCGGACGAGCCCACGCCTGCCGGTGGTGGAAGCGGGGCGGGTCGCGCGTTTAGCGTACAGGGCTACGGCTTGATGAAGTGGCGTGATCTCTTCACCCCACGTCAACTGACTGCCTTGGGCCGCTTCGTCGTCGCCACCCGCGCCGCTCGCGAGGACATGGCCAAACAAAACGTACCCACCGAGTGGATCGAAGCCGTTGGGGCATATCTGGCAGTAATGCTTGACCGACTCTCAAATCAAACAAGCGCGCTTTCGCGTTGGAATCAGGGCGGTGAGAAGATCGAGGGAACCTTCGCCCGTTTCGCATTGCCGATTCTCTGGGACTTTGCGGACACGAATCCTCTCGCCGATACCAGCGGTGCGTACTTGAGTGCGCTCGAATGGGTCTCCTTGGTCTTGAATCACGCCTCGTTAGCGGCAATTGGTTCGCCATCACCAACCGCGATACGGCAATCTGCCATCGAGCGAACAAACGGTGAATTTGATGCCATCGTCACTGACCCCCCGTACTACGATGCCATCCCGTATGCGGATCTGATGGACTACTTCTACATCTGGCTTCGTCGCACGTTGCATGGCATCTCGTCCCAAGTGGACTCGGGATTCAGTAACCCGTTGTCGCCTAAGTGGGACCATGACAAGAACGACGGTGAACTTATTGACGATTCAAGCCGTCACGAGCTTGACGCGGCCAAGAGCAAGAAGGTCTACGAAGATGGCATGGCGCGAGTGTTTGTCCAGTGTGCGGCATCCCTCAATGCTGATGGTCGTCTGGTCATTGTCTTTGCCCATAAGCACCCCAACGCGTGGGAGACACTGGTATCTGCGATCATTCGTGCTGGATTTGTTGTTGATGGCAGTTGGCCCATCCAAACTGAAATGGGCACACGCATGCGTGCTCAAAGCGCTGCTGCCCTTGCCTCCTCTGTCTGGCTCATTTGCAGGAAGCGCCCGGACACAGCCCGCCCCGGCTGGGACAACAAAATCCTCGATGAGATGAAGACCAATATTGCCGAGAAGCTGCGGGCCTTTTGGGACGCAGGCATCCGTGGCCCGGACTTCGTCTGGGCGGCGACCGGCCCGGCGCTGGAGGCCTACAGCAAGCACCCGGTGGTGCGCAAGGCCAACGAGCCCAACGCCACGATGGGCGTTGGCGAGTTCCTCAACCACGTCCGCCGGATGGTGGTGGACTACGTCGTCGGCCAGGTGCTGACTGGCGAGCAGGGATCGGACCTGGCCGCCGCTGACCGGTTGGACGAGGTGACGGCCTACTACCTACTGCACCGCCACGACTTCGGCATGGACGACGCACCCGTCGGCGCGTGCATCCTCTACGCCACCGCCTGCGGATTGTCGGACGGCGAGTTGGATAAGACCTGGGATGTGCTGATCCACGTGGGCAGCGACGCGGCCCTGGCGGCGGAAGCGGAGGACGCCCTCGATAATTCCGGCGACGGCGACGATGAGCCATCGGAAGATGATTCCGGCGGCGGCAGCAAGGTGAAGCTCAAGGCATGGAACCAGCGGCGCAGCAAGAGCATGGGCTATGAGGCCCCCGAGGGCAAGGCCATCCCGTTGATCGACCGCATCCACCGCGTGATGCACCTGTGGAAGGAAGGCGACGTCCAGAAGGTGGACGAGTACCTCGATGAGCACGCCCTGCGGCGTAACGAACTGT
>CAZNSM010000133.1:0-13594 GCA_964575615.1 uncultured Pirellulales bacterium | reverse complement strand
GTTCGGACATCGCGTTCAAAACTTCGCCTGTCACGTTCGAAGCTTCATCCGTCGTATTCGAAGCTTCGTCCGTCGTATTCGAAGCTTCAACTATGGCATTCGACGTTTCAACTCTCGCATTCGAAGCTTCACCTTCGACGTTTGAAGCTCCATCCATCGCATTCAACGCTTCATCTGCCGCACTGGAAGCTTCGTTTCTCGCATTCGAAGCCTCATCCGGGGCGGATGAAGCGTCACGGACCGTCGATCACGCTGCCAGGGCGGCGTTCGCCGCCGTCGGGTGGGCATTGCACGGGCAGACACCGACCGTCAGAATCTCATCTTCGGTGGGCTCGATGCCAGCGGGGGCATGCCCGGCAGATGCCGTTCATTCCTCCGCGACGCCGGCCTGCTGTTCGAGGAAATCCGCGAAGGCAAGCAACTCCGCCTGAGCGATATCGAAGCACAGCGACGCACCAGTCGCCAGATGCTCCAACCGGACCGCATCCAGATGGAATGTGTAGACGTTTCGGGCCACGTGCCGGAAACCACGGTATGGATCGAGCGACTTGGACGTTGCCTGCGAGATAACGGCAGGCCGCATGCCCGGCATTTCCTCGGCCATCTGCCGCAGCAGGGCCTGGTGCCAGTGCTCGCCGGACGGCCGGACGCCATCGACAACGCCGGCGATCCGCTCGAAGATGCGCTCCAGACCACCATAGAACCCATGCAGATTCAGAGCCACCGCATCGAGATAGTAGTCGTCGGAAGAGGACTTGGCGCGTCGCCATCCTTCCTCCACGCGGCCCAGCACGCGCTGGACCTCCACCAGCTCATTGCGGATGGAGACGGCCAGTTGGAGCAGAGGACCGGTCACAGATCGATGCCCTCTCGCTCGATGACCTTCTGCAGGGCCGGCGGGCACCGCTCCGGATCGACCAGGTCGACGGCGATGTCCGTGCTCAGACCGGTCACCGCCGCGACGGCAGCGTAGAACCGTTCCGGCGCCAAGCCCCAAGCCGCCAGGTCGACATCAGACCACAGGGTGAACGACGACGATCGCGCCGCTGAACCGAACAGCACGACCCGATGCGCGTCGAATTCGTCGCGCAGCCGTCGGGCCGCTTCTCGGGCCAGTTGCTGCGCCGATTCCCACCGTGGCAGCGTCCGGCACTCGGTCTCAGCCTGGCGCCGACGCACCGCCGCGCCGGCATGATAGGCGTGCCACTCGTGCCGTTTCGTATCCAGGGCTGTCTTGGCCATATCTGTTGGTTCCCGTAAGCCGTATTCGACAGACAACGGCCCGGAGTATACGCACGGCAGGCGACCGGGTCAATCCCATCTGGTAGAGTCATGCAAATCGTTCGATGGACCAGCCGGCCCTGCTGCCGTGCCGGGCGTCACACCGCTACGCTCGGGCTGTGCTCGTCGATGAGGCGGCCGAAGAGGGTGGCGCGGCGGTTGGCGGCTTCGAGCGAGCCGTCGGCCCAGATGGCGATCTCGAACCGCCGGAGCGGATCGCCATTGCCGGCGGCCAGCGGGATCGTCACCATCACCAGGCGCGAGCCTTCGGCCTTCGGCGCGCCGGCCCGCCAGATCTCCTCGTCGATCCGGCCGTCCGGGTGGACCGTCTGGAGCGAGACCCACGCGAAGTCCATGCGCCGGGCCGCCTCGCAGACCGCCTCCCACCATTGACTCGCGTCGCGCACCCGGTCGAAACGCAACTCCAGGTACTCGAACGCCGCCCGCTCCTGCCGGCAGGACTGGGCCAGCGCGTGCTTTTCCTTCAGGCCCGCCAGCGTCTGGCGCAGGCGCACCGCCCCGACCACGCGAAAGACCAGCACCACCAGCAGCAGAATGCACGCGAAGACCACCAGCGCGCTGCCGTCCCGGCAGACCATCATGAACAGGCCCAGACCGGTGAACAGAACTGTCAGCAGGTAGATCGCCAGCACCGCGTGACGCTGGCGAAGGCCCATGTCCAGCAGGCGATGGTGGAAATGGCTGCGGTCCGGGGCGAACAGGCTGCGCCGCTCGAGGAACCGCCGCAGCATGCTGAACAGCGTGTCGAAGATCGGGATCCCCAGCGCCAGCGCCGGCAGCGCCAGGCCCACGATCGCCGAGGACTTGGTCATGCACATCACGCTGGAGGCCGCGATGGTGTAGCCCAGAAACAGGCTGCCGCAGTCGCCCATGAAGACCCTGGCGGGATTGAAGTTGAAAACGAGGAAACCCGACAGGCTGCCGGCCAGGGCCAGCGCGAGGATCGCCATGATCGTGTTGCCGCCGTGAATGGCCAGGACCGCGATCACGCCGCAGGCGATCGCTGAGATGCCCGCCGCCAGGCCGTCCAGACCGTCGCTGAGGTTGACCGCATTGGTCACGCCCACCACCCACAGCACGGTCAGCACGCAGCCGGCGTGACCGAGGTGCAGCGGCAGATCGCTGGTCAAGCCGAGGGTCTCGATGCGGATGCCGGCGGCGCACAGGCCGACGGCCGCCAGCACCTCGGCGGCAAACTTGATGCGGGCGGGCAACCCTCGCAGGTCGTCCACCAGTCCGATCAGGAAGATGAAGCTCGCCGAACACAACAGCGTCGTCATTTGCAGCCACCTGGCGCGGAAGGCCTCGCCGATGATGTTGTCGATGCACAGGACCGCGACGATCAGGCTCATGGCGGCGACGAAGATGGCCACGCCGCCGATGCGCGGGGTCGGCCGCTCGTGGATCGTGCGCACACCCGGCCGGTCCACCGCACCGATCCGTGGGGCGATCCAGATCACGACCGGCGTGGCAAGGAGCGCCACAAGGACCGAACCGAAATAGACGACGATGTAGGTATCCATGAGGAGGGAGCAGGGATCAGTTGTCAGTTGCCAGTTGTCAGTTGCCAGTTGGCAGTTGGCGGCTGGGCAAATTCGAAATTCGAATGTCGAAGTACGAAACAGGCACGAAAGCCCAAAGCCTCAAATCCGAAAGCGGCCAAAGGCCAGACTGGAGGCTGTAGACCGGAGGCTGGAGGGGGACACTACAGCCTAAAGCCTGCGGTCTGCGGCCGAAAGTTTCGGACATTCGAGTTTTGGTCATTGGAGTTTGTTTCGGATTTCGTATTTCGTGCTTCGTGTTTCCGCGAAGGCGGCTGACTTCAGCCGGGCAGACTCCGTCCCCGTCGGTTGACCGACGCGGGTTCTGGTCATGTCGCTTTCGTCGCCGGACTCTGCAAAGCCGACGGACGCTATCGTCCCGAGGCCACCGGCTCGACCGGCCGCGTCGAGAGTTCCTCGATCAATCGCCTGGCGGGCGCGTAGTTCGGCCGCAGCCGCAGGCAGATTCTCGCCTCGTGCATCGCTTCTTCCGTGCGGCCGGCGCGGGCCAGCAGACCGGCCAGCTCGTAATGCCAGCCGACCTGGTTGTAGCTCTTTCTCAAGGCCAGACGATAACGGTCGATCGCCGAATCGACATCGCCCCGCTCGACATCGGCCCGGGCCAGCGAGACGTGCGTGGAGGCGGGCGCATCGGCTTGCGTCGATCGCGCGGCAAGCAGGCTGATAGCGCCGGCCCTGGCCTGTTGGGCCAGTTCGGTGTGGCGGTCCGATGCGGCCAGCAGGTCGGCCACCTGGCTGAGCCGTCCGGCGTTGTCGCCGGCCAGCGCCAGCGCCAGGTCCGGCCGGGCCAGATCGTCGGTGCACAGCGAGGCGGCCTGGGCGAAGTACCGGCCGTCGAGCAGCGCTGCGCGACAGAGCTTATCGAACGCCTCTTCGACCCTGGCCTCTTCGGCGTCGATCCTCGCGGCGGCGAAACAGACGGCGGCGTTGCACGGGGCCAGTCGGTAGCCCATGCGAATGTGCGGTGCGCCGTTCGGGTCGGCCAGGGCAAACCGCTCGATCTGGCCGGCCAGGCTGATGAGCACTCCGAAGGTCGGGCACAGGGGCCGCGCGCGGTGCAGGTCTTCGACGATGCGGCGGGCCCATGGGAAAGCCTGCGGATCGAGCGCATCGGTGTTGGGATCGACGAACGGCACCAGCGAGGACCACATGTAGACGCCGAGCCGATGGCGATAGTGGATGTTGTCCGGCTGGGCTTGGACAGCGGCGATGGCGTGGCGGAACAGGTACTCGGCGGCCGCCTCGCTGGAGCGCCATTGGACCGGCTCCATCTGCCGGACGGCGAGCTGCGTCTTGTTCCAGTGCCTTTCGGCCACGCGGGCGGCGTTGGCTCCGAGCAGGGCCCAGCCAAAACCCCCTGCCGCAACCAGCAGCAGGACCGCCGGCGCAAAGGCATGGACCATCCATCGGCCGGACCGACCGGCGGGCGCGCCGAAGTCCGAGCGAAGGTGCGTCAGGGCGATCAGCAGCGCGCAACAGACCGCCGTGAGCATGGTATTGGCGGGCAGGTGCTGGCCGAAGTCACTGAGACTGTGAACCATAACCGCAACGAGGCCAAAGCCCAGACCGTAAGCGGCCGAGCGAATTGGAACCGAGCCGGCCCGGACGCTCGCGGCGTAGCCGGCCCAGACGACCAGACCGAACATCGCCAGGGCCAGTGCTCCGACGGCGCCCGTCTCGGCCAGGGCCTGGACGTATTCGTTCTCGGCGTGCGTGGCGAGCGACATCGTGTCGCCCCGGTCGAACATGGGATAGACCACCTCGTACGTCCCCAGGCCGGCGCCGAAGGCGGGGAACTTCTTCCATGCCTCGATGCTCTGCTCGATCATCTGCCAGCGGCCCTGGTATTCGGTCAGGTCATCGAGCGTGGCCATGCGGTCGTAGACCTGATCGAAGCCGATCCACAGCACGCAGACGAACGCGCCGAGAGCAACGAGCACGATGATCCAGCCGCGTCCGCGAAGCGACTGACGCGAGGTCAGGACGACGGTCGTCACCGTCGCGGCGACCAGCATGCTCACCATCCCGCCGCGAGTCAGCGAGACGAACACCGCGGCGGCGCCGACAACGATGACGGCCGCCAGCAACTTGCCGATGGTCGCTTCGGACGAGCGGATGTATTCGAGCACATCGGACGGCGTGGTCCGGCGGTGCGCGAACGCTTCATACACCAGGACCAGCAGCAGGGCCAGGGCCGCTCCGATCGAGAGGTTCATGAACTGGCCGAAGTGGCTGTGGTTGATGAAGGTCCCCGAGCGGGCCCGGTCGTACGCCGGCACGATCCAGTAGATCCTGCCGTTGCCGACGAGGTCCTGGGCCAGGGCCAGCACGCCGACGGCCCCGGCGATGATCGCGACCGACAGCAGAAGCCGCTTGATGCGCGACGGGTCGCGATAGACGTTGACCACGACGAAGAAAACCGCTGCGACGGCCAGGAGCAGACGCAAGTCATGCTTGGTCGCATGGGCGTATAACGTCAAGCGCATATGCCGCAGCGCTTCATCGGCGCCGGGCAGATCGCCCAGCAACTGCGTCTTGAGGATGGCCGTCTCGGGCGAGATCGCGCGGATCACAGAAGCAGGCAGAGGCATCAACTGGAGAACGGCGATGAGGACGAAGACAGCCATGGGGACGTAGGCCCACGTCCAGACCAGAGGCTGCGGCGTGATGAACGCCCGCTGAACCAGGAAGACGAGAACCAGTGCGGCCGCCAAGCCGATCACGATCTGCTCGCTCCAGGCGGCAACAACGCCGAACGCCAGCGGACCGAAGGCCAGCAGCGCCGTCAGCAGCAGCTCGATCGCCCGGTCGAATCGCCGGGCCCAGGGACGGCGGACATCGACCTCCGCGTCCATCGGTGCGTCACTATGGGTAATCAGCCGGTCGCAGGGCTCCATCCCTGATGGTCCTATCCATTTCTCTGTATCGGTCAATCGTGGGGCGAGCCGGCCGGCACCGCATCCGGCATCAGGCCGGCGCGGAGCCGCTCCAACTGCCCTTTGGTCTTTCTCTCGCTTCGACCGCCGATCTCCACGATCGGGGTCTTCTTTCTCGTGTGGCCGTCGCCGCCGCTGCGGTAGTTGTAGTCGTGGTATCCGTATCCACTGGAATAGCCGTACCGGTCGCTCCTGCGCGGCACATCGTTGACGACGACTCCGAGGATGCGCCCGCCGACGCCTGCCAGGCTGTCGCACGCCTGCATGCTGACGCGACGCGTCGACTGCTGCGCCCGCAGCACGAGAATGGTGACATCGCACAGCGCTGCAAGAATCTGGGCATCGGCCACCGCAATCACCGGAGGCGAGTCGATCAGCACGCGGTCATACTGCTGGGCCAGGGTCTTGACGATCTCCACGAAGCGATTGCTGTTGAGCAATTCCGCCGGGTTGGGGACATCCGGCCCGCATGTGAGCACGTCGAGATTCGCCAGGCCAAGGTGCTCGATGGCCTCTTCCAGGTCCATCCGGCCGGCCAGGACACTGCTCAATCCCCTGGCCTGCCGATGGAGATCGAAGATCCTGTGCAGCGTCGGCCGGCGGAAGTCCGTATCGACGATCAGCGTCCGCTGGCCGGCCTGAGCGATGGCGATGCCCAGATTGGCGACCATCATCGTTTTGCCCTCGCCCGGCGCCGGCGACGTCATCAGAATGGTCCGGGCCTCGTCTTTGGGCCGTCCGAAGAAGAGGGCCGTGCGCACCGTGCGGAAGGCTTCGGCCTCGCGGGAATCGGGACTGATGCGAACCTTCTGGCCGCGAATCGCCAGCGTCTGTTTCGGCGCCGTCATCGAGGGAACCACTCCCAGAACCGGCAGCCCGAGCAAAGCGGAGACCTCCTGAGTCGAGCGCAGCCGCTGGTCCTTCCACTCGCGCAGCAACCCCAGCCCGACGCCGGCAAAGAGACCCAGGCAAAGGGCCAGTCCCATGGTTCGGGCTTTCTGCGGCTCGGAAGGCTCGGTCGCCGGCTCGGCGGTCTCGACGATCTGAACCGTAAGGGCCCCCACCTCCGGGTCCACGTTGAGCTTGCGAATTTTGTCGTCGAGGATTTCGCAGAACCTCAGCGTCTGCTCGTAGTCCGACTGGAGGAGCGTGAACTGCGACAGTTGCCGATTCAGGGCGATGGCGGCGGCGCGCTGCTCGTCCAGGTCCTTGGCCAGTTCCTCCTGTCTCTGCACGGCGGCCTGGTACTGCTCTTCCGCGACCGCCAACTGGCGGGCCGCGAAGTCGGCGTCCACCTCGGCGATCTGTGCCTCGATCCGCTCGATCTCCGCATCCAAGGCCAGAATCGCGGGCGCATCGGCCTTGAGCCGAAGCAGGCAGTCGGCCCGGTCGCGTTCGAGCTGCTGCAACTGGGCCCGCAGCGATGCGGCCTCGTTCGCCCCGGCAATGTAGATCCCCTTGGCGCGCTGCGCCTCGACGAACTGCCGCAGGCCGACCGGGTCATCCGCCATCTTTCTGGCGGTCTCGTAAAACGCCTTGCACTCGATCGTCGCCAGTTGGGCCTCATCGAGCGCCTGCTGGAACCGTTCGAGCCGGCGCATGATGATGTTGCTCTCCTGGCTGGCGCCGTAGGCCAGACCCTCGTTGGCCTGGCTGAACTCGACCATCTTCTCCAGTTTCTCCTTGAGCTCCGCATCGCGACTGGTCTTCTCTTCGCGGAGGATCTTGACCACCTCGGCCGACGTGTTGCGACGACGCTCGTTGTGCTGCGTGATGTAGGCGTCGACGACGGAGTTGACCAGATGGGCGGCCTCGTCCGGGTAGGGACACGTGAACGAAACATTGATGATCTCGTCCTTCTTGCCCACCATGACCTCCAGCTCGCGGCGCAGCTTCGTCACCGGGTTGTCGGCGTCCGCAAAGGTCTTCAAGCCGGCCATGCCCGGCAGGGCCAGCGCCGCCGAGAGCGTATCGGTCTGCTTGATCAACTCTGCCTGGGTGTAAAGGTAGTTCGTCCATCGGGTCACGACGCCGGAAGCGTCCTTCTCCCAGACCTCCGGCCCCGCCTGTTCGACGTAGATTCGCGACGTGCTGGTGTAACGAGGGGTGGCGCGCTCCAGATACACGATTCCCACAACCATCGCCACAACCGTCGTCAGCAAGACGGTCCAGCGACGCCGCCAGAGGATTTCGAACAGGCTCTCCGAGAACCCTTCAACCATCTCGGTGACCGGCGTCGTCTCCGACGGCTCGGGCAAGCTGGCTTCCATTCGGCTGTTCATCGTTTCCTCTCTGCCTGGAGCATCGACGGTCTAATCCCACAGGTCCCGGCCCTGAATGTAGATGCCGGTGTTGATCCGCACCAGGTTGTGGATCATCGCGTTGGCTCGGGTCCTCGGCGTGTGCTCGATGGCCACGACGTCGCCCGGACGGATCGGCGTGACCAGCGCCTCGGTGAACTCCCCTTTCTGGATCAACTGGAACGGTACGCGCGCGACCGAACCGTTCTCCTTCAGACGGTAGATGGTCGCGTAGCGAGGCTCGGCCACCGGGTCGAAGCCGCCGGCGTAGGCGATGGCCTGGGTCAGATTGTACTCGGCGTTGGGCGGATAGGGGAAGTTGCCCGGCTTGCTGACCAGACCCAGAACGCTGAACAGGGGCATCTGGGTCTGCTCCACGACCACGGTGTCCCCTTCCTCCAGCGCCACATCCTGAAAGGGGATGTTCGTGTTGACGACCGGCAGCAGGATCGGCTCGCTGTCGGCGGTCAGGCTCTCCTGCCCGCCCTCATCCGAGCGCACGATGCGCACCAGCGCTGCGCCTGCCTCGGCGATCCCGCCCGCCTCGGTCAGCAGACAGCTCAGCGTCATCTGGTCGGCCTGGAGCGCGTAGACGCCCGGCTCTTCGACGGCGCCGGTGATGTATACCTTCGAGGTCTTGAACTCGCTGACGCGGACGAACACCGATGGCTCAAGGACGACGTAGCCGGCGTACGCTTTGGTGACCGCCTGCTCAATCTGCGAAAGAGACAGGCCCGCCACATCCATCGAGCCGATCGCCGGCAGAACAATCTCGCCGCAGTCCCGCACGCGGCAGAGGTACGGATGATCGGCCTCGCTTCGCGTCTGTGCCGCCTGCACCTCCTTGGCCGTAACCGCCTGGAGCAGGGCCGGCATGGTGAACTCCAGAACATCGCCCGCAACGACACGATAGGGACCGGTCTTGAGCTTGGCCTTCTGGATGCGGTCCATGTCAACCGTCGGCACGGTAGAACGGGCCTGCTCGAAGGCCGCCAGTTCATCCGCCGTGGGCATCCGAACCTGGTCGGAGCAGCCCGACAATGGGAGTGCTGCGAGGACCATGAGCACAGTCCCCCAGACTCTGCGCCCGGCATGCACGTGCCGGCACCGCGTACTGTCTGCGAGGTTCACTTGTTGACTCCCCTATGAATGTCCGCCCGTGATCCTCGTCGCGGGTAGACTCCAATGTGACAGCAGTCCCCCCCCTTGCGGGCAGGCTGTCAATGGACAGAACCTGCCCGTCAGACTTCAGCTATTTCGGCCAGAATGTCGCGGCTACCACCACCAGCCGGACCAGACCGGCGGCCGAGGCACCCAGTACGGCGGTCCCGGCACCCAGTACGGCGGCCCCGGCATCCAGTACGGCGGCCAATACGGCGGCCACGGCGGCTTGCACGGGCTGCGCGGCCACCACCAGTCCGGGCAGTGGACCCAGCTATAGCCGCCCCCCCCCAGAGCAACCACGTTTGTCGCCATTGCCTGCTGAAGCGCAATCGTCGCCGCAGGACTCACGACGCGCGATCCCGGAGCCGCGTCGCCCGGCGTCACCAGCAGGATGAACAACAACAGCACCGCCCCGAATGTCAGCAGCCTGGCAAACGCGGTTCTCCGCCTCGTCGTTCCTTTCGCGTCCATGGGTATCCTTTCCCACAAGGCACTTACGCCGCTACAGGATCGGTCTCTCCATCACTTCCTCGAAACCGCAATGCCCGAATTTAGAAAGGATCGCAAGGGCTGTCTATTAGGGAAAATACGTATTTGACAATGGGCAATCGGGTAAAGATGCGAAGCTCCGCTGCCAGACCACACACCATCGAACGGTCCGTGTCCGCCATGTCCAACGGCAGCCTATGGGCGACTCGTCCGCGCCGGCGTCTTGAGCTTTCGCCCGATGGCAGCGGCTTCATCCTCACGACCGGTGTAGCGGTAGGCCTGCTCCAGGCACAGCAGCACCTGCTCGTTGTCTTCGTGCCCTTCTCTGGCCCTCTCCAGATACGGAATCGCCTCCGCGAACTTGCTCTGATTGACCAGCAGATGTCCCATCCAGCGCAGCGCGAAAAAAGTCTCTTGGATCTCCAGCGAGCGCACCAGCAGCGCAGGGACCTCATCCGTCCTCTTGAGGCGCAGCAGGTTCTTCGCCGCATCGTTGAGGAAGATCGTGCTCCAGGGAACCGTGTGGTAGAGGGCGCGATACTCGTGATGGGCTTCCAGGTAGCGGCCTTTCCTCTCGTGCCGTTGCGCCAAATCGTCGTGAGCAAGGATGATGCTGTAAGCATCGTCGGTCAAGACGCGCAGGGCCAGGGTCTGAACCTCGCCCTGCGGCTGAAACGATTGGAGGCTCCGGTTCGGTCCGGCCTGAGGCTGAAAGGGCCAGCCGCCCTTGAGATACCGAATGCTGAGTTCCGCGCAGGCCATGTCGAGATCCGTCATGCCCCAATTCTGTCGGTAGTGCTCGATCGGCTTGACGGCGGTGCTGTCCCACGGCAGATCGATCACCTTCGCGTCCCGGATGGTGTCGAAGAAGGCCTCGGCCATGAGGAAGCAGCCGTCCACGTTCGGGTGCAGATGATCGACCATGAGATGGTCCCCGATGATGCCCTCGGGCGAAGCGGCCTCGAAACGCGATTTCATCGGAACGACCGCCCCACCGTACCGGCGGGCGGTCTCGTGAATGATCTCGTTGAATTCCTCCGAGGCCCGAAATCGCAACGCATCCAGGTCCTTGGCCTTGGTGTAGAGACGATTTGCCTGCTCATGGTCCCCCTCGCGTTCCAGGGCCTGTGCGTCGCGAAATACCAGATCGGCCGCCGGCGCCAGCCCCGTGGCGACGGAGACAAAGGGCCGCTGGTCTCGCACGTTGCTGACCAGCTCGCTGATCACGATGGGGACCCCGGCGGCGTGGGCCTTCTGATAGACGCGATCGAGGTTCTCAGCGAATTGCCGTGTCCCCTGCCGGTAGAGCCGGCTATCCAAGGGAATGGCCTTCGCGCCCACCATGCGCTCCATGAGGGTGGCGCTCGGATCGTAATCGGCGTTCTGTTTCCGCACGCCTCGCACCAGGCCAACAGCATCTTGCGCCAGCACGAACAGCTTCAGTCGACGCAGCTTCAGATAGGCTCTGGCCACCACGGGGCTTTGGCCCAGAGACTCGCGGGACGCCACGCCCAGCGCGCCGTAGAATTCATTGTGTCCCGAGTAGACGAGAATCGCGTCCGGCTTCTGCGCGAGGATCTCGTCCAGGAAATCGAGTTGCGTGTAGGTGTTCGTGGCCGACATGGCGGTGTTGACGATCTCGATCTTCCGATCGGGAAACGCCTCCTGTAGCCGGACGTTCAGGATGCGAGAGAACATCAGGTTGTTGCCATAAGGAAACCCGGCGGCGGTCGATCCGCCCAGAACGAACAGGCGAATCCCGTTCGAGGGTTTGTCCTTGAGGAACGCATCCCAGGATGGCTTCGGCGCCTTCGCCAGGTAGGGAAAGTACTGCCGTCCAATCTCGCGGTTGCAGGTCAGGAAACGCCCCCCTTCGACCGGGGCGGCGACGAAGAGCCGGGGATCCCCTCCGTAGCGGACAAGTCGCAGGCATCCCTCCGCCAACAGGATCGAGGCACAGGACAGGACAGCGGCACTGAAGGCAAAGGCGATCTTCTTCTTCCGGCTCAGCACGACGGGAGGACCGGACCGTTTGCCCTTCTTTCTCTTCGCGTTCCTGGACTGCGCAGCCATCAATCCCCCTTGACCGCCATTCCCGTCCTCCGGATACGGCCCTGCCTGAACGCGATCCCTCTTTCGCCTTCACGCGGGCCTTCTGCGTATCACGCTCTCCATGATACCACGGCAGGCACGCCCGTCTCAACCGTCCGCCCTTCTTGCGAAGCATCGCACGTTGCCGTGCGTTTTGCGTGTTGACAGACAATGCCGGTCCACATAGGCTTGTGCCATGCAGACAAACACGCGGACAATGACTATCGGGTGTGCCCATCCTGCCCGCCGGCGCCAGGCCGGCCGAGAACGCGCGTTCTTTCCGTAGAGCGACCGGCGTCGCGTGTTCGCAGTTCCTCGGCCCGGCGGGCAAATGCGGCAAGGAGGTGCGTCATGGCAATGCGGCAAAGGCATTTCTGCGTTGGGCTTCTGTGTGCGGCATCGTTGATGGCTTGTCCAGGCGCGTGGGGTGCACAGCCTCCGGCGGTTCCCGACCCCAGCATCATGCTGCCGCTGGTTCCCACGGCGGCGCAGGCGGGCGCGCCGCCCTGTATCAAGCCCGGCACGAGATTGACGTACTTCGGGATGACCGCGAGCATTCCGGGCGAGTACGGCAAGCTCGTGCAGGACGACAACGGGAATTGGATCGACAAGAACACCGGCAAGCGATACCGGGAAGAGCAGATCAGCGGCAGTGGCGCTGCGGCGTTCAACGTCGTGTCCGTCGGCCACATCGGTGGCGGTATCGCCGAGCTATCCACGAAGCTCTATACGCTCGACACCGCCACGAGGAAGTGCGGCTTTGCCGTCGGCGGCGGAATGGTCGGCCACGCCGGCTGCGCCGCCGATTACTGGATTCATCCCGAGGTGCTCGCGCAGGTGGCCGAGGTCAATGCGCAGGGAGTCCGCATCCTGCGAATGCCGTATACCGTGGACGGAAGAACCTACAGGGCGATCCGCTTTCAGAATGAAGACATGTCCGGCTACAGGGCGTACGTGTACGACATCGAGACGGGACTGATGATCTTCCAGGCGTCGCGGACCCAGGGGCCGTCGGTGATCACTCCACCGATCGGGGGCTCCGGCAGGGCCGGCCTCGGAGAGGGCAGCTCGCAGGTGGTCACCTTGTGGCTGGTCGAGCACAAGGATATCGACGTGCCGTGGAAGAACGCGCCGCCGCCCCCGTGGATCGAGCGGTTCGGACAGTTGTCGTACCGGGGCGTGCAGACGTCGGTGGTCTCCGTCGCCGGGTCGAAGCTGGACCGGGCGATGACCGCGACGCTCACGCCGAAGGCCTGCGGGCCCGGCTGGGTGCGATTCACGAACCGGTATCTCTTCGAGTCGCTGCCGGGCATGCCCCCCAACGAGGCGACACAAGACGGCGCGTCGGGGACCGCGACCATCGGCGGCCTGTGGATCTCGCCGCAGGCCCTGGGCAGTCTGCGGCCGGGCCAACTGATCGAGACCAACGAAAAGGTGGGTACGACCGTCACCGTCAGCGACGTGCGGCCGGGCGCCGTGACCATCAGCGAGGTCGGCCCGGTCCATCGGATCGACTGCACCTACGACACGAGAACGGGCGTATTGTCCGCGATGACGCTCGTCCAGCAAATCGGGCTGGCAAGCATCACGCACAGAATCCAGTTGGTCAACCCGCCGTAGCCGAGGCAGGAGTCGCAAGGCCGGCGGCCAGGACACCTGCGTTGTGTATCCTGACCGCACAAACCACAAACGCCGTCCCCAACGCGCCCGGCAGGACTTGAACCTGCAACCTTCGGATTCGAAGTCCATA
>CAZNSM010000132.1:0-13673 GCA_964575615.1 uncultured Pirellulales bacterium | reverse complement strand
GCGGAGGTTTCGATGGTGACGCTCTTGGCGCCGTAGCCCAGCAGGGCCTCAAACTGCGTGTTGGAGTTGAAGACCTTCATGTCGTACATCTTGTAGACGCGCGCGAACTCGAACTGAATCCACAGAGCCTCGCCCTCGGGCGGAGCCGCCAGCCACTGATCTGTGCTCTCCGTCGAGACAGCGCCGTCCAGCGTCTTCTCCGGTCCGGACCCTTCCTGGGCAGTGCCGTTGCTGGTGGCCACGACGTTCTGCACCGCGAAGGTCATCGGTTCGGTGGTGAAACTCCAGACCTGACCCTCGACGCCGCTGGCATCTACGCGCCAGTAGTAGGTTGTCTCGAAGTCCAGATCGATTCCGGCGGTGCCGGCATTCACAGCGGTCTCGATGATGCCTTCGGCGATCGGCGCCAGGGCGGCCGGATCGGTGCCGAAGTACACGTCGTAGACGGGGTCCTCGCCCACAGCGGGCGCAGCCCAGCTCAGCATCGCGTCAATAATCCCCGTGGCTCCCGAAGCCGGCGAGGGGCTCCCGGCCATCGTCTCGTACGGATGGCTCAGATACTCGCCCGGGATCACGGTGATGGCATCGAATCCAGGGCCGGTCCAGCCCCAGTCCTGACCGTCGCCGCCGCCGCCTTCCTGCATGATGCCGACGATGGCCAGGACCTGGCCCTCTTCGAGCGTCATCGGTTCAGACTTCTGATCGGCGTACTTGGTCCACTCTTTCGAAGCGGTCCAGCCATCCACAAAGGCAACGAGCACGGCATTGGCCGGATCGTCGTCCTGGCTGATGTACAGCCTCTGGTAGTCGTCGCCGGAGACATAGAAGGTGTACTCGCCGGTCGCCGGGACCGTCAGCCAGCCGCTCATCTTCGCGACGTAGTTGTCGGCGATGTCCGCCCACGTCGGCTGAGCGAGGATGACGGCCTGGTCGGCCGGTGTCCCGCTGTTGACCAGCGCGATGGCATCCTCGATGCCCAGGTTAACCCACCAGATCTCCCGCAACACGCCGGCTGTCGAAACGGTCGACACCAGCAGACACACCAACAGTGCCAATAATGCTGACTTCTTCATAGCGTGTCCTCCTCGGACAAATGACATTGAGGTTCTGATTACCACACACTCCTTCGGACTCTCCACACTTCCCTTCGCTCGATGGCCACCTCCTTCCTGCCAACGCCCGGGCCGAAGTTGCCCGGAAATGCCTCCATCATGTCACGACCGGGAGCCTGGCTCTCAGTCACAAGAGACCGTCCGTGGTTGGGATTGGTCCAGGTGCCTCTGTGGGAGACGCAATGCGACGGTCCAGACAGTCGGTCTCGATGGTATGGTGCTGGTTGCAGACAGGGCAAAATCACTCACTCTCTCTCGAACCTCCTTGACCCATGCGTTGCTGCGACCGGGCCGGCGATGGTTAAGCCGCTGTTACCACGAGCGTGTTCTCACAAGGGTGGCTGGAGAACACATGTCTCGGTCCTTCAGAGAGTCTTCCGATCGCGGGCAAGGAATGGTTGGGCCGTCTGGAAATGAGCGCCCGCAGTTTTCGTACCGGCGCTTGTCAGACACCCTCCCACGTGAAACCAAAATAACACCACTCCTGCCGCACCGAACAGATGCGAGGACCGATAAGCATTGCTTTATCACAGGTCGAATAACCAGATTCTAACGCACAAACGATATGCGTTCAAGCAAAAAATCTCGGGAAAAAGGCAGTTCTCTGCTCGGCAAGGGTTGTGCGGCATGGGGAGGCCATTTGAGGGGTGTCTTGCGGCTTCACCGGGCGTGCGATACCGGCTACTCGCGCTGCCCCTGCGCCTGCCAGGCCGCCTCGGCAGCGGTCTGACCGGCCTTGGGGGTCGCCATGGTAATGGGCATCTGGACCGCCAGCTCCTGACGCTTCCGGAAGGTCCTGGCGAGCGCTTCGCCCGTTGCGGCGGGCCGCTCGCTGACCAATTCGGGCGTGTTGAACGTCAGAAGGCAGGATTCATAAAAAGCCGGATCTCTCTGAGGCAGCACGATCGGCTTGTGGACGGTCCCGTCGTGATCGACGTAGCTGATGAACAGCCGGGTGAACACCCCATGAAGGCGCTTGCTGCTGAAGACGAGCCATCGGCTGTTGCTGGACCAGGTGTGCCACGATTCGCTTGTGTCGCTGTTGATTCTGAGACGCCGGTAGGGGGGCTGGTCGGCGTCGTCGCGGGCCGCCAGGTCCATCAGGTACAGGTCGCTGTCGGCCTGCCAGGTGGGGAAGAAGCCGTAGTTGCACATGCAGAACGACAGCCACCGCCCATCCGGGCTGCACCTGGGCATCGCGATGCTCCTACCCGTATCTTTCGCGGAGAGCACGGTTTCCAGCGCGCCCCAGCGGTCGGCGTCGAGATCGTACGAGACTCGCATCAGGCTGTATTTGACCTGATCGTACAGCAGCGGCGGGTTCGGCGTGTCCCTGGGCCAGAGCATGGGTGCGCTGCAAAAATACAGGTGTTTGCCGTCACCGGACCAGGCAGGCCAGTTCTCCAGGTGCTCCTTGCGGGCGAGGTTCGGCTCGACGCCTATCTTCTTGCTGTCATTGAAGTAACAGGCGAGCAGGGAATCGAGATCGACCGTGTCGCGCACCTCGTTGCGGCTGGAGTGGTAGAACATGGGCAGGTTGTTGACGGAATAGACCGCCATCCGCCCGCTGGGATGCCAGCAGGTGTAGCCGAACTTGGCGCCGATCTCTTGGACCGAGTCGACGTCGACCAGCAGCGTGCCTACGCCATACTTCGGCGATCGCACGCCCATCAGCATCTTGTCGCTCCGATTGGCGGCAAAGGAATGGCAGTTGATGCAGCCGTGTTCAACGCTTTTTCCGCTGAGCAGCGTCGACTCGCCGAAGCCGGTCAGGTCGCGAAAGTGAATGGCGATTTCGCCTTTGACCCGCAGATGCGTCGGGTGCATCTTCCGATACACGAGAAAGCGGTCGATGTCCTCCTCGGCGATCCGATTGGTGACGGGCTGGAAGTGATTCCATTGGCCATCTTCGCCCTTTACGTAGACGTCGATCCGCAGCTCCCGGCCGCGATTCTGCCCCAGCAGGGCACGCCAGGGCTTCTCGCCGATTCGGATGGCGGCCCTTCTGCTGAGGACCTGGATCGGGTCACCCTGCGAGGAGGAGATCCTGACGCCATACGCGGTCCCCGGCTCGTGAACCACGAAATTCAGCGGGGCGATGTTGGGCGGTATCACCGCGTCGGTGAAGTCCGGCTCAATCCGGGGGCGTCGGTCGAGTTCCCCGAAGCTGCCGACAGGCTCCGGCCGGTTCGAAACATAGGCCAGACCTGCGCAGACCCCCGCGGCGACAACCACAAGGAACATACTGACCGCAAAGGGTTTACGCACAATCAGCCCCCCTGACCGCCGAGGAAGTAATAGTAGTAATACGTATCGCCGAACGGTGCTCTTAACGCGGCAATCGCATTGGCTTTGTTTTTGCCATGCTGTTGAAGGGTCTGGAAGAACTCGTGAAGCCTGACTCTGGCCTCCCTGGGGATTGTCTGACCGGGAGCGTCGATGGGCAGCCTTTTGAGCGTCCTGTGCAGCAGCAGAGCCTCGGTGTGGTGCCTTGGCTGGCCAGAGACGCCGGGAGGGCGGAACTTCTCGACATTCTGCTCGAACTGCTCGATGTTCCTGGTCAGCAGCAGGCTGGCGATGCCGTACTCATAGGCCATCCGATTGGCGGGGTTCTCCGTCAGCAGCAGCGTCAGCGTGTCCGCATTCCGCACGAAGTCGTGCCGAAGCATGATGGAGCGCCAGTGCTGGATCGCGGCGTCCTGAGACAGGCCGGGATCAGTCTCGAGCCTCGCCAGATCGGCGCGGGCTTGTCGACCCCAGAACGGGACCTTCGCCAGGGCTCCGAGGAACACACGGGCCGTGCTGATATTGCCCTTGATTGTGTGGATTCGGGCCAGCCGATGGAGCAGCAGGGGCCTTTCGCCGTACGTTTCAACGCATATCATCAGGGCGTCCTGCGCCTGGTTCACAAGCCCCATATCCACACACGTGTCGAACTTCTGCCAGTAGGCCTCCTGCCTGGTCAGGAGAAGGGCCTCGGGTCGCTGGGGGAAGGCGAACATCTCGTCCCCGAGCCTTCCCATGCGGTACAGCGCCCGGTTGACCGCGTGACAGACGAGGTAGTGATAGGGGTTCCGACGGCCGATCTCCACGACCTTCGACCACTGTTCGTGGCGAGAGAAGTAGTCGACCTCGAAGAGAGTTTTGACCCTGGGGTTGCGGTACAGCAGCAGCGTGGCAGCGGTCGCCAGGACGAGTGCGGCCGTCCGGAGGTTCAGGCCGAACCGGCTGTGCAGCGGGTCGCCCGCCAGTCTGTCAACCGCCTTGCGAATGGATTGCAGTCTCGAAGGGGCCCTGTCCCTCTTGCGCGACCGCCGCGACCCCAGCGATGCAGTGAGGATGCGAACAGTCCCCAAGACCAGCAGGGTCACAGGAAGAAAGAGAATCACTGCCCAAACGGCCTCTCGGATCAGTTCCGTGGACGTAAAGGTCGTGATCTTCCATGAAAGCGGCAGCAACTGGAAATAGGCGTCGTGTGGACGTTGCCCGAAGAGACCGACCCCCAGCGCCAGGGGTGTGGCAGCGCCCACAGCCAATTGCGCTGCGCCAAGCCGGAACCGGCCCTTGAAGAGGCTTTCGGCTAGTACGCACAGCAAGGCAAACACCAGATACGGACCTCCCGCCGACACGTAGAAGCCGATAGAGAGGGCCAGAAAGCAGAAGCCCGCGCGAATCTCTGTCTTCGGTGCGAGCCTCAGATAGAGGCAGAAGACCGCAATCGCTGCCAGGAATCCCATCGTTTCGGGCAAGTGGAACGTGTACTGTGAATAGATGGCCAGGAGAAGAAGAGGCCCGACGAATCGCAGGCCCCTCCATCGCAGCAGGCCGAGCTTGCAGACCACGTAGTCCGTGCACAGGCACATCAGCCAAGCCTGGATTGTGACCACCGCCGCCCCGGCCCAGGAATAGTAGAACAACTGCGACAGCAGGGCGCAGAGGTACTCGAAAACGCCCCCTGGATAGGCCGTGAATCCCGCGAAGAAGTCCCAACCCCAGTAGAAGACAGGGAAATTGTCGATCAGGCCGGCGCCGTGGTAGAGCAGGTGCGGCTCGATTTCGAAGGCGAAGTACAGGTAATAGGCGAAGAAGAAAGCCGCAGACAGAGGCAGTCCGAACGCGCGTCGAGACCCGGTCGTGCCTGCCGTGCTCACTGTCTTGGTCATTGGCCTTCTCTTCTGCAGGGTGCTGTGTTCGGTCGTTTCAGTTGAGCCAGCGTTGGTATCGGCCGCTAAGTCTGCTGGTCTGAATGGATTATAGCAGGATCGTCACGAAATCGTCCAGCAGGTTCGCCGCATTCGCTTTGACGGCGGCTATCGGGGACGCTTGTCGCGCAGCCAGCTCTTGAGCTTCGCGGGTGAGAGGGTGTTCAGGACATCGTCCTTCGTAGCCCAGCCGCGTCCGGCGGTCGCGACGCCAAAGTGCATCAGGCCCAGGCCCTCCGTGCTGTGGGCATCGGTCCCGATGGCGAGCTTGACTCCCGCCTCGGCAGCCATCTTGCAGTGCAGGTCCTTGAGGTCGAGCCGGTATGGATTGGCGTTGATCTCCAGCGCCGTGTGGGTCTGGGCGGCCTGGTTGATCACCGCCGCGATGTCCAGGTCCATGGCTTCCCGCTGGCCGAGGAGCCGGCCCGTCGGGTGGCCGATGCAACTGACGTAGGGGTTTTCCATCGCTCTGAGCGTTCGCATCGTGACCTTCTCGCGGGGGCTGGTCATGCCCGAATGGATCGACGCGATCACATAGTCCAGATCGGCCAGCAGCTTGTCGTCGAAGTCCAGCGAGCCGTCCGCCAGGATGTCGACCTCGGCGCCCGCCAGGAGCGTGATCCCTTTGAGCTTGGCGGCGATTCTGCGAATCTGCTCGATCTGTTTGGCGAGTCGCTTGGGGCTCTGGCCGTTGGCGATGACGGAGGACTCGGAGTGGTCGGTGATGCACAGAAACTCGTAGCCCAGCTCCCGTGCGGCCTCGACCATCTGCTCAATCTTGTTCCTGCCATCCGAGGCGAGCGTGTGCATATGGAAATCGCCCCGGATGTCCTCAGTTTGCACCAGTCTGGGCAGGGCATGCGAGCGAGCGGCCTCGACTTCGCCACGGTCCTCGCGCAGCAGGGGAGCGACGGGGGCCAGCCCCAGCTTCTTGTAGATCCCCTCTTCTGTGGCGCCGGCGACCTGTTTGTCCCCATCGAACAAGCCGTACTCGTTGAGCTTGAGCTTGCGCTTGATGGCGATTTCCCGCAGGCGGACGTTGTGCTGTTTGGACCCGGTGAAATACTGAAGGGCGGCGCCGAAACTCTCGGTCGGTACCACGCGCACGTCCACCTGCACCGGCGTCGTCTCGGTCTGGATGATGGCCGAGCCCTTCGTGTCGCCCGACGCGAGGACGCGTTCAACAAAAGAGGCTTGGGTGAATGACTGGATGATCTGCTCGGGACTCGTTTTGGATGTTGACCTGCCCTTGCCCGTGGCCACCAGGATGTCGACGTCGCCGATGGTCTCGGCCCGCCGCCGGAGCGACCCGGCGGCTTCCACCCGCTTGACCCCGGGCAGGTCGCGCAGGCACGCACAGACCATCTCGGCGGCTTCCATCGCCTGGTCCAGCCGGATGCGACCTGTGGATTTCTCCAGGAACTCGATCCCTCGCTGGATGGCCGCCGCCTTCTTCTGGCCGAAGCCCGGCAGGGTCGCCAGCGATCCGTCCTCGACGACCCTCTTGAGATCGTCAAGGCCTTTGACGCCCAAGCCTTCGTACACGGCCTTGACTCCCTTCGGTCCCATGCCAGGGATGTGGAGCAGCTCCAGCAGCGAAGGCGGGATTCGCTCCAGAAGCTCCTCGTGCGCCGTGACACGATTGCTCGCGACGAATTCCTGAATCTTGGCCAGGCTCGATTTGCCGATTCCCGGCGTCTTGGCCAGACGCCCGTCCTCCAGCAGGACGCCCACGTCCGTCGGCAGCTCGGCCACGGCGCGGGAGACCTTACGGTAGCTGTTGATGCGGAAGGGGTCCTCCCCCAGAATCTCCATGATGTCGGCCATCTGGTCGAAGATCGCGCTGAGTATCGCGTTTCTCATGGGCTTGATTATAATGGTCCTATCGCATTTCGTTCAAGGAGCCGCCTGGTGCACACGCCCAATGGTGACATCTGGATCGGCACCTCCGGCTGGCAATACGACCACTGGCGGGAGCGGTTCTATCCCGATAAGCTCCCGAAGAGCCGATGGTTCGAGCACTACGCCCAGCGTTTCGACACCGTCGAGATCAACAGCACCTTCTATCATCTGCCCAAGGCTGGCACGGTGGAAAAATGGCGGCGGGCCGCGCCCGAAGGGTTCACGTACGTCGCCAAGGCCAATCGGTACATCACGCACATCAAGAAGCTCAGAGAGGCCGCGGAGGAGGTGGGGCGGTTCTTCGAGGTGATCGACTTGTTCGAGGACACGCTGGGCGCCGTCTTGTACCAGTTGCCGCCGAGCCTGCACAAAGACCTCGAAAGGCTGGATGCGTTTATCGAATGTCTGCCCGAAAGACGGCACGCCGTCTTCGAATTTCGGCATCTCAGCTGGTACGACGACGCGACGTTCGATTTGCTGAAGCGGCGCAAGGTCGCCTTCTGCGTCCACGACATGGCGGGCCGCCAATCGCCTCGCGTCGTGACGGGCGAGGTGGTCTATGTTCGCTTTCACGGCACGACCGGCCGCTATGCCGGCACTTACACCGACGCCATGCTCGAAGAATGGGCCGGCTGGCTCAAGGGCCAACAGAAGAACGTTCGCGCCGTCTACGCCTACTTCAACAACGATGTGGAGGGCCACGCCGTCAACAACGCCAGGACATTGCGGAGCCTCTTGACGGGCTGAGGCCGTGTCAGTCCAGCACGATCAGACCTTTGGCGCGGGCGTATTCGCGAGCGGAGGCGATCTCGTCGGCGGTGGGCCGGCGGTCGACCCTTGGATGCGCATATGCCTGATAGCACGGCCGGTACTGGCCCATCACGTTGATCGTCGTATGTGGACTGATCCGGTCGGCGAGGAAGTCGATGACTTCGGCGCTGCCGGCCAGATTCTCGGGCAGAATGAGGTGGCGGACGAGCAGGCCCCTGGTGGCGATGCCTCGTTCGATTCGCAGATCGCCGACCTGGCGGTGCATCTCCCGGACGGCTGCAAAGCAGACCTGCGGATAGTCGGCCGCCGCGGAAAGCTCTGCGGCGACACCGGCATCCGCGTACTTCACGTCGGGCATGTAGATGTCGATCCGTCCTTCGAGCAGACGGAGTGTCTCGACACAATCGTAGCCGCCGGTATTGTAGACCGTTGGAATCCGCAAGCCTTTGTCACGCGCCGTCTCGATGGCTGCGGCGATCGGCGCGGCCACGTGAGTGGGCGTGACGAAGTTGATATTCACGCAGCCGATTTGCTGGAGGCCGAGCATGGCGTCGGCAAGCTGTTCGACGCCGATCCGCCGGCCCTCGCGCAGATGGCTGATATCGTAATTCTGGCAAAAGACGCAGCCCAGATTGCAGCCCGCGAAGAAGACCGTCCCCGATCCGCCCGAGCCCACGAGCACGCTCTCTTCGCCGAAGTGGGGACCGACCGAACTGACGACGGGAAGGGCGGCAATCCCGCAGAACCCGCCCTCGTCAGCATGGCGGTGAGCCTGGCACCGACGCGGACACAGCGTACAGGGATCGGTCTTTTCCCAGAGCTGCCTGACGTTGTTGCTGAACCGGGCCAGGTCCATCGCCGCAAGCCTCATTGTGGCAGCACGTCGGGCCTGATCGCCCATCGAAGCTGCCATGCGTTGTCCGGCATGCCTAATGTGAGCATGCCTCGTCCATTGGCCGCTCAGTATAGCACGAGGCCTGTGCCAATAAGAGTCGTTTCGGCCGCAAGGGCCGATAGCTGGGTGCGTGACCGTTCTTGCGATCCGGCTCGGTCAGACCCTCGCTGCCGGACACCGATTCATGGTCGGGCCAGGACAAGCTCGAAATCTGAAGCACGAAACTCGAAACAAATCCGAAGCACGAAGTCCAGAGGCTCCGAATTCGCCCCGCTTTGCAGGGGCAGGGCCGCGTTGCGCGTAATGGCTTCCGCGTTTTCGAGCTTGGATTCTGGGTCATTCGGGCTTGTTGCGAAATTCGGATCGGCACGGGCGAATAATCATTCGCCCCTACGTTATTCGTGCTTCGGCGGTGTGCCCAGGCAAGCAGCGCAGACACGATCGTGCACCCCTGACAGCTCGGTGTTGTATGGCGGATGCCGAAGTTGTATACTGCAAGTGGGTCTTGCGACGTGGGAATCATGCAGAAAAACACACAGGCCATAGAACAGAAGGACGGTTCGGCGCATCCGGCTAACCAGAAGGTGGTTCCTCTGCATGGTGAGCGGACCCGCGACCAGGATGAGTCCACGCTTGCGCAGCGTTTGCGACATGGCGACCGGGCGGCGGCCGAGACCCTGGTCGAGCGATATCACGAGCGGGTCTACGTGTTCATGCGGTCCATGGGGCACGACCGCCAGACCAGCGAGGACCTGACGCAGGAGACCTTCATGCGGGCCTGGTATCACATCGGGCAGTTGCGTGAGGGCAAAGCTCTCAGCGCCTGGCTGTTTCGGATCGCCGGCAACGTCTCGCGTCTGCACTGGCGCAAGCACAAGCATCCCGATCCGGTCGAGTTGAACGACGTGGAGCCGGCGCCGGATGAGGTCGACTCGGCCCAGCAGGCCGGAGACCGGGAGCTGTTTGCCGGGCTGCACCAGGCCGTCGGACGGCTGCCGTGGAAGCTCCGCCAGGCTGTGGTGCTGCACTACATGGATCAGTTGAGCATCGCCGAGGCGGCCCAGGCGGCCCAGATACGGGAAGGGACGCTGAAAAGCCGTCTGAACAGGGCTCTGGAGGCCCTGCGAAAGGAAATCGTCAAGGAGTAGGACCGAGAACCGCACGCATCCGAGGCCATGGCAGGGCAGCATATGACAACGGACAAAGAGCGAATCGAGGAGTTGCTCAGGGCATTCCCGAAGCGGGGGTTGGAGCCGGTCCGTCCCGGCCTGCTCCAGGAGCTCAAGAACCGCATCCCTCACCGACTGATCGCCCACCGGATGGACACGGTCAACATCATCGTGGACCTGCGAATCAGCCGGGTTGCCGCCGCCGCCGCCATTCTGATTGCCCTGGTCATCGCCGGAGGGATCTTCGGCGGCCGCGAAGCCCTCAGCAGGCGGACGTACCAGGATGGAAAGACCTTTCTCAAATACACGTTCGCCGGAGAAAGCGTCTATCGAACCGAGGTCCTGGAGGGGCTCCAGAACATGCGTGACAGCCTCCTCGCCGAGGGGCGGGAGGTGGTCTACTATGGCGACCGGGCGAGTCTCAACGACCCGCACGTGGTCCTGATGCACTGGAAGCAGGATGAAGACAAGTATGGGGTGATCCTGGGCGATCTATCGGCCCGGACGGTCAGCGGCAAGACCCTGATCCGGCTCCAGGCCTATATGCTCAAGGAACAGCGCAAATAAGTCCGGCTGGGGGCAGGAGGCCGGTTGGGTGTTGCTTTCTAACGCCGCGGTTGGTAGAATTGAGGCTGCGTTGTCAGGGGGATTGGGCTCGCTTTTTGGAAGGGGCATGGCATGCACAAACGCAGGGGATTCACACTGATCGAGCTACTGGTGGTGATCGCAATTATCGCCCTGCTGATGGCGATTCTCATGCCGGCGTTGTCGAGGGTGAAGAAGCAGGCCCAATCCGTCGCCTGCATGGCCCGGCTCAAGAGCTGGGGCCTGATGTTCAAGTTCTACACCGACGAGTACGACGGGAAATTCAACCCCGGCTGGGGCGTCGGTGAGGCGACGCTGTGGCCCAACGCGCTGCGTCCCTACTACCGAGACGATTGGGAGATGCTGCTGTGCCCGACGGCGACGCGGATCGATGAGCAAGGCCGGGAAGGCACCTTCATGGCCATGACGCGAACGCTGGCCACGCCCGGCGGGGGATCGCAATACTATGCGTTCAGCTACGGGATCAACAGTTGGACCAATCACATGACGGGAGACCGCGGCGACCGGAAGCTGGAATGGTTCTGGAAGACGACGGCGCACACCGGCCAGTACAACATTCCCGTGTTTGCCGATTCGACCTGGCACGACGCCTGGCCGCGACACACCGACGCCCCCATTCAACTGCCGTGGGATTTCGGGGGCGGCGACACCGGCACGACCGGCGAGATCAACCATTTCTGCATCGACCGCCATAACGGCTGGACGAACTTCCTGTTCATGGACTGGTCCGTCCGCCACGTGGGGCTCAAGGAACTCTGGGTCTTGAAGTGGCACAAGGCGTTCGACGTCAACGGGCCGTATACGCGAGCGGGCGGGATGCAGCCGTCGGACTGGCCGGCCTGGCTGAGCAAGTACAAGGAGTACTGACCGTCTGTGTCAGTAGATGATCGCGGTGACCTCCTCGATCTTGCGAATCACTTCCGTTCCATCGGAGGGGTCGGAGACGTAACCGTCGAAGCCCTTCTGGATCAGCGCTGCCGCCTCCGCCTGGCTCAGATGGTTGGCCAGGGCGATCAGCTTGATCGTCGCATACTCCTCACTCTCGCGGATGCTCCGGCAGATGCCGCCGGCGTCGATGCCGTTGGCCAGCAGGTTGATCAGGACCACATGCGGTGCGAACCGCTGGATGGCTGCTCCCGTTTCGAAGCTCGTGCCTGCGGCCTGGACCTCGTAGCTGTCTCTGGCCCTGAGACCGTTGACGATCGCCGCCTTGTTGTTGGTGTCGCTGTCGATGACCAGGACCCTGAGCTTGCCGACGGACAGCGCCTCGGTCGGCATGTTGTGGGCTTTCATGAAACGCACCAGCTCGTTCAGCGGGATGCGGCGATCCTTGCTGCCCGGGATGCGGTAGCCCTTGAGCTGGCCGGAGTCGAACCATTTGGAAACCGTTCGCGGCGCGACGTTGCAGATCTTCGCCACGTCTCCGGTCGTCAGCACGTTCTTGCCTTTTGCCATCTTTGCGATTCCTGAAACAAGGTCCTTGTGCCGCTATCCTCTTCGACCCCTGCGAGAGCGGGATTTAACCGAGAGCCAACAAATCCGCACCGCGATGCTGCTATCGTTGATTCCATCGCCCGATGGTCCTATAAGCGGGTGGTGGTCCCTTCTCGAGCGGTGGGGCGGGAATTGCGTTGGATTCGGCGCGCGGCGAGATTAGAATGCCTTGTCACGATGGACCGGCGCCACGGCGCAGGAGTGCATGATGCGGATATTCTTGTCCCGACCCGACATCACCGACAAAGAGATTGCCAGCGTGGTCGAGGTGCTTCGCGGCCCGAACCTGTCGCTCGGGCCCAAGCTGGCCGAGTTCGAGCAGGCCCTGGCAGGCTATCTCGGGCGTTGCCGGGCGGTGGCGGTCAACAGCGGCACCAGCGGGCTGTTCCTGAGTCTGCTGGCCCTGGGGATCGGCCAAGGCGATGAAGTGATCACCACGCCGTTCTCGTTCGTCGCTTCGGCGACGTCGATCATGATGACGGGCGCCAAGCCGGTCTTCGTCGACATCGACCCGGCGAGTCTGAACCTGCGTGCGGACCGGGTCGAAGCGGCGATCACGCCGCGTACGCGAGCGATTCTTCCCGTAGAGGTGTTCGGAAATCCCGCCGGATTCGACGAAATCTGCCGGATCGCCGAGCGGCACAGTCTGCCGGTCGTTGAGGACAGTTGCGAGGCCCTCGGATCGGCCCTGCACGGCAGGAAGGCCGGGACGTTCGGCAAGCTGAGCGCCTTTGGCTTCTATCCGAACAAGCAGATCACCACGGGCGAGGGCGGTGCCATCGTAACCGACGACGAGGCCCTGGCCGACCTGTGCGTCTCCCTTCGCAACCAGGGACGCAGCAGCGGCGATCAGTGGCTGCTCCACGAGCGCCTTGGCTACAACTTCCGGCTCAGCGACATCAACTGCGCGCTGGGGTTGGCGCAACTGGCGCGGATCGACGAGATCAAGGCCAAACGCAGCCGCGTGGCCCGATGGTACCAGGAGATGCTGGCCGACGAGGTCCGGCTCATCGTGCCGGCGGCGCCGGCCGGCGGGGACATAAGCTGGTTCGTTTTCGTCGTTCGTTTGGCCGATTCGGTCGGATGCGAGCACCGGGATCGACTGCTCGAAGAGATGCGCCGCCAGAAGATTCAGGTGAGCAACTACTTTCCCCCGATCCATCTGCAGCCGTTCATCGCCGAGCGGTACGGGCACGGCCCGGGCGATTTTCCCGTCTGCGAAAACGCCGCTCGACGCACGGTGGCCCTGCCTTTTCACGCCCATCTGACCGAGGACGACGTGGCCTTCGTGTGTGGCGCCCTTCGCGGCATTCTCGACACCGCTCTTCGCTGATTCTGGTGCTGGTATTGCCGGGTTTACCGGCCCCCTCGACAGGCGTTTTTCTATTTGCATCTCCCGCTTTATATCGGAGTATTTACGTAGAGACGGATGCACGCAACAAAGCTGGGACTGGCACAGTAAATCCAGTAAAGAAGGGGGGACTCCATTGGGTTGGAGATCAAAATTCGTCTTGCTGCTGAT
>CAZNSM010000131.1:0-13906 GCA_964575615.1 uncultured Pirellulales bacterium | reverse complement strand
GGCGGCGGCCCCCAGAGATTCGGTGGTCGCCTCCCAGCGTCCTGACCGACCTTCAGCCGGCCGAGGCCAAGACGGGTAGTCGGGGCGTTCGCGCGAGAGATGAGCGACAATCGTCTGGGCGACGCATGCGTCGCCCTTGCGTGCAGACACGAAATACCCCCAGGCGATTGGAGGCGGGGGACGGTCACACGAACAGGTCGCGGCGGCGCCAGATGAGGGCGCCGACGCCGGCGACGGCCAGGGCGATGGCGGCGAGGATCGCCATGTTGCGGACGGGCCAGCCCTGCCAGAGGTTGGAGTAGTAGATCAGGTAAAACAGCGTCGCCTTTCGCAGGAACTTCAGGTCGGGCCACCACTGGGCGACGATGGCGACGAAGTAGTTGAGCGTCAGGAAGGCGACAGCGACGCCGACGGCGGCGTAGAACCGCCGGAACGTCACTGCGATCAACAGCGCGAACGCGCCGAACGTGCAGGCCAGCAGCCCGGAGGTCATCGCGATGCGAAAAAACAGGTGCAAATCGATCGGCTCGCTGAACGTGTACAGATTCACCGCCGCCGCCGTCCCGCCGAACATCACCAGGACCAGGCCAAACGTGCCGACCACCGCCACGATCGCGGCACAGATGTACACGTGCGTCTTGGCCACCGCCCGGCTGAGGATCAGCTCCATCGAACCCTTCTGCACCTCCGCGGTGAGCAATCCCGCCGGCACGCCTACCACAAAAACCATCTGGAGGAACATCACGAACGGATGCTGGTAGCCGACCGTCAGCAACGCCGTCATGCTGCCGGAATCGAGCATGTCGCCGCCCAGCGCGGTCTTGACGATCGACGGAAGCATGTTGATGAAGGCCAGGAACGTCCGGACGTTGAGGTTGTCGTGGACGATGGCCGCGACGCCGATCTGCATCAGGAAGATCAACAGGCCGATCCCGAGCCACGCCGGAAAGACCCGCGCAAACCAGAACCGCAACAGCACGAACGGGAATCGCGGGCGGGACAGCCGGCTCATGCGTCACCTCCTTGCGAAGCAACGCCACCGCGCGAAGCAGAACCCCCGGATGGCTCTCGATAGTACTGGATGAAGGCGTCTTCGAGTGACATCTGCGGCGTGGCGATCCGCTCGACCGCAAACTGCCCCAGCCACTTGAGAATCGGGTCGGCGGCGCCCTGATACGCCAGGTCCAGCACGCCGGGCTTCTGTTTGACGACCCGCACGCCCGCCAGGGCGGCCGGCAGGCGCGGCGCCAGATGGGCGTCGGCGAACCAGACCGTCAGCCGGTGCTCGCTGCTCTGAACGATCTGCGCGATCGGCGCGACCTCGACCAGCCGGCCTTCGCGCAGGATGCCCGCGCGCCCGCAGACCGCGGAGACCTCGCTGAGATCATGAGACGACAGCAGCACGGTCGCGCCGCCCTCGGCGGTCTCGCGGATCAGGTCCAGCGCCGCCTGCCGCATCAGCGGATCGAGCCCCGCCGTCGGCTCATCGAGAATCAGCACCTCGGGCTCGTGCTGGAAGACGTAGATCAGGCCCACCTTCTGGCGATTGCCCTTGGACAGGTCGGCCACGCGCCGGCTCAGGTCGAGGTCGAACCGCTCGGCCAGTTGCCTTCGCCGGGCCGCGACACGCACATCGCCTCCGAGAGCGGCCAGCACAGCAAGCGAGCGGGCCGACCGCATCGTCGGCCAGATGTGAAACTCGCCCGGCAGGTAACCGATCCGCGCGTGCTCGGTGGCCCGCCCGGGCACGATGCGCCGGCCCAGCACGCGGACCTGCCCGCCGGTCGGGCGAAGCAGGCCCATGAGACAGCGGAGCGTCGTGGTCTTGCCCGAGCCGTTGGGGCCGAGATAGCCGAAGATCTCGCCCGGCTCGATGGCGAACGTCACGTCCTCGACCCCTCGGGCCGAGCCGTACCGTTTCGTCAATGATTCGACCTCAAGCGTGGGCATGTCTCTGTCTGTCTTCCGGCCGGCGGCGTGTCAGGTGTTGTCCGCCAGTTCGCCTTCGCTCTGCACAAGTTTGTCGACGGCCGATCCGAGTTCGATGGCCTCCTGGATAGAAAGACGCATGAGGTCGGCTTTGCTTGCACGGTTTCCCTCGCCGGCGGCAATATAGGCGGCGTAAATGCGTGAGGCCGCGTCCAAGATGGCTATTTCACTGGCCTTCAGCGCGATGCGGCGTTGCCTGGGTCTTTCCGACATAAGCACTCTCTTCCACGGATCAATCGCGAGCGGATCGCGTCCTGTTCTCGCCCGGCATGACCATCGCTACGCGGTCCGGCTGGTCACCTCGATCAGGTGGTAGCCGAACTGCGTCCGCACCGGGCCTTGCACCGTGCCGACCGCGGCGCTGAAGACGACCTCGTCGAACTCCCTGACCATCTGACCGGGGCCGAACGTGCCGAGGTCGCCGCCCTGCCGGCCCGAGGGGCACTTCGAATGCTTCCGCGCCAGGTCCGCGAAGTCCGCCCCCCCTTCGATCTGCTTCTTGAGGTCCTCGCATTTGGCCTGCGTTTCCACGAGGATGTGCCGCGCTGCCGCTGTTGCCATCGTGCTCTCCAGTCTTTGGCGTTTCCTTGCGGCCCGGCGATCACCCGTCGCGGACCGTTCGTCGTTCGTAGTGATGCTGCAAGGCCCCCCACTACGAGCCGGCCATTGTGCCCCAAACCCGCCCCCCACGCAACACAATTCGATGCTCCGTTCGTAGTGTGTCGTTCGTGGTGTGCCCGTGAGGGCATAGGGCTCGTAGGGTGCCCGTCAGAGCCTGCCCTGAGCTTGTCGAAGGGGCATATCCTCCATGGAAGGACTGACGCCTTATCCCGATGTTCATCGGGATCACTACAAACGGCACGCATCGTAGGCCCGTAGGGGCGAATAATCATTCGCCCCTACTGTCGCCACCAGCGAGTCGCGGCCTCACTCGATCTCGTGCCAGATGGAGGCGCCGCCGGCGCGTGGCAGCCTCAAACGCGCCAGCGTTTGGGGATGGTGGAATGCGAAGGAAGGTCCCGCGACGCCCAGCCATGAGCCGACTCCGCCATCCCCAAGGCTTCGCTGCGCTGCGCCTTGAGGCTGCCACGCGCGGTTTGTAGCGGCGTCGTGAGACGCTGCCTTGCGTCGTGCGCGCCGCCTCTTCCATATCTGTGTATGCCCTTACGGGCACACTACGAACGCATGCCTCGCGCCTACTTGGCGGCGGCGAGCTTGGCGAGGTCGATCTTGCCCATGGCCTGCTTGATGGCGTCCATGGTGACGTCGCTACCCTCGACGGCGACGACGAAACGGTCGCCCACAAAGATGCGCAGGGCCCCGGTCTTGGCCTCGTTGTCGTACTCTTCCATGGCCTTATGGCCGTTGTAGGTGGTGGTCTTCTCGTAGCCGGTGTCCGTCTCGCGGCTGTACTGGGCCATCGCCCAGCCGGTCATCCCCATCTTCATCGCGCCGGTGAGATTCCCGACGTCCGTAATCGTGACGTCGATGGAACCGTCGCCCTCGGCGGCCTGGTACTGCGCCTCGGCCACAGAGATATCCGCTCCGCCCATCTGGTTGCGTTCGGCGGAGGCGTCCGTTCGATTGAAGCCGGGCAGCTCTGCCGGCAGGAAGCCCTTCATCGTCGCGGCCGGCAGGGCCTCGACGGTGGCGCCCTGATTCATCCGGGCCAGGGCCTGTTTGGTCTGGGCCTCCACCTGGGCCATGTCGGGCGCCTGCGCAGAAGAGGCGGACGGTGCGGCCGTCTGGCTCTGGGCCGGAGCCGCCGATCCCGAGCCGGACGCCGGCTCCTGATCCTTCTTGCCGCAGCCGGCCACCAGCAGCGCAACCACAAACAAGGCAACAACGCCATGCGTTTTCACGATCGATGCCATACCTGAGTTTCCTTACACAAGCGGTTTCTTTTCGTTTCTGTTATGCCAGGGCGGCATTGTCGCCGCCGTCGCCCCACAAATCAAGCAGGATCGCGGAAATCACTCCGCGAGCGCCAAGGCCGCCATCCCCAAGGCTTCGCTGCGCTGCGCTCCCTTCGACTTCGCTCAGGACCAGCTTTGAGGCTGCCACACACGCCGTGTAGGTTTCCGTTGGGAGTCGACGGGCGCGATGAGCCTCCTTGCGCCGCTGGAATAGGGTCCGGGGTAGGGGCGAATAATCATTCGCCCCTGCTGTGGTCACCGGCAAATTGCGGTCTGACGCGATCTCGTGCCAGATGCCGGCTCCGCCGGGCGGTGCGGATTCCGCGAGACGGCCTATTGCCAACGCCGAGGTGGCTGGGCATAATGCCGCGAATCATTGGCGTCACCTAATGATCGATCGACAGGAGGTGGAGAACCATGAGAATAATGCGGATCGTATCCTGGCTGCTCGTGATCGCGACAGCATGTCCCGTAGTGTCGTTTGGCTCCGAATCGGCGGCAGTCAATGCACGCCGGAAGTACAGCACGACGAACAGCACGCCCCCCATAGACGTCAGACCCCCGACCGCGCCCGCTACCCTGGCGTTCAACCGCCGGTGGGAGCCGAAGGAGCAGGCCTTCTCGTTCCTGGCGCCGCCCGACTGGACGCTCGAAGGCGGAATGTTCCACGTCAATCCGGCGCAGACGGGCGGCTCGACCAATTCGATCAGCGCCAAGTGCGACCTGACGCTGAAGAAGGACGCCGAGGGCACGGTGTTGTTCCGCTGGCTGCCGACGTGGAGTTTTGCGGACATGAGCCGCAACCCGCAGTTCTCGTACAGCGCTGCGCTGTTCCCGCCCGGCTCGCAGTATCAGGGCATGACGGTCCGCCCGATGCCCGGCGTCAACCAGTTCCTTCAGGAGCTGTTCATGCAGATCCATCCGCAGGCGGCCGACGCCAGGCTGGTCGAGTTCACGCCGATGCCGGAGCTGGGCGAGGTCTTCCGCAAGATGTACAAGTCGCTCGACGACACGATGCAGGCGGCGGGATTCCCGCCGTTTGGCTACGACGGCGGCGGCATCCTCGTCGAGTACACCGAGGGCCAGCGCCGCTACCGCGAGACGCTGTCGACCTGCCTGGTCGACATGCGCGCCTCCGGCGCGATGTGGAGCAATCAGTACACGCTGGCGATGCGCGCTCCGGCCCACGAGACCCTGGTGTGGAAGCCCGTCTTCGACATCATCCGCCAGTCCATGAAGCTCAACCCCGAGTGGTTCGCCCGCGCCTCGCAGGCCGACGCCGAGCGGGCGAAGGCGGCGCAGGACACCATGCGGTACATCCAGAACATCGACCGCGAGATCTACGCCCATCGCGCCAAGACCAACGCCGAGATCCGCCACGAGAGTTACCTCTGGCTCAACGCCCAGAACGAATACGTCAATCCGTTCAACGGCCAGACCGAGCAGGACACCGCCCAGTTCAAGTATCGCTGGACCACCGAACAGGGCGACATGATCTACACGGATCGGGCGGATTTCAATCCGAACACGACCCGGCCGTACAACGACCGGACCTGGAAGCTCACCCCCGTCCGCGAGCGGTAGGCCGGCCGTGGTCCCGATTTTCCAGCCCGCACCGGGCGGCCCCTATCTAACACCAATTCGGTCCTATAATTTTTTTCCGGCCGGCGAACCGGTCTTTCGGGCCGTCGTACTAAGCGCAGTGATCCAGGCAGGGATGGTTGGATGATTCCGAAAAAGGAGATGACCATGAAGGACTCACTGCTGAAAACGCTCGACTGCATCACCTACTCGTTGATCATGATTGGGGCCTTGAACTGGGGATTGGTGGGCCTGTTCCGCTTCGACCTCGTCGCGGCGTTCTTCGGGCCGATGAGCGGCCTGAGCCGCATCGTCTACGCCACTGTGGGCATTGCGGCCTTGTACGACTTGTTCTCGATCCGCTCGATGATCCACCGCTGGGACGTCCACCTGCACCACCCCGCGCCCGTACACGCGTGATCGACGACGCTTCAACATCTTCACTTCCTATAGCCCTCTTGCTCGTGGCAAGGGGCTTTTTTTTTCGCCGCGAGCAGAGCAGGCACGTGCGGCGGAATGGTCTACGGATGCTGCCGGTTGTACTCTTCGAGCAGCTCGATCGTGTGGCGCAGCAGCGACAGGTCGCCCCAGCGGCCGTGGCCGGGCACGACAACCCGCGCATCCGGATAGCGTGCCAGCACCTCACGGACCGACACCGGCCAGGCGCGCATATCCGCATCGCCGGTGAAGCCGGGCGTTCGTGACGCCAGGGCCTTGACCATGCAGCCGCCGAAGAGCAGCCGGCGACTCGGGAAGTAGACCACGACGTTGTCGACCGTGTGACTAGGGCCGGGGAAGTGGACCTCCACCGTCTCCGGTCCGACCTTCAGCGTCAGCCCTTCGGCCAGCGGATAAAGGCGATTCGGAGCGACGAGCTTCTGCTTGACGAGGATGTCGCGGTACTTCTTGTTGGCCTCGCCCTCGAAGTACGGCAGCACCTTCCGCACCGTCTCGGCCCAGCACTCGGCGATCAGTCGCGGCGTGATATCCGAGCCATGGCACGGCACGCCCTGGCCGAGCAGATAGCCGTTGCCGCCGAGGTTGTCGTTGTGAAAGCCCGTGTTGATCTCGATCACATTCGGCTCGTCAAACGTTCGCCCAAGCCACTCGTGAACCAGCCGCGTCGCCTCGTCCGTGCACGGCGTATCGACCCACACAAACCGCCGCTCGTCGCACCGCACCAGCAGGCTGTTGTTGCCGCCTGCGAACCGGTGGACCACCATCCACGCGCCCGTCTCGATCGGCTCCAGTTGTACCTCGTCGCTCAGCGCGATCGGCTTGCCCGCCCCACACCAGCCCGCCGACACCAACAGCACCGCCAACGCGACCCACCACGCCGTGACACAATGCATGTGACCTCCTTTTCCTACCCAACCCGATTCATCCTACCCGCTGCCGAGGTGTGCCACAAGCCCCCGCTCGTAGGGGCGAGGCATGCCTCGCCCTAACCCCTTGTCCCCCGCCGCCGGCGCGACTATAATACCATCACGCAAGACATTTTCGCGGAACGACCTATGGGACAGGACGAGACAATGAGCGACGAAAACAAGAACTGGGTGTACTTTCTGGAGCCCGATCCGGCGGCGCTGGCCAGGGCGAATCGCCGCATTCAAACCATGCTCTTCGGCATCTTCGCCTTTTTCGCCACCGCAATCTGCTGCATCTGGTGGATCAACCCGCCAGGCGGATTTCGTCCCCCACTAATCCTGGTTGCCGCCGCCTGGATCGCCGGCATGCTGTTCTCGCTGCTGGCCTTCTGCGTACGCGGCCCGGTGAAGGAAAGCCAGGCCTGCATCGGCGCCGACTTCCTCGTCGCCAGCGATCCTGTCACTGGTCGCGGCATGGTGATCGCCCCATTCCAGGACATCGTCGCGGTCCATCTCGGCCTGTCCAAAGGCCGCATCGTCGACGTCGTCGTCCGCGCCAAGCGCCTGACATGGGTTTACCTGCTACACGTCAAGGACCCGGCCATCGCGGTCCGCGCGATCTTCGAGTCCGGTCCCGACCACGTGAAGTGGCGACGCCGGGGCCGGCCCTTCACCAGGCTCACCCGCGACGAAGTCGCCGCCCTCATCGACAACGCCGACTTGCCTTCCATGGACGCGCTGCTGCCGCCGGGGGCCACCTGGGGGCGAATAGATGAGATGTTCGTCCGAGACGCGAAAGGAAGGCTGTCCGCCGGCGGATCGGTCCGCCGCGTCAACATGGTCGCCCGGAAATCGCCGGTACCGGACGCTCGTTAGTCCTGGATTGACAGCAGGTTACACAAATCATAAAAATATGTGTTTTTTGATTGACGAACACAGGCTTGTCGTTTAACTTGGAAGCGTCTCGCCAACGTGAGACGCGACGCCGTCTGAAAGGCGGCGATTGACAACTGGCATACGAGAATCCGCTCCGCCTGGCGGAGCGCCGGCCCAGGGCGGTGCCGCCGATGGCGCACCGCAGTGCCCTGCCGGCCGGGTCCCCTGCTGCTCGTCTGCCCATTCCCTGTCCGCACTCCATCCACCCGAGAACCCCCACCTGTCACGATGCGCGCCCGTGCGCGAAGAAAGGAGCGATGATGACCAAGTCCCGCAAGAAGACCAACCACCAACAACCCCCAACCAACAACAACCCCTGCGACCGTTGCCCTGCCGAGACGCCGGAAAGTCCCGCGTGCAAGCGCCAGTGCAGCCGCTGCGTCTACGCGCACTGGGTGCGTCCCGGCGTGAGCGCGCTCTTTCCCATGGGCTGGATGAGCCGCCTGATGTGCGTCAACTGCGACGCCTCGCCGGGCGAGATGCGCGAGGTCTCGCCCACCTTCACGTGCTCGAACTTCCGCCCGCGCCCGCAGCCGCCCGTTCGCCTGCCGGAGCCGCCGGCCCCCAGCGACGACGTCCGCTACATCGCCCTGACCAAGGGCAAGTTCGCCATCGTCGACGCCGCCGACTACGAGTGGCTCAGCCAGTACAAGTGGCACCTCGTCGCACCGGGCAAGCTGTACGCCGGACGCAAGGAAAACGGCAAGACGATCTACATGCACCGCGAGATCATGCAGCCGCCGCCCGGCATGATGATCGACCACATCAACGGCAACGGCCTCGACGACCGTCGGGCCAACATGCGCGCCTGCACGAATCAGCAGAACATGCGGAACCTCCGCAAGCGCTGTTCCGGCTCGTCCATCTACAAGGGCGTCTACTACGACAAACGCCGCCGCACGTGGTACGCCCGCATCTGCCACAACAGCAAGAGCATCCACCTCGGCACCTTCCCCACCGAAATCGAAGCCGCCCGAGCCTACGACCGCGCCGCCCGAGAACTCTTCGGCGAATTCGCGAGGCTCAACTTCCCCGAGGAAGTTGAACGTGGGAGCGTAGATGGGTAGAAGCGTGGTCCGGGTCCGTATCTCGTATCTGGTATCTCGTATCTCGCGGGCCGCAGGCCGGCGGTTTTGGACATTGGGATTTCGGTGATTCGGGTTTGTTTCGAGTTTCGGGTTTCGTGCTTCGTATTTGGCTGGCCAGCCGCATTTCCCTTGCGGTCCGGCCGACTGGCGGGCACAATAACCATGTTGAAGCGCGGCCTGGGACACGACGCGAGCCGTGCCGGCCGGTCCGAACGATACCGTTTGCAGGCAAGAGAAAATGACCGAGACGTTCCAGTACGATGTCCTTAAAACCCACGAGTCTATTAGGTGAATTGTGACTACAAACGAAGTACTTGAGGCCCTTGCGCCATACGTACCACTGTTCCAGACAATCCTCTGGATCGTCGTTGTGGCAGGAGCCCTGTTTCTACTGCGAGGTCAGTGCCGGGCCATAATCAGTGCGGTCATAACACGGATCAGGGGAGGAAGTTCCTTCAGAGCTGGTCCTCTGGAACTGGGTGCCGACCTCAAGAGTCTGGAGTATGCTCCGCCAAACACTTCGAACCACGAAGATGATACCCATGGCGACGACTGGAGCGCAGAACGCACGGCACTATACCAACACAATAGAGGCGTCTTCCTGACTCACATCATATCTCCGTCGACAAAACCTGGACAGAAATACGACATCTTCATTTACCTGATTCGACACAAAACGTCGGATTTCAACGATGTAGAGCGTGCGGAGTTCTTCTTCGGCCACATGTGGGGCAACACCGTCTTTGAGGAGCGCGAGAACAACGGGATGATTGGGGTTTCAACCTCCGCGTACGGACCGTTCCTTTGTACATGCCGTGTGTTCTTCAGAGATGGTGGTGAGATCCGTTTGAACCGGTATATAGATTTTGAGATGGGACGGGCGTTTGATCGATCACATACGCCAAGGCTCTCCGCTGAATAGGGTCACTGGCGGGATACGTCAAGCAAGAGACGAGCAAGCAAGGGTGTTCGCAATGTGCCCGTAAGGGCATAGGTTCGTAGTGACGCCGTAAGGCGTTCGTTCGTAGTGGCGTCGTAAGACGCTACTTGCCTTCGAAGAGAGAGTATGCCCTTACGGGCACACTAAAACGGACAAAGATACCGTCTTGACGCCATTACGAACGCGCTTGACGCAGCGCCGATCTTCCACGTAGAATACAAGTCATAGGAGCAGGATCGTGGCGAAGCTGACCCTCAACGTGGATGCGGAGATCATCGAGCAGGCCAAGCGCCTGGCGGCGGAGAATCACACCAGCGTCTCGGCAATGTTCGCCCGCTTCATTCGCCTGCTGGCCAACGGCGGCGGCAGCGACATGTCCATAGGCAAGATCGCGAAGAAGGCCTCCGGCATGATCGACCTGAAGGGCCGCGATTACAGGGACGTCCTCGCGGATTCGCTCGTCGACAAGTACGCGGCACGTTCGTAGTGTGCCCGTGAGGGCATAGGTTCGTAGTGACGCCGTAAGGCGTTCGTTCGTAGTGGTGTCGTAAGACGCTGCTTGCCCTCGAAGAGAGAGTATGCCCTTACGGGTACACTACAAACGAGAATAACGCCTCACGGCGTCACCACAAACGAATCAACGAGGAGGGAGCATGTACGAATATCGGAGGATGACGCGGGAGGAACGCGCGAAGGTACTTGCGGACCGCAAGACGCTCCGGCGGCCCTGGCATGCGCCGCCGCATTTTGAACAGAGCCATGGAGTCTATCTGATCTCTGCCGCCTCCTATGAACATCGTCCCGTCATGGCGACGGAGGCGCGACGTACTGCCTGGGAGGCGATCTTGCTCGACAGGCTCGCCGGGGACGGCACCGACGACTTCGACATCTGTGCCTGGGTCGTGCTGCCAAACCATTATCATCTTCTCATTCAGGGTGACTTGCGCCTGTTCGGACAGCGGATCGCACGCCTGCACAATGGGACGGCGACGCAGTGGAATCGGGAGGACCGGACACCCGGACGCAAGGTCTGGCATCGCTTCTCGGATCGTGCCATCCGCTCGGAGAGACACTACTACGCCTCCATCAACTACATCCACGCCAATCCCGTCAAACATGGGCATGCGACCCGCGCTGACGACTGGCCTTGGAGCAGCTTTGGTCTCTATCTCGAAACCGTCGGGCGAGAGCGTCTTGATGAATGGTGGAGACAATACCCGGTTCACGACTATGGCAAGGGCTGGGACGAGTTCGTAGTGTGCCCGTAAGGGCATAAGGTTTGTAGTGACGCCGTGAGGCGTTCGTTCGTAGTGGCGTCGTAAGACGCTACTTGCCAAAGAGAGAATATGCCCTCACGGGCACACTACAAACGAGAACGTATCTACGCTTTTACCCATCTGCGCATCTACGCGAGCTTCGCTCGCGACGAGCGACGAGCGACGAGCGACGCGGAAATGGCGGCGGAAGCCGTCATTTCCGGATGATGTCGGTGATTTTCATCAGGCGGGTGGTGTTGTCGCGTTCGGCCTCGGAGAGTTTGTCGTGGATGTAGCGGGTGGTCTCGTGGATTTCGGGGATGACGACGTGCTCGAGCACGTTGACCCGGCGGCGGGCTAACGGTTCCTCATCGCCCGATGGACTTGGACTCGAATTCTCTGGGCGGCCTCCAAGGCCTCTCGTGCCTCGCCGGGACCGATCTGTTCTGCGGCGATGTCGCCGGGGTAGCGTCCGGCCACGATGTACTCGTTCAGCAGCGCTGCTTCGTCCACCATGGTTGCGAGTCGCGCATCGTAGTCGGCGCACCAGCCGAGCAATTGCACGAGATCGTGCGTCTTCTCCAGAGACCAGCCGCGTGAGATCAGGAAGCCTTTGACGAACTTCTCGGCGGCGCTCTGGCAGAGGAAACACACGGTGTGATATATGGGAGTCGGCCTCGACATCTCATGCTCGGCAACCGCCAAATCGCCTTCGGCGTAGCGTAGCCATTGCCGTGCCGTCTCGATCGCCCCGTCATCTCGCGCGGTCATAGAGGACCTTTCCGTCGGTCAGGATGTGGCGGGTGTAGAAGGGGTTGCCGTCGGCTACATTCCGCTGGACCTGTTCGGGTGTGGCGACGATCAGGTCCACGGCAAATCGGCGGCCCCATAGCAGAAGCTCGATCTGGCGACGGACCTGGCGGTTGGGTCGGCCGCTGTCGTGGACGATGAGCAAGTCCAGGTCGCTCGATTCTGTCGCCTGCCCCCGGCTGCGCGAACCGAAGAGGATGATTCTGCAGGGTGCAATGGCCTGGACGATCTTCTCGACGACGTAGGCGATCAGATCGGAAGTGACGTCTCGCGTCGCCAATCGCGGATCAGCTTGCGATGCGGATTCCTGCATTATGGACCGACTGACCGCCACGTATTCTGTCTCCACTCGCTGCCGAAACCAGCCACGTAAAGAACGAATCCTCACATGACTCTACAGTGCCATTGTATCACAGAGGGCGGGGCGGTCAAGGCCAGCCGGGAATCGATACGCCAGGCAAATCCGCCATCCCCAAGTCCTTCGGACTTGAGGCTGCCACACACGTGTTAATCGAGAATCACGCGAACCCAACGCATCTACGCTTCTACTCGTCTACGCGTCTACGCGAACTTCGCTCGCACCGAGCGACGAGCGACGCGGAAATGGCGGCGGAAGCCGTCATTTCCGGATGATGTCGGTGATTTTCATCAGGCGGGTGGTGTTGTCGCGTTCGGCCTCGGAGAGTTTGTCGTGGATGTAGCGGGTGGTCTCGTGGATTTCGGGGATGACGACGTGCTCGAGCACGTTGACCCGGCGGCGGGTCATCTGGAGTTCGACGGCGAGCAAACGCGCCTGCTTTTCCTTCTCGGCCAGCTCGATCAGCAAATCGAACGCCCGCTCCAGCGACAGCAGCGCCACGTCCATCTCGCCGGACGTGGTGGCGTAGCCGTAACAGATGATCTCGCCCTCGATCTCCTTGAGCAGGTGCGGGACCTTGACGTTCATCACGGAGGCGAACTGCATCGCCATACTGAACTTCTTCGTGGGGACCGCCAGGGCCGCAGTGGTGTGCTCCGGCTCCATCGAGGCGCGGGCCAGCATGAACCGGCGGAACGTCTGCGACAGCTCGTTCTCGACCTTCTGACGCAGCGGCTGGATGTCCCGCGCGATCTTGATCAACTGCCGCGAAATCTCGTCCCGCTTTTCGCTGAGCAGCCGATGCCCCCGGCTGGCCAGCGCAACCCGCTTTCGCAGCCGCAACAGTTCCATGCGTGTGGCGTTTACGTTGGCTAACATAGTTCGTCGCTCGTCCCTCGTCGCTGGTCGCTCGCGTTCCTATCCACTCTGCCGATCAGGTTCGTGAGCATGCGCGATTCGTGGTCCAGGTCCTCTGCAAGTTCTTTCAAGTCCGTGTCGGTCATGTAGCGTCGGCGATGTGCAATGATCGACTGCGTGTCGAGTTCCGCACAAGACCCTAATGAGATGTACAGGAACTGACGGTATTCCTTCGCGTGGCCACGGACGAAGCCCTCGGCAATGTTCGAAGGAATCGAGACGGCCGCCTTTCGCATCTGGAGCGTCAGGCCGTAGAGTTCTCCGCGTGGAAACTTGTCCGTCAGTGTGTACACCCTGTCAACGATTTCGATCCCTTTCTGCCATACCTTCAGCTGCTTGTAGTCACTCACCTTCATCGTCTCCCTCCTCCATTGCCTGCATCGAGCGACGAGCGACAAGCGACGAACGACGCCGCAAGCTACGCGCCGCCGGCTTTCTGCCGGAACTTGGGCATGTACTTCTCGATGAGCTTGACGTCGATGCGTTTGAGCTCGGCGTTTTCGAACATGCTCAGCAGCTCCCAGCCGAGGTCGAGCGTCTGCTGGACCGTTCGGTTCTCGTAGTAGTCCTGGGAGATGTAGCGGGCCTCGAAGGCGTTGGCGAACTTCATATACTTGCGGTCCTCGTCGGACAGGGCCGCTTCGCCCATGATCGTCGCCAGCTCCTGCATTTCCTTGCCTCGTGCATAGGCCGCGTAGAGCTGGTTGTAGAGGTCCGCGTGGTCCTCGCGGGTCTTGTTCTTGCCGA
>CAZNSM010000130.1:0-13966 GCA_964575615.1 uncultured Pirellulales bacterium | reverse complement strand
CCGAACCATCGATCCAGCCGTCCACGACGACCAGGCCCCCGAAGAAGAGCGTCATCAGCACGCCGGAGAGTATCCTGTGTTTGAGCATAGCAGAGGGCCATGTCCGTTCGAACATCTTGTTCCGGGGCGGCCGAACGCAGGCCGACCTCCGCATGCGACACGCTCATCCACGAGAGGAAGATCCCTGGCTGAGGGCCCCGAAGCGACGGTCCCGCCGGGCGTACGCCGTCAGAGCGTCTTCGAGACTCGACTGATCGAAGTCGGGCCAGAGCGTGTCGGTCACGTAGAACTCGGAGTAAGAGATCTGCCACAGCAGGAAGTTGCTCACGCGCAGCTCGTTGGCCGTGCGAATCAGCAGGTCCGGATCGGGCAGGCCCCTGGTGTACAGGTGGTCGCTGATGCACCGTTCGTCGATGTCCTCGATCTTCAGTGTGCCCCGCTGAACGCCCTGGGCGATCGCTCGGGTCGCGTCCACGATCTCGGCGCGACCGCCGTAGTTCAGGGCCATGGCCAGCACCATTCCGCTGTTGCCGGCGGTCAGCTCGGAGGTTCCCAACAGCGCATCCCTGACGGCCTCTGGCAGGCCGTCCATACGTCCGAGGTGGACGAAACGAACGTCATTCTCCATCAGGCTGCGTCGGATGCTGACGAGATAGCCGCTGTAGATGTGCATCAGGGCGTCGATCTCCGCCTGGGGCCGCTTCCAGTTCTCCACGCTGAACACGTACAGCGTCACGGACTCGATTCCCAGATCGACGCAACGCAGAGAGATCATCTCGGCGGTCTTGGCCCCCTGTCCGTGGCCTTCGTACCTCGGCAGTCCCTGACGCTGGGCCCAGCGGCCGTTGCCGTCCATGATAATGGCCAGGTGGCGAGGCATCAGCTCGGGGGGTACGCCCAGCCGCTCGGCCGTTGCTTTGCGTTTCTGCTCCATGGTCGTCATTGGCATTGCCCCGCGGCAAGAAACCTCTTTGACCCGGTCCGGCGCCGCCGGCACATCGGGTCCGTAGGTCAGGTTCGGGTGAGCGTCTGGTTTCGTCGGGGTCCGACGCCGATCATCTCGATCGGCCGGCGGACGATCCGCTCGATCTGCTCGACATACTGACGGGCGTTGGCCGGCAATTGGTCGAACCTCGTGGCCGCACTGATGTCCTCGTCCCAGCCGGGCAGCGTTTCATAGATCGGCTTGGCCCGGGCCAGGCGGGCAATGTTGGCCGGGAAGAACGTGGTCTCCCGTCCGTCGAGTTCGTACGCGCGGCAGACCTTCAACTCCTTCAGTCCGGTCAGCGTGTCGAGGTGCAGCAGAACGAGGCTGTCGACCGAACCGATCCGGGCGCTGTACATGACCGCCACCGCGTCGAACCACCCGCATCGTCGGGGCCGACCGGTGGTCGTGCCGTACTCGTGACCGGCGTCGCGGATGTACTGGCCCACCTCGTTGTCCTGCTCGGTGGGAAACGGCCCGGCGCCGACGCGCGTCGTGTACGCCTTGATGACGCCGATGTACTTGTCCACCCTTCGCGCCGGAACGCCGCAGCCCGCCGGAAGCCCCAGCGAGCTGGAGTTCGAGCTGGTCACGAACGGAAACGTGCCGTGGTCGAGGTCCAGCAGCGAGCCCTGGGCCCCTTCGAACAGGACCGATTTGCCCTGTTCGATGGAGGTGTGCAGCAGTTCGGTGGTATCGGTGATGAACGGCCCGAGCCGTTCGGCGTAGCGCTTGCACTTATCGAAGATCGTCGAAGCCGCCATCGGATCGGCTCCATAGAGCGATCCGAAGAGCTTGTTTTTGTATTCGAGGATGATGCCAAGTTTGGTCTTCAGAGCGTCGAGGTCGCGCAGGTCCCCCACGCGCACGGCATAGCTGCGTCCAACCTTGTCGGCGTAGCACGGCCCGATGCCGCGAACCGTCGTGCCGATCTTGCCTTCGCCCAGGGATTCTTCGCGGAGCTGGTCCTCGCGTTTGTGGTAATCCAGTACCACGTGGGCGTTCTCACTGATGAAAAGGCGACCGTCGAGGGAGATGCCGCGTCCGGCCAGCCCGTCGATTTCGCCCAGCAGGACCTCCGGATCGACCACCACGGCGTTGGCGATCACGCACGCAACGTCCGGGCGAATGGAACCACTCGGAAGCAGATGAAGGGCAAAGCGACGATCCCCGATGACCACGGTGTGCCCGGCGTTGGAACCGCCTCCGAACCGGACCACCATGTCGCACCGCTCGGCAAGGATGTCCACGACCTTGCCCTTGCCTTCGTCGCCCCACTGCAATCCCACCACGCAGATATTCATTCCACCTGTGCTTCCCAAAACGCGCCCAAGACCGGTTCCAGTAACAAACCGCAATAGCCTACAGAGACAGCCTATGGCGGTCAACCAAATATTCCCGGGCCCACCGAGAGGGGTCGTCAGGTGATTTGTGCGACGAGATGATCGAGAACCGGCCCCAGGTTGTCGTATTGCCGGTCGCTCAGCCGGTGACGGACCTCGGCGCCGCCGGGGTCCTTGTAGATGATGGTGAAATGTCCCTTCTGCTCGAAGTGTGTCTTGTCGATCGCCTCGATGGCATCGTAGGGAATTCTCTTCCTCCCGGCGATGATCAGCTCTTTCTCGTCGGCCACCACTTTGCGGCCCCGAACGGCATAGAAATACGCGCCGATGGCCGCCGCCAATCCCAGGAACACAGGAGGAGATTTCCGGTTGAACTCAAGCACGCCGTTCGGATGGCCCTGCTCGTCCGTGTGCTCGTCGATGAAGCTCTTGTTGAGGTAGCCGTCGTAGGCGAACCACGCCCCCAGAACCAGACACGCCACGATGTATATCTTGAAGTTGCCCCGCCTGTACTTGCTCAGAGGCGCCTCTATCGCCATTGAACCTCTCCTAATGGGACTACGTGGAACGCCGTTGCGCGATGACCTCCGTCAGAGGTTGCACGAAGTAGTGGACGATCTTCTCGGCCATCAGGTTCTCGGCGAGGTGACACTGGTTCTCGAACGAGGCCAGGGCATCGAACCTCTCCTCCGGGTTGGGATACTGGCGGACCGTCACCGAGAGCGTAATGCAGTCTTCGCGATTCGGCTCCTTCTCGCCCGGCTCGTAGACGCTGGTCTTGGACTCGATGCTGACCCTCGCCTGGGTCCGCAGATCGTCCGACAGGGACACGACCATGGAAGGCGAGAAGACGATGGGCTTGCTGTGCGGCAGATCGAGCAGCCAGTTGAACGCGCTGGCCCCGAACAGGGCCTCGGCGATGACCTCATCGTGCTGGCCGGCGCAATCGAAATCCATAACGAACGACAGATCGATCGAGTCGACGTCCAGCGGCGTGACACCGAGCATGTACGGCATCAGTTCCAGGACCAGCCGGTCCTGGCGATAGGCGTCCTCGAACGTCGCGGGATTGGCCATTCCCGAGCCGATGCGGTCCCCTTCGAGACTGATCCATCGGTACGTCCCTGCGGTGTGGTCTTCTTCGAGGTAGTAGTCGTTGTTGTCGCGACGAAGAAATCGTCCCATCGCCGGAAACTGCTTCTGAATCCGGTCGAAGAAGGTCAGAATCGTGTCCCTCTCCCCCGGCAGATCCAGCTCCGTGTTGACGTAGAGGTCAACATAGAAGTCGTCACAGAGAGAACTATAGCTATTCGCCGACATGGGGGCCGAACCCTCCATATTATCTACTGTGTCACGTTATCAGGCCGGCCCGGAGGAACATCCGTACTACGGAACCCCCGCCGGTTCATCTCGATTATACGCTCAGAATACGCGTTTTCCCACTTATTTTCGCCTGATCCTGTCAAATCTGCCCAGCTTACGCGGCACACCATACCCCTGACCGAAGCCGGTGTATCTCTTTACGACAGCAGAAGATAGATCAGGCTGCCGACGGACAGAGCGTAGCAGTAGAAGCCGAAATACCTCAGTTTAGCCACCCTCGATACGACCAGCAGCAGTCTCAGGGCGCCAACGCCCACCACTGCGGCGGAAACCGCGCCGGCCAAGGCGACGAGAACGCCTACCCCGCCCGTCCCGATGCTTTGCCAGTGGCCTGCGGTCTCGAGCACGGTCGCCCCCAGAATCGCCGGTATTCCGATCAACATGCTGAACTCGACCGCGCGACCTCGCTGCAGGCCGAGCAGAACGGCGACGCCAATGGTGGCGCCGCTTCGCGAGATCCCCGGCAGCACCGCCACACCTTGAGCCAGACCGACAAGGGCAGCGCCTCTGAGCCCGAAACCCGCCAGATCGAATGGACTGGTCTTTCGCCGGTCGGTCAGCCAGAGCAGCGTTCCGGTCGCCGCCCACATCAGGGCTACGACCAGCAGGCTGCCCCGGGCCTCGGTGAAGACCTTCTTGAGAGGCAGGACGAGAATCCCCGTGCAGACATTGGCGATCAGCACCATGAGAATCACGCGGGGCAGGGACAGCGATTCGGCCGATGCGGTCGGCTCGCCGGCGTCGCGACCCAGAGAGGCCGGATGCCGCAGGAATTGATACAAGGGCTTGCGAAACACGAACAGGACGGCTGCCACCGTGCCGACGTGCGTCGCCAGGTCGAACAGCAGCATCTCGGGGCTTTCGGCGTCGAAGCCGAACAGCGTCTCGAACAGAACCAGATGCCCTGAGGAAGAGACGGGTAGAAACTCTGTGAGGCCTTGAACGATACCAAGAAAAACGGCTGTCAGGATATCCATTCCATCTCCGCACCACAGCAACTCGTGTCGACGCCGCCGGCCCAAGCCTTCGGTCTGATCGTCATGGGGCAATCCATAGCTTTACGACAATCGCGAGAAGGACCGCCGCGAAGACCCCGGCGAGCAGGTCATCGGCCAGCACTCCCCAACCCTCCGGCAGCGCCTCCAGCTTCCTTATCGGCCAGGGCTTGGTGATGTCGAGAACTCGAAAAAGTAGAAAACCTGTCGCCGCCACCAGGCAGCACTGCTTCAAAGACAAGTCGGCCGGCAGAAGCCAGACCGCAATCAGGAAGACCAGCGCCTGGCCGGCCACCTCGTCGACGACGATCTCGCCCGGATCGGTCTTGCCTGCCAGAGCCGCGACAGCCGGCACGCAGGCGATGCAGGCCACGGAGGCAGCGATCACGAATGCCGCCATCACCGCCGCGACGACCCCTGCCGACACATCAAGATGCGCCAGCACCGCGAACACCACAACCGGCGGCAGCGACCCCCATGTCCCCGGTGCAATCGGCAGCCAACCCAGCCCAAAACACGATGCAATCAGTCGTCTCCAGTTCATAGGGCCAAGACAATACCCTACATCCTCCACCACGTCAAAAGGAAACGCAGGCCATGAACAGAAGGGGCCTGCACCTCGATGGTACAGGCCCCTTCGAAAAGCGTGTATGGGTGTGGAACCCGCTCTACAGGGCGGGCGTGCCGATGAACTCCACTTCGGCGATCTGCATGAGGGTCTCGGATTGCCCGCGGAGGGCCGGGAACACGATCTGATAGAACTTGTAGGCGACGGTGTTCTCGAACTCGATCGGCGTAGCGTTCTTGGTGTAACGCGGCCAGTCGGCTTCCCCCGCGAAATCGACGATGTCGCCGGCGGCGATCAGCGTGTAGGGCCCTTCGATCGTCCCGTTGGAGCCGGACAGCTCGAAGGAAATGGGGTCCCGCGTGGGCACGTCATTGGCGGTGGTGAAGGTCAGGCCCGTGACGATGGTAGAGCCGAGCAGTGGCGCGACCTGAAACCCGGTAGCCATGCTGCCGCCCTTGCGGTGCAGATACTTCGTACTCGACTTGTTGTCGACGGCCAGGGCGGGGTATTCCGCCGCAGGCCAATCGTTGTCATTCGGAACGCCTTGCACGGTGTCGCCCGGACCGGTGATATCGGCGGCGACGGCGGGGAGAACCTCAGGGTAAAGCCGGATGTCGTCAATGTACAGAGTGCCCTTGGCGCCGGCGCCCTCGACGCCGATGATCAGCGAGCGAACGTTGCTGACGTTGCCGGCCGCGGACAGATCGATGCTCCACAGCAGCCAGGTTGTACGGGCGAGGTTGATGGCGGGACCATCGTACGCGATCTTGCTGTTGTTGATCTTGACATACAACTGACCGTTGTTGCCGGCCGCGCCGTAGAAGTACAGCGACAGGGCTTTGATCCCGTGCTGCGACCAATCCGCTGACAGTTCGAGTTCCGCCTCGGAGGTGGCGGCAGACGCGTTGTCGTAGGACAGGGGCATCGACTGCCGGCCGCTGTGGACGATGGTTTGCTCGGCAAACGGAGCGTTGATGTGGCCTACCGTCGAACCGGTGTCGTTGACCCAGCCGTCGATCCAGGTATCGAAGATCGTCGTGCCGGCCTCGATGTCGTCGGTGTAGCTCTCGAAGTCGTCGACCACGATGTAGTCCTGGGCGGTGAAGCTCCAGACCCGGCCCGACCACGTGTCGACCGCCTCCGCCTCGTTGACCTCATCAACCCGCCAGTAGTACGTCCGGCCCAGCACAAGCCCTTCCGGGCTGTACTCGTGCTCGGTGACCGTAGCGACCAGGGCGGCGCCGTCGATGACGGCTTGCTCATCGGCGCTCAGATACACCTGATGCGAAGCGGCTTCGCGGCCGGGACGCCAGTTCAGTGTTCCGTTGACGTCGACGCCCGCGGCGCCGTCGGCCGGCTGCGGGCCTCTCGCCTGGACGGGCTTGTGAAGGAAGCGGACCTCACTGAGACCGCACTGCCCTGTAGGCCCGTAGGTGCTGTGAACAACGATGCGGACGAACCGGGCGCCAATACCGGCGAAATCCACCGTCGTATTGTGCGCGTATGCGGCTTTCGCGGTCGCCTGGACCAACTGGAAATCGCCGAGAGCGGTCCACGCGGCGCCGTCCTCGGAGTATTCGACCGTCACGTCTTTGAGCCCAAAGCCCAGCATCTTCTCGAATTCGCTGTTGTAGTTCCAGACCCACATTTCCGCGAGCTTGTAGACAGCATCGAACTCATACTGGATGTAGGCCGGATCGGCGCCCGTCGGCATGCCCAGCCACGCTTCCGTCGTCTTGAGAGAGTGCAGGTTGTTCTCGTCGAGGCCGGAGCCGTCGACGGTGAATTCCGGTCCGGCTCCCTCCATCGGCACGGTGTTGCTCGTGGCAATGATGTTCTGGACCGGGTAGAGGAACGGCTCGGTCGTGAAGGTCCACACCGGCCCGGCAAAAACCGTGTCGGGCGTGGCGTTGACTTCATCGACGCGCCAGTAATAGGTCTGCCCGAATTCGAGCAGGCCGGCCGGATCGAAGGTTGTGCCGCTCTGGCCCTGACTGGCCAGGACTCCCATTGCGTCGGCCCGGCTGGCGGCGCCGACCGCCGTCATGTCCGTGCCGAAGTACACGTCGTGCGACGCGGCGAACGATCCGGCGGTCCAGCCCAGCACCGCGTCACGGACCACGTCGATCTGGCCGTCGGCCGGAACCGGCGCGCTCGCTGTGGCCTGGCTCTCCGCCAGCGTTTGCAGCACGATCTCGTCGTAGTAGACCGCCGAAGCGCCGTTGGCAAACAGGTCGATCGCGCCGATCGTCCCATGTACGTTGTCGTCCCACTGGCGCGTGTCGATCCGAGTGCCGTTGTAGTACTCGTCGACGGTGTTGTTGTCGAGATCGATGACATACTTGAGCTGGACCCACTGGTCGAAGACGACCGTAGTGGTCACTGCGCCGGTCCAGGTCGTGATCGCTCCGCTGGCGAGATTGTACTGCGTCTGGATCGACCAGTCCTGATTGGCGCCGTCATCGTAGCTGTTGAGCAGGATGAAGTACGTGATGCCGGTGCCGCCGGAAGGGATGTACTGCATGGCGCTGAACACCCATACGCCACCGGCCACGTCGAACTCGTGCACCAGGTCGGAGGCGCCGGCGATGGCGATCGAATTGCTGCCGCTGTAGGCAAACGCGTCGGAGACGGACGCCCCTGCCGCGGCGTCGCCGTTCCACCCCTTCCATCCGCCCTGTCCGTGGATGGCACTGCCGGCGACATAGGACTCAAAACCTTCGTTGAGCACACTGGCGGAGGCGACGACCCCTGCACTCAACACGAGCAGAGCCATCACCGTGAATCGGAGACTTCTCATAGCACCCACTCCTCCAAGATATGGTTAGGCAAGGCAAGAACGGTGCGTGCCAGGAGCGCAACAAGCCGCTCTCAGCATCGCGCACTTCGGGCCTCACCGGACAACCGTCCAGTATAGCGACAGGGCCGATAAGAATCAAGCCAAACCCCGTGAAACAGCCCGATAAGGGCAGGAACAAGCGTTCAAACCATGCCGGCTCGGCTCCGGGCAGCCTCATCGCGACCCCGCCGCCCGCTCCGAAGCGGCCATCAGTCGGGATTCCCTCTCGAACCCGCACGGGCGGCGATCCAAGCCCAGAGCGAGACCTCGGTCGACGGTGGGCGGACGGCGGAGCATATTGTGAGACTGCGGTGCATTTTTGCTCTTGACTATTGTTCTGCTTTCCGCTTTATAGCTTTTTTCCCCAGCCTGAACCGTACAATAGGACAAATCGACGGTTGCAGACCTCTGTTCTGGGTTTGACTCTATGAAGCGGATCATTGAAGAAGTCTTTGAAGCGGAAGAGAAGGTCAGCGCGATTCTCCGGCAGGCGCAGATGCAGGCCTCCGAGATTCGCCAGTCGGCCGAACGGGAGATCTCCGAATCGCTCGGCAGTGCGAAAGACCAGGCCCGGCAGATCATCCAGGCCGCTGTCGAGCAGGCCAGGATAGAGGCCGAACGGATCCGCGAGGAAAAGCTGCGAGAAGCCGAGTCCACCTGCAACGGACTTGTCGGCAACGGCGCCAGGAATCTGAACAGTCTGGTCGAGACCCTCTGCCAGGTGATACGGACGACGGAGCACGAAACGGACAGCCATTGATGGCCGGCGCATTGACCAAATACTCGTTCATCAACGCCAAGCTGCGGGCGAGGATCAGCCAGATCCTTCCCGACGAGGTCTTTGGGCAGTTGGCGCAATCGGCGTCGGTGGATGCGGCTCTGGCTCTGCTGCGCGACACGCCGTTTGCGCCTCTGGAAGAGGTCTACAACAGCACCGGCGATCTCCGGCTGGCCGAGATCGAGCTGCTCAAGAGCGAGATCGAGCTGTACCGGAACATTCATCAGTACCTCCATGAGAGTTCCCGGCGTCTGGTCGATGTGCTGCTGAGCCAGTTCGAGATCGACAACCTCAAGAACGCCGTACGAATCTACTTCGACCGCAAGGTTCGCGGGCACGTCGACGAATCGGCGGCGCACTACATCCTGTACGAGCCGATCCTCCACTCGATTCCGATGGACATCATCGTCAACGCGCGGAGTTTCGACGAGATCGCCGGAGTGTGCCAGGGGACCCCGTACAAGGCGATCATCGAGAAGTACGGCGCGGTGGTGGAATCGGAAGGCTCGCTGTTTCGCCTGGAGGTGGCGTTCGACCAACTCTACTACGCGGACCTGATCGACGCCATCAACCAACTGGACCGGGTGGACCGCGAGGTCGCCATCCGCCTGATCGGCGTGGAGATCGACCTCCAGAACATCAGTTGGATCATTCGCTTCAAGAAGTTTTACGATCTTCCCCTCGACGCGGTCGTGGCGGCGCTGATTCCCGGAGGCTTCCACCTGAACCGCGCGACGATCGACGAGCTGTATCAGGCACAGAACGTCACCAGCGTGCTCCAGAAATTCGTGGGGGGCGCCTACCCGGGCCTGTCGGCCCTCCTGGCGTCAGAGGCTTCGGACAGCACGGCGCGTCTGACGCTGATCCGGCGCATCCTGGAGGAAATCCGACGGCATGAGGTTCAGCGCATCCTGGCGGGCTACCCGTTCACCATCGGCATCATCCTGGCCTACTTCATCCTGAAAGCGGACGAACTGAAAAGAATCCGCATGATCCTGAACGCCAAACAACTCGGCCGGCCCCTGGAACGCATCGAGAACATGCTATGATTCTCACGACACAGATGACGCAACTTTTTGCCGTGGTTCTGCGCCGGGATAAGGAGCGGGTGACCGAGACGCTCCTTCGCGAGGGGGTCATGCAGTTCCTCAGCACGTCGGAGCTGGACATCGAGCCCCGGCACAACCAGTCCGGCGCAGCGCCGGACGCGTCCCTGGCAGATCTGTCCGACATGAGGAAACGGATCGAGGGCATCCTCCACACGGTCGGCACGATTCCGTCGGCGCCCCAGGAAACCGACCTCCAGAATCGCGCCCCGGTCAATCTGGCCAAGGAGGCCGAGCGTCTGGACCGGATCGACGGAGAGCGCGAGAGCATCCGGGAACGGCAACGTTCCCTTCAGCAGGAGATCCTGAAGCTCGAAGACCTCCGGCGCCAGGTGAACCTCTACGGCGTCGATCTGGGCAAGCTCCAGGCGCCGGCGCGGCAGTCCATGCTGGCCATGCAGACGGGAAGACTCCCCGCCTCCAACGCCAAGCGTTTCGAGGAATCCCTCAAAGGCCTGCCCGCGCTGCACATGGCGCTGGCACAGCAGGACGGCATGGTCCACTACCTGCTGTTGTCGATGAAACGCGACCAGGAGCACATCGAACGAATCCTCTCGAGTGTGGGGTGGACCAAGGTCGAGATGTCGCAGGAGGTGCTCTCGGCCCGCAAGAATCTGTCGGGCGACCTGACGGCCAAGCTCCAGGCGCTCACGGAGGAGCAGAAGAAGCTCCAGGATCGCGTCACCGATCTGATCCGCCAGGAAGAGCCGCACCTGAAGGGCGTGTGGGTCCGGCTGCGGATCCAGGAACTGTGCGCGAAGATTCAGGCCAGCTTCCAGTCGTCATCGCGCACGGTCATCTTCGCCGGCTGGCTGGCCTCGTCGATGAAGGAGCGGCTCAGCGCCAAAATCGCCGAGGCCTGCGAAGGCCGCTGCTACCTCGAATGGCACGACGCGGACAGCGACGAGACCATCGCCTCCGAGGTGCCGGTCCAGTTCAACAATCCCAAGGTGCTCGCTCCGTTCCAGATGCTGGTGAGCAATTTCGGCATCCCCCAGTATGGCACAATCGACCCGACGCCGTTCGTGATGCCGATCTACCTGATCATGTTCGGGCTGATGTTTGCCGACGCCGGACAGGGCCTGGTGCTGACACTGATCGGGGCCCTCAGCGCGTACCTGACGCGCAACAACCAGGCCAAGCGCAGCGCGTATCACCTCTCGTGGCTCATCATGTGGTGCGGGCTCTCGGCCGTCGTCTTCGGCGTGCTCTTCGGATCGTACTTCGGACGGGCCCTGTTGGAACCGCTGTGGTTCGACTTCCACGGGATCGTCGCCGGCCACGCGGAGACCGGCTCCGTCATCCGCGACGTCTACGACATCCTGTCGATCACCATCTACTTCGGCATCACCGTCATCGTGTTGGGCCTGCTGTTCAACTGGTTCAACCTGATCCGGACCCGCCGATGGGCGGAGCTGGTCTTCGACAAGGGCGGCCTCCTGGGCGGGTGGATTTACGGCGGAGGCGTGTACATCGCCTCCTACATGGTCGATCACGGCTACAAGGAATTCCCTTCGGGCAACCGGCTGTTTGTGCTCGTAGGTCTGCCGGCCCTGCTGCTGCTGATCAAGGAACCATACCATCATTTCACCCACGGCAAGGCGCACGCCGAGAAGGCCGGCAATCCGATCTTCCTGGCGCTGACCTTCCTGATGGAGTGGATCGTGGAGCTGCTGGAGATCTTCAGCGGCTATCTGTCCAATACGTTGTCGTTCATGCGAGTGGCCGGTCTGGGCATCGCGCACGTGTGCCTGATGATCTCCTTCTTCACGCTGGCGGGCATGACCAGCGGCATCTTTTCCGTGCTGATTCTCATCGTTGGAAACATCCTGGTGATCGGCCTGGAGGGTCTCTCGGCCGCGATCCAGGCTTTGAGGCTCAATTACTACGAGTTCTTCACGAAGTTCTTCCATGGGACCGGGAAGCTGTACACTCCGATCTCGCTGAACAGCGAGCCATAGATCGAGAAGAAAACGCATCGTCACATGCCTGGACAGGCCCGTTCAGGCGGTTGCAGCGAAAGACAAGAAAGGATGAAACGCAATGGATGAGCCGGTACGCAAACTGAAAACCACGATCACGCAAAGCCTGATTGCCCTCATGACCGTCCTGGCGATTGTCGGGACGCTGTTCTGCTCGAACGCCCTGGCCGCCGAGGCCCCCGACAGCGCGACGGTGCAGCCGGAGACCACGCCGGAGTCGGCCGGAGTCATGAAGTTCGGTCTGCTCGCGGCGGCCGTCGCCTTCGGTCTGGGCGCCATCGGCGCCGGCTTCGCCATCTCCCACGTCGGCGCCGCCGCCATGGGCGCCGTGGCCGAGAAGCCCCAGATCGCCGGGCAGGCCCTGATCTTCGTGGCTCTGGCAGAGGGCATCGTCGTGTTCGGATTCATCACCGCCCTGATGATCCTCGGGAAGCTGTAGCGACACCATGAAGTACTCGATCATAGGCGATGAAGATACCGTCCTGGGTTTCGGCGTCGTGGGCGTCGCCGGCAGAGTGGCCGCCAGCGCCGAAGAGGCCCAACGCGCCTTTGCGGACCTTCTTCACGACAAAGAAACGAGTATCATCATCATCACCGAACGTGTGGCGGACATGATCCGACCGGTCGTGGACCGGTATGTGTTCACCGAGAGCTTCCCGCTGATCGTCGAGATTCCCGACCGGCATGGTCCGACGCCGGGTCGCCCCGGAATCCGGGAAATGGTTAACACCGCGATAGGACTGAAGATATGATCGCCAGATCGCGATTCGTGCATCTCGACCGCCAGCAGGAAGGACCGTTCATGCAAAGGGACCGTGCCGATGAAGCCCGTTGAGCAGGGAAAAGCGGCTCTGATTTCCGGCATCGAAGCGGACGCCCACGCCGAAGAGCAGCGGCTCCTGGCGGACGCCCAGGCGCAGGCGGCCGAGAAGAAGAAATACGCCCAGCAGAAGATCGAATCGATCCTCGACGAGGCCCGCAGCAAGGCGGCCGAACAGGCCGAATCGATCAAACGAAAGGCCATCTCGGGCGTGGAGCTGGAGATCAAGCGGCGCAGCCTCCAGGTGCGCGACTCGTTGATCCAGGACCTCATGGACCGGGTCGAGAAGAGGCTTGCGGCAACGATCGACGAGCCGGACTACAGGACGGTCCTGACGAACTGGATCGTCGAGGCGGCCATCGGGCTGGACGCCGAAGCCGCGACCGTCAATGCCTCGCAGCGCGAGCGGCCCCTGATCGACACCGCCATGCTCGAGCAAGCCCGGCAGGCCGTCCTCTCCAAGACCGGCAAGAGCGTGACGTTGACCCTGTCCGATGCACCGCCCCTGAAGGGCCAGGGCGTGGTCCTGACGAGCCACGATGGACGCATGGCGTTCAACAACCAGGTCCGCACGAGAATGCTGCGAAAGCAGCGTCAGATGCACAAACTGATCTATGACGGGCTGTTCGCAAGCCCGCGAGAAGAGTGAGTATGATTGACAGAATCATAGGACGGGTCAAACGGGTCAACGGCCCGGTGATCGAGGTGATGGGCATCACCGACGCGGAGATGTTCGAACTGGTCCGCGTCGGCGAGGCGAACCTCATCGGCGAGCTGATCAAGCTCGAAAAGGACAGCGCCGTCGTCCAGGTCTACGAAGACACGACGGGCATCGCGCCGCACGATCCGGTCTACGGCGCCGGCATGCAACTGTCGGTCGAGCTGGGGCCGGGCATGATCGGCACCATCTACGACGGGATCCAGCGACCGCTCGAAGCGATTCGCGCGATCTCCGAGATCTTCATTCAGCGCGGCATCTCCGTCCCCTCTCTGGATCGGCAAAAGAAGTGGCATTTCGTCCCGACGGCCAAGGTGGGCGACCGCCTGGCGGGCGGCGCGATCCTCGGCACCGTCCAGGAGACCCCCAACCTCCTGCACCGGATTCTTGTGCCGCCGACCGACCAGGGCGTTCTCGAATCCATCGTGCCGGAAGGCGACTACACGGTC
>CAZNSM010000129.1:0-14214 GCA_964575615.1 uncultured Pirellulales bacterium | reverse complement strand
CCAGATTCCTCCACTACGCTGCGCTCCGGTCGGAATGACAGGATCGTGGTTCGGCCACTCTTGCATGAGGGCGATGCCCACCGGGTGCGGTCAGTTTGAGGTCCACTTCAGCCGGGCGATGCGGATGCCGTCGAGTCGGCCTTCGTTCAAGGCCGCGATGTAGTATCGGCCTTCGTGGTGGATGATCTCCGGGGCCGCCACCGGCAGCGTGCAGAGCAGGTATCGCGCATCCTGGTTGATGCCGAACATCATCGGATCGCTGGAGAAGTAGACGCTGGTCTTGGGTTTGGCGTAGGACTGGGTCCGGAACAAGTAGAATCGGCCGGGGCTTGGTTCGACGACGTGCGGGCACTCCGCCGAGTAGAACTCGGTGCCTGCCTGCCCTGCGAAGGCGACGACCGTCGAGTTGCTCCAGCTCGTGAAGTCCCTCGTGGTGCGGGCGCAGACCATGCCCTGGCGATTCGGATGGCAGGTGTAGTAGCCGTACCACAGGCCGTCGTGGTGCAGCATCATGATGTCGCGCGTGTTGACATCGCGTCCTTCGCTGAAAAGTCCGGTCTTGCCGTCGGGCCCGACCACGCGGGCGAAGGTCTTGCCGTCGGCGCTGGTGGCGTGGCAGATGTGGACCCAGTCGCCGTAGAACATGTGGTAGGTCTCGTCAATCCGAACGACGTGCGGGGCCTGGAGTCCGCCGGGCGTCTCGCCGAGCGTCGGGTCCGCGTCCATCGCGAGGCCCATCGGCTTCCAGTCGGTGTCGGTCAGACGCCGGCCCTCCCACCGATAGAAGAATCGCGTCAGGCCGCCCTGGCCTCCGGCGGTCGTGTTGCGAAGGCACGACCAGAGCTGCCAGGTCCCATCGGCCGCCTGCCAGATCGCGAAGTCCACCGGCTCCTGCTTCTCGGTCGCGTACTTGTGATCGGTCGGACTGCCCGCCACCTGCCACCACGGGCCCTCGATCGTGGGCGCCGCGACGCCCTGCGGAACGGCACTCACGCTGGATGTGACAGCGAGAATCGATAGAAGCATTATCGTCCGTCTGTGCATCATGCTTTGGCTCTCCAAACGCTGTGTGGCGATCCTGTCTGTGTGCGTCTCTGGAGAACCATCATCGTGCAGAACCTCTCGCCGTGCAAGGGCCTGTCGTCGAGGATCCGTGCGTGGCAGCCTCAAACGCTGCGCGTTTGAGGCTGCCACGCATGTCTCCGAAAGACCTCGCTTGTGCGGGTTGACGGGGAAAGGTCGAGCGAGGGCGGTGAAAGACGCACGCGCCCCCGCCCGTCCGGCAGAATCTCAATGTCTTGGCGTCGCCCGATGACGACGCCGTCGCGGATTGGCGGCTAACGCAGCGTGACGGAACCGCTGCTGGTTTCGATGTGGAGATTGCCCTGGCCTTCGCCGATGGTGCCTTCGATCTTCTTCTTGCCGATCTCGCCGCTGACGGTGATGGGCCGGTCGGTGTGCACCGAACCGTAGTCGGTGGCCATGCGGACCCGGCCGGCAAACGCCGGCGGTGCGGTGAATGTCACGCTGCCGTAGGAGCTCTTGACGTTGGCAGCCAGGTTCGGGGGACAGGCCTCATTGCAGACGATTTCCAGACTGCCGCTGCTGGAACTGGCCCGCAGGTCGCTGACGGTGATCTGCCTGGCGTCGACGCGGCCGTACGAGGTCGCCAGGTCCATCGTTCCGGCCTCCGCATCGGCCAGTTCGATGCTGCCGCTGCTGGAATGCAGATGAATGCTCTCGCCGTGCAGGGATTGGGCGCTGACCGGGCCATATGAGGTGACGGCGTCGCATCGGCCAAACGCGGCGTCGGCGATCGCGATCTTGCCGCTGCTGGTCTTGAGAGTCAGGTCGCCTTCGGCGAACCGCTCGCACGTGACCGACCCGTAGGAGCTGGTCAGATCGACGGAACCCCGGACGTCTCGGATGCCGACCGAGCCGCTGCTGGTCCGCCCGGAGATAGTCCCCTCGATGTCCGCCAGTTCGAGATTGCCGTAGGAGCTGACGCACTCGATGCTGGTCTGTCGGGGCACGACGATCCGGTAGCTGACGCTGATGAAGCGGTTGTTTCCGGTTCGCGGCTTGTCGGCTCGCACCTTCAGCGTGCGGCCGACCGGCTCGGCTTCGATCGTGACCTGCTCGGCCAGTTCTTGCGCCTCTTCTTCCGTGGGCGCCTGCGCGGTGACGGTCGCGACGATGTCGCAATCCGTCACGTCGGCACCGCTCACCGCAATCGACCCCGACGAAGTCTCGACGTCGAGCGTCGAGCCGGCCGCCAGCGGCCGCCGGGTCGTGATCGTTCTCTCGAACCTCGCCTGCGACCAGTTGCCCATCTGGAAGCCGCAGCCCGCCGTCAGGGCCGCCGCGACGGAAAGCGCCAGCGCCACCTGCTGTTTCATGTGAAGTGCCTTCATTCTCGAATTCTCCCGTTCTGCCGGACTATCGGATCGTGATCGATCCATCGTGTGTTCTCAGCGTGATCTTGCCTTCGCCGGCGCCGACGGTCCCGACGAGCGACTTGCCCACCTTGCCCTCCACGGTGATCGGCAAAGACGTGTGAATCGATCCGTCGCTGACGGAGGCGTCGATGAGAGCCGACAGGCCCGGCGGCGTGGCGAACGTGATACTGCCGTCCGAGGTGGTGACCGTCGCCTGCATCGCCTTGGGCGTGTCGGCGGCGCACTCGATGTGGATCGAGCCGTCGGAGGTGCGGCAGTTCAGACGGGCGACGCAGATGTCGTCGCAGCGAATCCCTCCGTCGCTGGTGTGCAGGTCCAGGCTTTCGCTTCGCGCCGTCGCGATGGCGATGCTTCCGTCGGAGGTCTGGGCGGAGCCGGACTGCATCGCGGCATCGACGAGCCTGACCTGGCCGTCACTGGTGTGGAGGTCGAGCATCCCGGCCTCAATGCGAGAGCAGTCGATGCTCCCGTCGGAGGTTTTGAGCTTCGTATCGCCCTTGATTCCCTCGGCCCGAATGCTCCCGTCCGACGTCTTGGCGTCCACGGTCCCTTCGATGTTCGCCAGATGGACCGATCCGTCGCTGGTAACCAGTGCCAGGCTGGTCCGCGTCGGCACGGTCCCTTCCAGCGATACGCCGTACCGGGCGTTCCGGGTGGTTTCGGGCTTCTCGATGACCACGGCCAGCCCTTCAACCGATGGTTCCAGACGCACCTCGATCTGCTCGGCCAGTTCCTGGGCGCGTTCTTCCGTCGTCGCCCGGGCCACGATGGTCGCCGTCAGTCGGCATTCCTCCGTCGGCACCCCTTCGATTCGGATCGATCCGTCGTTAGTCCGAGCCGACAGCGAAGACCCCGGCGCCAGCGGCGCCGAAAGTTCCACCTGCCTCTCGTACTTGACCAGCCGCTCCCACGAGCCGTCGCAGCCGTGCACGTAGACGCAGGAGCTGGCAAGAAACAAGATCAATCCCAACAGGAAGGCCAATGAGACATGCGTGCTGATTCCTTTCTTCATGGTTTTCCCTTTCATTCCGCACAAGTGGTCCGGCGGCATCCGCCTCGACGGTCGCGGTTCGTTCTGTCCCCAAAAATCCTGTCGCCATCCAATAGAGGCAGGACCGGCATTCCGCGTCACGCTACACGGTCGGTCATTATACACGTTCGCTGCGCCCTGGATATGGCACGTCGATCTTCTGTCCTTTCTGTGGAACGTAGTCGCCCTAGGGCGCGCCAGATTTCAGCCGGGTGCAATTTTCCTTTGCCGGTCGCCGGTCGGTTGGTGGCTCGCGCATTGGCCATTTGACGGGCGGACCTGTCGCGAGTATAATTCGCCGCCATGCCGGGCAGCCACGGCGGGTTGCCCTTACAACGGAAGACGCGTTTTTCAGGAAGGTGTCATGATCGCACAACTGACCATGGCCGGTCTGGTCCGGCCTTGTGAAAGAAGAGTCGCCTGGCTCTATGACTTCGCGCTGGTGCTGGGCGGGTCGGTCCTGATCGCTATGTGCACCCAGATTGCCGTGGGTTATCCGGTGCCCTGGACGGGACAGACGTTCGCGGTGCTGATGGTCGGTGCCCTGCTGGGCTCGCGGCGGGGGGCGCTGTCCGTGCTGATGTACCTGCTGGAAGGACTGGCGGGGTTCCCCATCTTCTCGCACGGCAGGGCGGGTCTGGCGGTTTTTTTCGGGCCCACAGGCGGCTATTTGATCGGGTTCGTGCTGGCGGCTTACCTTGTGGGGTGTTTGGCCGAACGCGGATGGGATCGCCGGCCGGCCACCACCGTCCTGGCGATGGCGCTGGGCAATGCCGTTCTCTACGGCTGCGGGCTGGCCTGGCTGACCTGCTTAGTCCACCTGTTCGGCCAGCCCCTGGGCAACGTCCTGGCCATCGGGCTGTACCCCTTCCTGCCCGGCGAGGTCGTCAAGATCGCCCTGGCGACGGCACTTTTGCCCGCCGGATGGAGGTTGATTCGCTATTTTGGGTTTGATAAAATGCCGAAGATGTGATAGGTTTGTCACGGTTTGGTATCGCAGGCTCTTTGGGGAATAGTGTAACGGCAGCACAACTGACTCTGGATCAGTTAGTCAAGGTTCAAATCCTTGTTCCCCAGTTTCCCTATCGCTTCTGAAGCCGAAATCCCGGTCTGCCATCGGTTTTTCGCCTGCGGGCTTTCTTGCCGTACTCTCCGAAAACATGCCATTCCGTCAGAATCGCCGGAATCTCGGTCACATTTCTGCGCCGGTGGTTTCTTTCTTGGAGAGAGCATACAATCACAATCACCGTCGTGGAAATGCGGAGAGTCGGGCATGTTCGGCAGATCGGGAAACGAAATCGCGTTGCTCAAGGCCAGCCTCCAGGGACGCACCGAGGCGTTCGAAGCGATCATTGTCAGGTACCAGTCGCTGGTCTGCGCCATCACGTACAGTTCCACCGGCAGTGTAGAAACGAGTGAGGAACTGGCCCAGGAGACCTTTCTGAGGGCCTGGAAGAGCCTCGATCAACTCCAGGACCTGAGCAAATTCCGGGCGTGGTTGTGCAGCATCGCACGGAGCACAGTGCAGAACTGGTTCCGCTGCCGCAGGCACGATGTGGTCGGCAGGGCCGCTCCGCTGGAGGGCGCTGTCGATGAACCTTCTACCGAGGCCGAACCGGTGGAGGCGGCCATGATGCAAGAGCAGCGGGCAGTCGTCGCCCATGCGCTTTCCCGGATTCCCGAGAGTCTGCGCGAGCCTCTGGTCCTGTTCTATCGCGAGCAGAAGTCCATCCGGCAGGTAGCGAAGCAGTTGGGGCTCTCGGAGAACGCCGCCCGGCAGCGCATCGCACGTGGCCGCAGCGCCATACGAGAACAGGTCGCGGCCATGGTCGAGACGACGATTGCACGCACGAAGCCCGGCAAGGCATTCACCGTCGTGGTGGCAGGGGCCATTGCGGCGACCGCCACCCGGAGCACGAGCGTTGCAGCCGCGGGGGCCGGTGGCGTCTGTGGTGTTGCGACGCTTACGTCGAGTCTGGCGGTCAAGGCCATTACGCTGGCCGCCGGAATCGCCGTCGTGGTCGGTGGTGCGGTTCTCTACAGGCAGCGAACCAAGCCGATTGGCTCGCCAACTCCTCCTTTCGCGGCGCCGACGGGCGTGACACAGACGACAGACAATCGCGTTGCATTTCCGGCGTCGGGTGACGAGACCGTTACGTCCGGCACGGCGCCGAGCACTCGGGCGGCTTCCGATAGCATCGTCGCTCAGGTTCCTGATTTACGGGATATGAATCGCGACGAAGGGACCGGTGCGTCGGTTGAGAGCTCACCTGCTGCGCCGTCTGGACAGCAGCCTTACCGGTTCCAGGCTCAGGGTGTCCTCAGCGGGCTGGTCACGGATGTGGTGACAGGCGAACCGGTCGTCGGGGCCGAGGTGGTCCTCGTAGGCAATCCCTATCGAGACACGACCGATGAGCATGGGTTCTACTCAATTGGGGAGGTCAAAGACAACGGCAACTACAAGGTCCGAGTCAACTCGAAAGAGTATCTCGGGTTGGGCGAATGGGCGGACCTGCCGGTGGTGGCCCTGTCCAACGACAAACCGACGGTCAAGCATTTCGCGCTCCGGCCGGGCTGTGCCGTCGAAGTTGAAGTGCTCGATGAACGAGGCAATCCCGTTCAAGGGGCGAAGGTCGCGGCTTCGTGGCTTGCCTCCGAATCGGGTGACACACCGAGTCGAATGGACCTTGGCGAAGACACAACCAATCCCCATGGCCAGGTGAGGATCGGAGCACTCGAACCGTCCGAGATCGGGTATCGGATCATTGCCCGCCACAAGGAGTACGCGCCTGGGTACGCTGACGTGGAACTTGACGATCCCAACCTCGTTGGTCAGGTGAAGATCCTCCTGAAGGAGGGGGTCGATGTGCAGGGCTACGTCGAATACGCTGATGGCGTGCCTGCCAGCGGGGTGCAGATTTCTGCCCGTCCCGAGTGGTGGCATAGCCATCTTCACAACACCAGCCATTATCCGGCGGAGGCGGAGGGGATCTTCGTTCTCAAGCATATTGCCCCTGGCACCTACAGCATCAGCGCCAGCACGGATGCCGAAGGGAGTGCCTTCACCGTCACGCAGACTTCGTTGCCGCATCCGGAAGGTGAAAGTCTGATCGTGCGGCTTCCGATGAAGTCTCCGCAGTCGCTGGCGACGATCCGTGGCCGGATCGTCTGGGCATCCAGTGAAAGACCGAGCATGCTGCACGTCTCCGCCAGTGGAGAGAACGTCACATCGCATCAGTCGGAGCCCGTGGACGGATCGGCAGAGACATTCGAAATCGGTTTTCTGGAGCCCGGGACGTACACGCTGCAATTCGAAGCGGCGGGTCTCGAAGAGACGATTCTGGAGCACGTTCCCGCGCCAACCGACGACCTGGAGGTGGTCCTGTCGTATCAGGGAACACCGCATCTCAAGGGCAGCGTCGTCGACGTCGCAAGCGGCGAACCCGTCGATGCGTTCAGGGCCCGTCTGATCAAACTCACGACGTTGCGCGGGGCGAACTACGTTCCGCATGCGCGGTGGGACACGTTCGCGGGCGGGCACTTCGACCTGGAGACGGTGGGCCCTGGTGTGTACCAAGTCCAGGTGATCGCCAAGGGCTATGCGCCGGTGCCGAGCGATCCGATTAACACGGATGAAGACAACTCTGTGACCGTGCGGTTGACGCGAGGAGGAAGCTTGGCGGGCTCCGTCGTGAACGAGGCCGGCGAGCCGGTCAGCGACGCGGTCGTGATTCCGCTCTCGACCGCCCGAGGCAACATGCCCCACGAATCGGACCTGTTCCTGAGCGAGGAAGGAGCGGTCAAGACGGTTGATGGGCGGTTTGTTTTCGCACATCTGCCACCGGGACAAGAGACGCTCAAGGTGGTCCATCCGGACTGCTGTCCCGCGATCGTGGAGGCCATTGACATCGTCGAGGGCTGCCTTGTCGAGAATGCCGACATCGTCCTGAATCGCGGCGGTGGCATCGAAGGCTTCGTATACGACGCGATGGGAAGACCTCAGCCCCGCGTGACCGTCCACGTTCAGGACGAGCACGCCTATGCTGCCGACGAGTGGGGAACGGCTACCCGCGTGGGCGTCGCGGTCAGCGATGCCAACGGCTTCTACCGAATCGACCGGTTGGCTGCGGATCGCATCTGCTACGTCATGCGTCAGGAATCCGGCCGAACGCTCGGAGTTGTCCAGCGTGCGTGCGTCCCCGTCCTGGATCAGGTGGTGCAGCTCGATCTCGGCGGTCCGACGACCGTTCGAGGCAGCCTTTCGCAGGATGGTGCCTCTCTGCCATTGATCCGGCTGCGCGTCTCCAGTCCGGACAGCTACTATTCGAGAGCGTTTCAGTACCTGGGCATGACGGACGAGCACGGGCGCTTTGTATTGTACGGTGTCCCGGCGGGGCGCTACGGCCTGTACTACGAGCGGCCCGGCGTGCGCGGAGATTGGGTCCGTGGCGGCGTCGTCGAGATTGCGGACAGGGATGTTGATCTGGGCACGATCGATCTGCGGACGACGCGAGTCGAAGTGACACTCCGGAGCACCGATCCCGCCGCCGCGTTTTCATCCTGGCAGGTATCCCTCCAGGAGGGTGCCGAGTTCTGGCGCGCGCACGCCGGCGCAGTGGACGAGACCGCCTCGACCGAATCGCTGCGCGTGATCAAGGATGTCTCGCCCGGGACGTATCAGGTCGTGGCCAGGCAAGGCGATGTCGCGATCCGCAAGCGGATCGTGGTGGAGTTGGCAGGTGGGCCTCTTGGAGTCGAATTGGAGATCCCCAGGGCCACCGCGACAGTCTCCGGCACGTTCATCACGGACGCGGACCAACCGCTGATTCTGTGGAATTCTGCTCGGACGGTGACCGCCCACGTGCGATCGCAGGACGGCGCCTTTGCCATCGAGCATCTGCCCGCCGGACACTACGCCGTGGGCAACTATTTCCTGACGGATCGCGCGGCCGTGCTGGAATTCGATTTGCACGAAGGCGAAACCAAGACAGTGGACATCGACGTGACGCGGTGGTGTCCCGACATCTCGCTGCTGATCCTCTGTGTTGTCGGACGCAACGGAACGGTTCTCAATCATGCCGACGTGTGGCTGGAAGGTGCCGGCGGGCGGATCGCCTCGGGGCCAGGTGTCAGCGATGGGTACGAGTTCATGCCCAAGCCGGGTGATTACACCCTTTTTGTCCAGTGCGAGGGCTATAAGCCGTACGTCGAGCCGCTGACGCTGGCGCGAACCGGCATCGGCAGGGCGGCGTCGCAGCAGTTCCGCAGAATCATCCGCCTGAATCCCCGGTAGGGGCGAAGGATCCTCTGCCCCTGCTCGTCCCGGCGATTATATCCATGCCCGCTCTTGAATCGCCTGTAGCTTCGCTGCTATAATCCACCAGGATGACAGCTTCTATGCGTGGGTCTCAATGCGGCACGCGGTCTTCTTGTCCTGGAGGCGATATGCAGCAACGGCGAGAGCACCATCGCAAGGTTCTTCCGAGTCTCCCATTTCCGGCGTGGCTTATTCTTTCCCTTTTCTTGTCCCCTTGTACCGTTCTGGCGGAAGGGGAGCAATGGGGCATAAGGAAATATGCGGAGGAGCTGCCCCGGTACCGCACGCTGGTCCAGCAGCTCGAGACGGAAGGCCGGGACCTGGAGGCAACGGAGAACCGGTCGCCCAGACTGGAGGTCACCCCCCAGCCGGTGACCTTCAATACCCTTACCGGGATGGACATTGTCAGGGTAACGGCCAAGGCCAGCGATCCCGATGGCGACGAGGTCACCCTGGAGTTTCGGGCCTACAACGATCAGAGAACGATGGTTCATCGGGAAGAGGTCAGGCTGCACTCCTCGGAGGAGACCATCACCCGGACCTTCCCGTTTCGTGCGCCGGGGACGTACGACCTCATCGTGCAGGCCTCGGACGGCCTGATCGCGGTGCAGTGGTATAGGCGCGTTGTCATCACGGGCAACCGTCCGCCCGAGTTGACGGTCCGTCGGGGTGAGCCTGTCTGGGACGCCGCCGGCAAGAGGCACCGCCTGGAGGTGAACGTGGAAGTCATCGATCCGGACGCGGGCGATTCGATCTCCGGCACCCTCCAGGTCACCGGGCCATCGGGCTCTCCATTAACCCACGTGTTCAACTTGAAGCGCAGTCGCGATCGCTGGACGGACACCATTCTCGTGACGATGGACGAGCTCGGCGGGTACAGTCTCGCGGCGGTGGTCAGGGACACGCGCGGGGCCGCAGCGCGGTGGAGCGATCAGGTGGCGGCCTTCAATCCCCAGAACCGGCCGCCGACGCTCCAGGTCGTGCTCCAGCCGCTCGCCTTCAACAAACACACGGCCAAGCCGATCATCAAGGCCGTAGTGGACGTCGCCGACCCGGACGGCGACCAGGTGACGCTGGAATTCCGGGTCCTCAATGAAGCAGGCCGGACGGGTCAGCAAGAGGTCAAGTTGTACTCCGCACAGGAGACGATCAGTCGGACCTTCTCATTCGAGGGGCCGGGCAGTTACCTGCTTCTGGTGCAGGCCTCCGACGGCACCGCCTCGACCCTGTGGCAACAGCGCGTGACCATTCCGGAACGTCCCGTTCAGAGCGAGAAACCGACGCTGGAGGTGGTTGCGGCCGTCGGCTACGGTGAAAGCAAACAGCAGTATTCTATCGAGGCCGGGGCCGGGGTCCACGGTCTGGAGCCCGGCGCCACGTCGCCGGTGTACTTCCAACTCTACGACAAGGACGGTCGCGTCGGCGAGATGCGAGTGAAGCTCGACGCGAGGGACGGGACCGCCATGACCGTCTTCCATGTCGCCGAAACCGGGACCTATGAGGTGAAGGCAATCACCCAGGTCGCCGGACACGACCTGCAGGGGAGCGACACGGTGCAAGTGCGCGAACGCTCCTCGCCCGACCCGAATGAATCCGCGACGGCCGGGGACGACCCGGAAACACAGGGCACGTCAGAGATCATCATTACAATCCCCGATGCACCGCTCGATCTGGAGAACACTGGTGGGTTCGGAGACCTGCCGGACAACCTGCGTCCTCCCGCCGACCCGAATGAGTCTTCAATGGATGGGGGTGACCCGAATACGCAGGGCACGTCGGAGATCATCATGACGATCCCCGAGACGCCACTTGATCTGGAGGACATCGGTGGATTCGCAGACCTGCCGCCCGACGGGTCTCTCGATACCGATCCGAACGAGGGTGTCCCCTTGGAGCCGGTCGAATTCCTTCCAGGTCTGGTGCCGCAGGACGATGGAAGTATTTGGTTAGCGCCGGAGGAGGACGGTTTCGGCGATCTGGGAGACACCGATTCGCGGCCGTCGGAGGAGACGGTTACGTATTTCGACCGGCAGTGGATCCCGAGGACGTGGCAGACGGGTGACACGCAGTCGACCCAGGTCAATATCTACGACGCTGCCACCTGCCTGGCGACTGCGGCGGCTCTGGCCAATTATACGGAGGGAGCCTCCGATACGGCCATCGCCGAGCAGATCCGCGCCGCCATCCGCCACATGCAGGCGGCCAATCAGTACTCCTTCGCGCCGCACAAGGCTTGGCCCGACTGGGAGCAGCGGGCCTATCAGTTCAACGTCTGGGCCAAACGCATCACGCAGACGTCGCCGCGCCAGCGGGACATCGCGCGCAAGCAGTTGCACAGCTACCTCACCGGTGAGGCCAACGGCATGAGGACACAACTGGAGACGCTGCGGCAAGGCCAGGCCGGCACCGCCGAGAACTGCGATTCGCTGCTCTTTCAGGTTGGCTATCATCTATCCTACGCCGCCCAACTGAAACTGATCGCCGAGGCCGGATTGAGCGCGGGCAAGGACCAGCTCTGGGCCAATCGCATCCTCTCCAGGGTCAACAACAGCAAGGCGACCGCCGCCCGCCTCATGGGCATGATGCAACCCTCCGCGAATCGGCAAGGCTGCCCCGACATGAAAGACCTCGCCGAGCGGGTGCGAACCGTCCAGGTCAATCTGCCCGACACGGGCCAGGCGATGCTGGCCCTCTGGCAGGAGGGGCAAGACCTGCTGCAACGTGGGAAGAAGATCGACATCTTCGCGGCCGGCAAGTACGTGTTCGCCAACGCCCGCTCCTTCGGCCTCAGGGGGCTGACCGATATCCAGGAGGATGGACTCTATTTCGACAAGGCGCAGATTAGATATTGGGTGTGGTTCAACGAACCCTCTGTTACTGGCCGGCCTTCTTCGTATGTATCGCTCACTTTGTTTTACGTCGAGCAGATGTCCGCATCGACTCGAGAATACGTGACATCGCCACTCCAGCAATACGAATGGAGGCGAGTCTTGCAGGTGGAGCGATTCGAAAGGCTTGGGGGCAGAGGCGTATACTCCTGCGCCGAGACGGCCAGCCAACAGCAGCCCGCCAGCAACGGATGCGAGGCGCAGTTGACTTTCGAAATTGGCAATTGGCTGCTCCTGTTGCAGACCAGGGACGTCTACGGCGGCGCTCGGTTGTTCGGTAGCCCGGCGGGGCACTACAAGTACCTCTTTGGGGTTCTCGATGCGCTGGCGCCTCGCGCCGTGGAGCTGACGCACTATGAGTTCGTCCACGGCAAGGCGGTGAAGGTGAACCAAGGGGAAGGCTTGCTTGGCGTTCGCAGCGAGCGGGTGGAGGTGAAGTAGAGACGTTCTACGGCAGTCATCACAGGATCGAATTGACGGAAGGCGACTTATGACGCGAAACCTGATTGTGGCGATCTGCGTGGCGATGGCTCTGGCGGCGGTGGGCGCGGGCGGATGCGGGGGCGATCCCCGAAGTCCTTTTGTTGAATACACCAGCCGGGTCAAACAGATGATCGAGGTCGAGGGACGCGTCGATGAAGCCATTACGTTTCTGGAAGAGCGGTCGCGGCAGTTCCCGAGGGCCGCGCCCACCTGGTACTGGCTGGGCATTGCCCACTTCAAGAAAGGCCAGTACGAACAAGTGATCCGTGCCATGGATCGCGCCTTCTCCAGCGATCTGCCCAAACTGCCGCAGGCGTCGTACGCGACCGCCTACGACTTTCGGGGCTGGGCCCACTACCATCGGCGAAATCACCAGGCCGCCTTGGCCGACTTCGATCGCGCCCTGCCGATCGCGGAGGATGCGAGCATTCGCCAGGATGCGCTGCGCGGGCGGGGGTGGACTCGTATGCAGTCAGGCCAGTATGCACAGGGGGCTGCGGATTTCACTGCGGCCCTTCGGCTGATCGATCGCAGCAATACCATCGCTCTGGTTGACGCCCTGGAGGGCCGTGCCTGGTGCTCGCGCATGTCGGGCAATTACAGGGAGGCCCTGGCTGACATGAATCACGCCTTGCCATTGATTGCCGCCGGAAACCCCGCCAAGCGAAAAGAGATTCTGTATTTCCGCGGTTGGTCCAAGTACTACTTGGGCGATTTCGACGGCGCGATTGAGGACGCGAACCTGGCGCTGCCGATAAAGACGGACAATGATCGCCTGAACCTGAACGATCCCCATCGCATTCTGGCGTTTGCCTATCTGGCGCTGGAACAGGACGACGAAGCGCTGGACGCGATCGAGAAGGCCCGAACCGTGGCCTACGGTCTGGCCTCGGACCAGGATCTGGCGCTGATGTATCTGGTCATGGGACAGAGACCCAAGGCCTTTTCCTTCTGGGGCGGCGCCGGCTGGCTGGGCGTGGAGACCGCCGACTACACGGCAGGTAACGTCTCCGGAGCGCGGATCGCCTCCATGACTTCGGAGTCGCCGGCCGAAGCAAGCGGATTGCAGGTCGGCGACGTGATCTTGGCGGTCGACCAACAGCCTGTCACCTCCAAGGATTTGGCTGGGCGGATCAAGCCATTGGAACCTGGGCAAACGATCCAGGTCGATATCCTTGGAAATGGGACGCGCTCCACCCGGAAGGTGACTATCGGGTCAGTGGAAGTGTACCTGGCCGGCCTGCCGATCCTCGCTCCTGTGCTCAAGGTCCGGCCGATTCCACCGTCGCCGGTGGAACAGGAGGCCGTCGCGACCGTCAAAGCGGAGAATCAGAAAGAGACGCCAAAGACAGAAGCTTCGGTCGTACCGGACCCGGCTCCTCCTGTGGAGACTGCGCCTGTCGTTGCGGTCGAGAATGCTGGCGCAGATCAGACGCCGATAGACAAACCCTCGCTGCTCATCAGAGATTTGAAGATCGAGCCGCAGCCTGTCAAGGCGGGAGAGACTTTCGAGGTGAGTTTCGAGGTACTGGTCGAGGATTTCTCCACCCTGGAGATGGAACTGGAGTTGACGGTCGTTCGTGCCATCGCCCAGGATGGCAAGTCGCTCCTGGAGTCGGCGCCTGAGACGCTCACGGCGGTCAATGGCGAGCCCAAGACCATCGTCAAGAAGATGCGAGCCTCCAGGACGGCGGGCGACTACACGTTCGAGGTCACACTGACGCGGGGAGAACAGACTGCCCGTCAGTCCGTGGAATTTCGGATCGAATAAACCCGGAAACGGCGCGCCCTAATACTTCTGGAGCAGGTCGAGCAGCTTGCGGTCGAGCTTGTGGCCGTGCCAGTCCTCGTAGGCGACGTCTTCGCGGCCGGAATCGAGGATGCCGAACTGGCCACGGAAGTTCCACAGCGCGTAGCCGATTTCGTTGGTCGTCAGGATGTCGAGCACGTCGCCGAACCAGGCGAGGAAGACGTCGTGCGGCGTTTTGATCCAGCAGCCGCACTCCCCGCAGTGCACGCCCACACCCTTCTTCGCCA
>CAZNSM010000128.1:4486-14236 GCA_964575615.1 uncultured Pirellulales bacterium | reverse complement strand
ATGTTGTCGAACGGGCACTTGCGCTGGCAGGTCTTGCAGTGCAGGCAGTTCGAAGGATTGGCCGGCTTGACCTCCCCGTGGATGGTCTCGTAGACGCCCGCCGGACAGAACGTGATGCACGGACTGCCGTAGACGGGCGTACACTTGGTCTCGCAGATCGTCTTGTCGAGGATCGTCAGGTGCGAGGGCTGCTCCTCACGATGCTCGGTGGCCGCGACCGCCGTGAACGTGTCCTTGTCGAAGTTCTGGTTCGGCTTGAGACGATAGGGCGCGGTCGTCATCATCTCATAGTCGGGCTCGACCTTGAACTTCGGCAGCCAGCCGCCCAGCACCGACAGGGGCATGCCCTGCAACGGCCCGAACTTGGCGATCGTGTGCCGCGAGTTCCGCGCGATCGTCATCTCCTTGGCGATGTTCGAGCTCTCGACGTTGTCAGTATACCGCCTGGCCGCCCCTTCGGGCTTGTCCATGCAGGTGACGATGGCCCTGGCCGCCTGGATGCCCGAATCGATGGCGTTGTGCAGGCCCTTGATCTTGAGCATGTTCACGAAACCGGCGCTATCGCCCAGGATCATAACGTTACCCTTGCCGATGCTGCCGGTGTGCGGATCGCGCGGGACCGCGTGCCAGCCCCCTTCGGGAATCATCTTGGCGCCGGCCTCGACGACCGTGCCGCCCTCGATGAACGGCTTGATGTAACGGTGCTCCTTGAGACGGACCAGCGCATCCTGCGCGTTGAAGTTGCGGTACTTCCAGTCCAAGCCGACGATCATGCCGACCGCCAGATGGTCTTCGGCGCCGGCATAGACGATCCCGCCGCCGAACATGCCCGGCCCGATGACCGGGGTCCAGATTGGATAGCCCATCGCGTGCACGACCCGGCCGCGCGAGAAGTTCGCATATTGCTCCGGCGTGACCTTGATCAGCTCCTTGACGCCGAGCGAGTAGAGCTGGTGCGATTCGCGCTTCAGACCCGCCGCCTCGACGAACCGCTCCGTGACCAAGCCGTCGCAGCCTTCGGCCAGCACGACAAACTTCGCCTCGATCGTCTCGCCCTCAACATAGTTGGGCTGTTTGTGCCCTTCCTTGTTGACACCCTGGTCGACGAGCTTGACGCCGGCGGCGGTACCCGCGCCGTCCAGCACGACGTGATCGGCGGCAAACCCCGTCAGCACCTCCACGCCCTTCTCGCGGGCGATGCTGCCGAGCCATTTGGTGAGCTTGCTGATCGAGAGAGAGTAGTCACCGTGGTGGATCATCTGTCCCCACCCGATGCCCATGCTTCGGGCCATCTTGAGGGCCCAGAAGATATTGAACGACATATTCTTGCCGAGCAGGAACAGGATGTCGTCTTTGTCGATCACGTTGGCCAGAACGTCCTTGGCCTCGGGGGTCTCGCGCCAGTCGGGCTTGGCCGCATCGAGCAGCGAGTGCAGCGGCTCCTTCTCCAGCACAGCGCCCGAGAGATTGTGGTTTCCCAAATCGAGGGCCTTGTCGATGACGCACACGTCGATGTCGGGCCGCAGGACCCGCAGTTGGATCGCCGTCGCCAGACCGGCCGGGCCCGCGCCCACGACCAGAACCGAGACCTTGTTGTATTCGTTGTTGTTCGGCACTTTCCATTCCTCAATCAATCAGGGAACAAGTCCGAGGGGACCATTAGGACCGATGGCATTTCACACGTTGTCGAGAGCCTGCACCAGGTCCGGGACAACGTCTTCGGCGGTTCCAACGATATAGTAGTCGCACTGTTTGAAGATCGGTGCGTTGGGGTCGCTGTTGATCGCCACGATCGTCTCGGTGTTGGCGACGCCGATCATGTGCTGGATGGCGCCCGAGATGCCGATCGCGACATAGAGCTTCGGGCCGACGGCGGTCCCGGTCTGGCCGACCTGGTGAACGCGTTCCACGAACCCCTGCTCGACCGCCGCGCGGGACGCGCCGTACTCGACAGCAGTGTCCAGCTTCCTGCTCATCTCCGCGCAGAGCATGTGAAGCAGCCGGTCGAAGCCGTCGCGGCTCTGCATGCCTTTGCCGCCGGAGACGATGGCTTCGGCGCCGAAATTCACCTGCCCGCTGCCCAGCTCGGTCCGGATGATGTCGAGACTGACGTCGTCATCGGTCAGCTCGACCGCATGCTTGATAACCTTGCCTTTGCGCTTGGGGTCGGCGGGGATCCGCTTCATCACGCCGGGCCGGGCCGTCGCCATCTGGCTCTTGGAGTTCTTCGTGCGAATCGTCGCCATGACGTTCCCGCCGAGGGCCGGACGGGTTTGAAGCAGCAGGCCGATATCGCCTTTGCGAGAGCTGTCGCGAATGTCGAGGCCCGTGCAGTCGGCGGTCAGGCCGCAGCCCGTCTTGTACGAAACCATCGGAGCCAGCATGCGTCCCTGCGGCGTCGCTGCGTACAGCACGATCTGCGGCACGTACTTGTCGATCGCATCGGAAACCGCTTTGCGGTAGGCCGTCGGATCGAACTCCTTGAGCAGTTTGTGCTCGATCGCGTAGATGTGGTCGGCGCCGGCCGCAATCAGCTCTTCGGCCATGTGCGCGACGTTGTCGCCGGCGATGCAAACGCCGACTTTCGTTTCGAGTGAATCGGCCAGCTCGCGCGCCTTGCCCGTCAGCTCGAACGTTGCGGGGTGGACGACGCCGTCGCCGCTATGCTCAGCGACGACCCACACCTCACCCTTGAAGGCCGGCTCGACCAGACCGAAGCCGCCGATCATGTCTTCGAGGGCCTTCTTGTGGAACGCCCCGCCCGCCTTCTCCACAACCTTGTCCTTTGTCGCATCATCGAGCTTGGCGATGTCGGCGATTTTCATCTCCTTGAGGATGCCGGTCAGGATGTCGTAGTCGTCTTGCTCCTTCTTCGTCGCCTCATAGGGCCGCTCCAGCAAGCTCTTGCGTCGAGCAGGCAACACATAAGGTCCCGGCCCCTCATCAGCCTTGCCTCCATCGCCATTGCCGCTCTTGAAGCTCTCGACGATGATCTTCGCCAGTGACTTGACGTCCTTGACCTCCTGGCACTTGCGGGTGCTCTTGCCCGGCGGGAAAACGCGGATCACCGCGGTCTTGGAGCCCTTGGCTCCGATGTGCGTGGCGTTGATGTCGTCGGCGCCCCACTTGACGACGTCGACCTTGTTGGCCCACCGCGTTCCGGCGAACGTCGCGAACAGCGGGTATTCGTACTTGGCGACGGTGATCACCGCGGGCATCTTCCTGGTTGCGACGGTCTGGCTGCCGCCGCTGATGATGCGGGTGAACTCGAAGCGCTTCTTCTTGTACTCGGCGCCGGTGGCATACGCGATGCAGGGCAATTGCAGTTCCTCGGCGATCTGACCCGGCACCTGAGCGGTGTCGCCGTCGACCGATTGCATGCCGGCGACCACGAAGTAATCATCGCCGCAGTGGAGGATTTCCTTGACGATCCGGCGAATCGCGTAGGCCAGCGGGTTGGCGGTGGCCCAGGTATCGGCCCCACCCAGTGCGCGGTCCGTCAGGAGCACCACCTGGTCGGCCGCACGGGCCAGGCTGTAGCGGAGGACCTCCTCCGCCATCGGCGGGCCCATCGTCAGCGCGATGATCCGGGCCTTGGCGTCGCCGCTGATCTGTTTCATGTATCGGGCGAAGGCCAGCGCCTGGGCATCGAGTTCGTTGACGACGTTGGCCAGTCGGGATCGGACGAGCGTACCCGTCTCGGGGTCGAAGGCGTTGTCGGTGATTTGCGAGACGTCAGGGACCTGCTTGACGAGAACGATGTAGTCACTCATAGACCGTTTTCCCCACAGAAAAGAAACACTCCCACTATCGGGGTTGATCGAGCTTTTTCCAGACGCGCGCCGCCCGCGAGCCCACCGCGTGCTTCAGGGACGATAGACCGTCCACCATCACACGACCACCATCCGTACTTCTAACAGTAGATCGCGCATCATAGGCCCCCGTTACAGGCCTGTCAACCGAAAACGCCAATTCCCATTTGGGCGACGGGTTACACAACCGAGTGACGACCTTTGGCCCCCGGCGATCACAGCCCGTATGGCCTGTTGCCGGCAGCAGCACTGGAACTGGGCGGATGGGGAGAATGGAGAAACGGCGGCCCTTCCGGCGGGCCGGCCTGGGACGACGACAGAGGGGTCCACGCGGCGAAGGGATAAGCCGCACCGCAGTCGGGACACGGAATGGCGCTGTACGCGGCGCCGCACTGGGGGCAGACAGCCCGATGCTCGAACATGTCGAAGGGGTTGCGGCAGTGGCCGCAGGTCCAGACCGCGCCGACCGGCGGCGCCGTCCGACAGGCCGGACAGGAGAACGCGGCGTGACGCGGCAACCTGGTTACGCGCACAAGATGCAGCGCATGCCGCAGCCCGTTCCAGCAGTTCAGCAGAATGAACGCCGCGAGAATCGCGAGCCAGACCGACCGCTCCCAGAGGGCCAGTACGAACAGGCCCCCGACACCGATCAGGCCGATCACCGTCGCAACGATCAGACTCCAGGCCCGGCCAAGCACGAACCACAGCAGCGACCGCAGGATCTGGCCGCCGTCCAGCGGATAGATCGGCAGGAGGTTGAAGACCAGCAGGCCGACGTTGATGGCTACTATCGTCCGAAGCAGCCTGAACAGATTCGGCGCCTGCCCGGCCAGTCCGGAGGCATCCATCCACAGCACCAGCAGGAAGAATGTGGGCGCCAGCACAACGTTCACAAACGGTCCGGCGGCGATGCTCCAGAGAATGGCGCCGGGCCGTTGCGGCGGGTCCACGTAGGCGACGCCCCCCAAAGGCCACAGGACGATGCGATCGGCGCGGCCTCCCACCTGCCGGCAGGCCAGTGAATGGCCGAACTCGTGAAGCAGGACGATGGCGAACAGCGACAGATACTCCAGCACGCTCCACATCATGGACGGATAGCGTCCCGCCCGCATCTGGATCCCGTAGTACGCCACGAGGAACCACGACCAGTGCAGGTACAGGTCGATGCCCGCCAGGCGGAACAGCCGAATCGATCCCTGGTTGGTTGGAGTCATGCGCCTCTTTCCGTTCTCCGAAGGCGGTGGCGGCGCTGATGTACGCCCCTGCCACCAAGACAAGCGAGAAAACACTCAGACGTATTCGCTGAACGCGGCGGACATGATCTGCCCTTCGGACCACCCCTCGCGGTCAAAAATCCCGGCCACGCGACCGGCCGAAAGCACGAGAATCCGATGAGAGATCGCCATCAGTTCCTTCAGATCGGATGAAACGAAAACGATCGCCTTGCCCTGCTGCGCCAGAGAGGCCAGCATGCGATAGATCTCAAACTTGGCGCCGACGTCGATCCCGCGCGTCGGCTCATCGAAGATGAGGATGTCACAGTCGCGGTAGAGCCACTTGGCGATGACCACCTTCTGCTGATTGCCGCCGCTGAGCTGGCCAACCGCCTGCTCGCACGAGGAGCAGCGTATGTCCAGCGAATCGACGTATCGCTGCGCAACCGCCTTTTCACGCGCCTGGTTCAGCCAGCCCCACGTGCTGACATCGTCCAGATGGGCAAACGAAATATTTGCCCGTATCGGGAGGGGCAGGAACACCCCCTGCTCCTTGCGGTCTTCGGTGAGCAGCGCGATCCCGAGTCGCACGGCGTCGCTCGGCCGCCGGATCGTTGAGGGCTTGTCGGAACCGTCCAGGTAGATGCTCCCGGCTTCGAGCGGATCGGCTCCGAAGACCAGACGCATCGTCTCGGTCCGGCCCGAACCCATCAGGCCCGCCACACCGAGAATCTCGCCGCGATAGGCCTCGAAGGACACGTCGCGAACCTTCGAACCCGCCCGCAGCCCCACCGCGCGAAGGGCCAGTGTCCCCCGCTGCCCGCCCGACGCGAAGGCGTTCGGGTCCAGCTCGCGCCCGACCATCAGCCGGATAACCGTTTGCGAATCCAACCCTGCCGCATCGCGAGTGGTCACGACCTTGCCGTCCCGCAGCACGGTAACGCGGTCGGCAATCCGAAGCACCTCCTCGATCCGGTGCGAGATGTAGATGATCCCGACCCCGTTGGCCTTCAGCCGGGCGATCTGGGTGAAAAGCAGTTCCACCTCGCTGTCGGTCAGCGACGCGGTCGGCTCGTCGAGCGCCAGAATGCGACACCGTCGGGACAGCCCCGCTGCGATCTCCACCATTTGCTGCTGCCCGACGCCCAATGCGCCGACCGCCGTCGACGGATCGATCTGCGAGAGCCCCACCTGGTGCATCGCCTCGCGCGCCGAGCGGTTCAGGGTCTTGTAGTCGATGAAGCCCAATCGGCCGGGCAACCGTTCGATGAAGATATTCTCGGCGACGCTCAGATTGGGAATGAGGTTCAATTCCTGCATCACCATGCGAACGCCTGCGGCCTCCGCCTGTCGCCTGCCGCCGGGATTATAGGGTTGCCCGGCCAGAAGCATCTGTCCGCCGTCGGGCGTCTCAATGCCCGCGATGATCCGCGTCAGCGTGCTCTTGCCGGCGCCGTTCTCGCCAACGAGGGCGTAGACCTCGCCGGCACGCAGATCGATCGCGACCTGCCAGAGCGCCTGGACGCCCGGAAAGGCCTTGTCGATACCCGTGACGTTCAGCAAAGGACCGGTCGGGGAAGACATCATCCGAGCGTTTCCGCCGTGATCAAATCGACGGGGGTTTCCTTGTCGGCGGGCGTTGCCTTGCCCGCGAGGATATCGAGGGCGTACTGAATCCCATACAGCGCCAGCTTGTCGGCGTGCTGATCGACGGTGCAGAGAATCTTGCCCTCTTTGAGCAACCTCCGAACCGCCGCGATGTTGTCGAATCCGACGACGTAGACCGAGTCGGACTTGCCCGCATCGCGGAGCGCTGCCACCGCACCCAGAGCCATGCTGTCGTTGGCACAGAGGAAGGCCTTGAGATCCGGATGTTCGTTGATCAACGCTGCGGCAATGGGCTGGGCCTTGTCCGTTTCCCAATAGCCGGTCTGCGAGGCCACGATGTCCATACTGCTGCCGATCATGGCGTCATCAAATCCGGCCTTGCGCTGAATGCCGTTGAAGGCGTTCGGGGCTCCTTCGATGATGGCGACCTTGTCGCCGGGGTTGAGGCGGGCCGCCAGATACGCGCCGGCCAGCTTGGCCCCCTTGCGGTTGTCCGGCCCGACGAATGGAATCTTAATGCCCTTGTCCCTGAGCACCTCGTCGTCGAACTTGTTGTCGATGTTGACTACGACGATGCCGGCGTCCAGCGCCTTCTTGCAGACGGCGACGAGCGCCTTCGAGTCGGCCGGCGCGATGACGATCGCATCGACCCCCTGCGCCATCATCATCTCGACGTACGCGATCTGCTGCGTGACATCGGTCTCGTCCTTGATTCCGCGAACTTCCAGGTGGTACTGGTCCTTGTGCTCGGCGTGATGGGCGCGGGCTCCTTCCTCCATGGTCTTGAAGAACTCGTTGGCCAGCGACTTCATCACGAGAGCGACGGTCGGCCGGTCGTCCTTCTTCTGACATCCGCTGAATGTCACGACGAAGGCCGTCAGCGTCATGACCAGCATCTTCACGATCGATCGGTTCGAATGACTCATGGCGTTCTCCTGTCAGTCCATTTCGTCAGGGACGAAACGCTTCCACTTCCTGCCTCGTCGGCATTGACGGCTGGGCCCCCATCCGGGTGGTCGACAGCGCCGCGGCGCGGCCGGCAAACAGGGCCGCCTCGCGAAGAGACTGTCCCTGGGCCAGGCCGACCGCGAGACTGCCGGTGAAGGCATCTCCGGCGGCCGTGGCATCGACCGCCCGGACCGGCGCCGCCGGAACGAATTCGCTCGTAGTCCCGTCCGCCAGCAGAAATCCCTTGGCGCCCATCGTGACGATCACCGCCCCGACACCCGACGACAGCAGCCACTCGGCTGCCAGCGACGCGCCGGCCTCGTCGCTCACCTCCAGTCCGGTCAAGATCTGTGCCTCGGTCTCGTTCGGAGTCAGCACCGTCACCTGCTTGAGCAGCTCGGGCCGCAGCTTCTGCGCCGGCGCCGGGTCCAGAATGAACGGCACGCCCGCGTCGCTCGCCATCTGGGCCGCACAATCAACCGTCTCGACGGGGACCTCCAACTGGGCCACCACCGCGCCGGCCGAGCCGATCTCGCGCTGCGCCCGCTTCACGTCGTCAGGACTGAGCCGACTGTTGGCGCCGGGCGCTACCACGATCATGTTGTTGCCCGCCGAATCCACCGCAATCAGCGCCACGCCGGACGCCACCCCCGGCGTTGAGGCCACGTAGGTCGTGCGGACCCCCTCCCTCTCGAAATTGGCCAGCGATCGCTGGCCGAACAGGTCGTCGCCGAGCCGGGCAACAAAGTACACCTCGGCGCCGAGCTTGGCGGCCGCGACCGCCTGATTGGCGCCCTTGCCGCCCGGCACCATGACGAAGTCGCCGCCCAGCACCGTCTCGCCGAGCAGCGGAATTCGCGGCGTCTTGACGACCAGGTCCATGTTCGAGCTGCCGACAACTACGATCTTTGTGGGCTGTTGCGTGATGGTATGGCCTCCTGTGACACGCCGCGACGCTTCAAATCCTGCGGCAAACCGTTATTTTGTGAGCCGTTCGACCAGAAAATCCTCGAATCCATCCAGAGACTTCCACTCGACGGCGCAGTGGATGACCTTGGCCCCTTCGACAATCTTCGTGTAACCGTCGTCCGTGACCTCAACGGGCAGTTGCTCCATCCTGACCAGGTCCGTGTTGATCGCCAGATAAACCGCCACCGTGTCGAACAAGGTGGAACTGGCGCTGTTGAGCTGGTTGTTGACCAGTCGCGCCAGATTGGCGGCGTCGATGCCCTTGCGCTCGCCCTTGAGGCCGTCCGCCTGCCAGGCGCGGTAGTTCTGGATCAGGTTGCTGGTGACGGCGCTGTTGCGGCGGAGGACCTTCTGATACTTGTCCCCTCGAAGGTGCACCAGACCGCAGGTGTCCAGCGGCGTGATCGTAATCGGCCAGGCGGCGGTGAAGACCTTGCGGCAGGCCTTGGCGTCGGCCACGACGTTGTACTCGGCGCTGGGCTTGTCGCTGCCGCCGTAGCCCTTGTAGATGCTGCCGTGCATGCCGACGAAGTCCGCCTTCTCCGCGATGCGCGGCTCGCGCTCCAGCGCCGCCGCAATGTTGGGCAGAGGCCCGAGGGCGATGATGGTCACCCGCTTCGGGGAGTTCATGACCGTGTCGATCAGCGCCCGGACACCGTCCTGGTGAACGGTCCCTGGGTAGGTGGAGAGATCGTACCCCCGGACCCAATCCATCTGGCGATGCGTCCCGTCATGTTGCTTGACGCCGATCCCGACCGGGATGTCCGCCCGCCCGACTCGGTCGAGGAACCTGGCGACGACCCGGGCCTTGGCTTCCGTGTTGCCCACGGCGGTCGTGACCAGCTTGCAGTCCAACTCGGGCGACTGGAGCAGCAGGGCCAGCGCCCAGGTATCGTCGATGTCGTCGCAGATGTCCGTGTCGAGGATCACCGGCTTGGCCGCACCGCCGGCCGCAAGTGTAAGGCTCAGAACCGCCACCACAGCCGGCAGGCATGCCAGAGTGACCCTGCCTAACGAGAAGAGGGCAATCGGCTTCGGTCCTGCCATAATGCAGCCTCCCGCGATTCGCGATTTACAGGTGACGGTCCACAGTTTACGATTGGCAATCGCTCGCGATAGTAAATCGTCAACAGCACATAGTCAATTGCAAAGGTCCGGCTCATGGATGTGATTCCAGCGATCGACCTGCGGGACGGCAA
>CAZNSM010000128.1:0-4386 GCA_964575615.1 uncultured Pirellulales bacterium | reverse complement strand
CGCGTCATCATCGGGACCAAGGCGGTCAGTGACTTCGACTGGTTCCGTCGGATGGCCGAGACGTTCGCCGGTCGGATCGTGCTGGGTCTCGATGCGCGAGGCTCGATGGTCGCCACGCATGGCTGGCTCGAAGACAGCAAGCAGACCGTCCTCGAATTTGCCGCCCGGGCGGACGAATTGCCTCTGGCCGCGATCATCTATACCGACATCGCCAAGGATGGGATGCTGACCGGACCCAACATCGAGAGGACGAAAGCCCTGGTCGAAGCCGTCAAGACACCGGTCATCGCCTCGGGCGGCGTCAAGGAAGTTGACGACATCCGCAAGCTCAAGCCAATCGGCGTCGCCGGCGTGATCGTCGGCCGCAGTCTCTACGAAGGCACCCTGACCCTCAGGGACGCCATCGCCGCCGCAAGGTAGCGCCCCCTTCGCCCTCTACTTCGCCAGCTCGGCCAAGGTCTCCGCAATATCCAGTTCCCACAGCTCGCTGCCGGAACGTGCCTTGTAGAACTCCGTCTCAAAGTAGGCGATCCATCTGCCATCGGGGGACCAGCGATAGTCGTAGACATCTACGTCGCCGACGGGCATCAAAGGACTCACCTTGCCACTCGTCATGTCCAAGAGGAACAACTGGTCGTCCTCGTGTCTGCCCTCGGTATGAGAACGCAGGCCGCTGAAGAAGGCCAGGGTCGTCCCATCGGGTGACAGGTGAAAGACAGAGGCCTTGTCTTTCCCCACGTCTTTCATGTTGACCAGCGATCTGACACTGCCATCGGCGATAGACACGGACACGATGTCCTGGTCGCGCGGCATGATGAGCGACTGGCTGTCGGGCGACCACAGGATGTCTATCGGCCAGGAGGCAGGAACCACAGAGCAGACGGTCGTGGCTTCTCCGCCAGCAGAAGGAATCACCTGTAGCGCTCGATTGGGTCCTCCCAGCAGAAAGGCAATCCTCTTGCCATCGGGTGACCAATCCAACCACATCCCGCCGGAGCCCGTTGTCAGGCGAATGGGATCGCCGCCTGTGGTTGGTACAACAGAAATACTGCCACGGCGATCCATGAGGGCAATCTTTGTCCCATCGGATGACCAGGCAGCACTGTGTTCTGCGCCATATTCGGCGGTGACCCACCCCTTGAGGACCAGGACCGCTGGCCCCGTCGTGCGCATTCCCTGCCAGGACACCGGAACCACCCAGACATCCCAGGGACCGTATGCACTCTCCGCGTCAGATGCGGTGATCAGCAGGTTCCTGCAATCGGGCGAGAGCATTCGCTGTGTATGCCGCGAGGGCGGGACGGAAGCACCCATCTGAAATGGAACGGGTTGGCCGCCAGCCAATCGCAGAGCCCACAGATTTCCGTCTTTGCCCTTCCAGGCTCCCTCCGTGATGATTGCCCGACTGTCTGGTGTCCAGATGGAAACCTGTTGCCTCTTGAAGCTCTTCATTCCTATTCCGGGTTCACACGCGGGACCTCCCGATGTTGACACAACCTTGGGCACCTGCCTGGTTTCCTCCGATGTGCGGTAGAAGTACACTTTCTTACCATCCAGCGATGAACGAATCGGGCTGCCCACCTCCGAAGGCAGGTCATCAAGCCTCACCTCGTAGCCGTCGGCCATACGGATGAAGACCACACTGCCCAGATCGAGGCAGCACACCCATTTGCCGTCTGCCGACCAGCACCAGGGAGTGGCCGCATCGGCGATCTTCCTCGCCGGTCCACCTTTGACACTCCTGACCCACATGGGCTTTCCCGGGCCGGCCAGCATGGAGGTGTACGTGGGGTTCTCCGAGTAGGTGATATCCTCCCCATCGGGCGAAGGAATCCCCACAGTGGAGAAGTCCGTGATCCGGGTCAAAGCCCCATCGCCCACGGAAACCGTGCACCAGAAGATGCCATCAGTCCCCTTGTCGTATCGCCTGAATACGATTCTCTCCGAATCCGGCGTCCAACGGAGCCAATAGCTGAATGGACATTCGACGAGCTTCTCCGGCGGTGCCGTGGGTTGTGCCGTGTCGGGATTCACTCGAACCACCCAGACCGCCCCGTCTGCAAGCTTGGGCCCTGCCCAGAATGCGACCTTTGTGCCGTCAGGTGACCATGATCCCAGTTGAGCTCCGGGAAGATCAACCAGATCAAACGGCCTGCCCCCATCCAATGGGGCGACCCTTAGCCCTTGCCCTTCCAGCAGGAATCGGCGGTTGGGAGACAGCTCAAGTTGATAGGTCCACCCTATCACATCGCTGGCACCCACCAGCGTCGTGACCTTTCTGAACGTGATCCCGGTCTCCGGCCCCGTGAACGTATCGCTATCCCCTGCCAGAGAGAGCGGTGCGGATATTCGAGACACGGATGTACTCCCAGCCTCTGCGGCATAAGATGCAGCGGCCCTTCCCGGTCCGGGGTTGGGCAGAGAAATGCAGCACAACACGATGATCAGGCCAACTGCCAGTGGTGACCGGCGATATGAGTTCTTTGTGAAGTGTGCAATCATAGTCATTCTCCTTTCGATGTGCGAGGGGTTCTCCAGAATCCCGGCCAGCGATGGCACGTACTGCGATCGGGAGAACCGTTCGACGAGATTGACGATGGTCTGACCGTAAAGACGAGACTCGTCCGTTCCGGCGGTCGAAAGGGCCAGGGCATCCGTGGCCATCTCCTGGTCGATCCGCATCCGACGAAAGGCGAGCCAGATCAGCGGATTGAACCAGTGGAGCACCTGCAGCACGCAAACCAGCCATGCCAGGTAAATGTCGCGACGCTTCAGATGGGCCAGCTCATGAAGGAAGACATATTGCAGCTCACCCAGGTTGATCGTCTCGAGCAATCCTTGTGGCAGGAGGATGCGAGGGCGAATGATGCCAAACAGTGCCGGGCTTCCTGTCCTGTCCGTGACGACGACGCCGACAATGGTCTTGACCCGCATCTGCATCTTGTAGTCTTCCAGCAGGTCCAGAACCTGCTGGTCCGTCACCGGTCGTTCAGACACCACGGCCTGCCAGAGCCAGAGGCTTCGGGCAAGAACGTAACTACCCAACCCGATGACGCCGATCAGCCAGAGCCCCGGCAGCGCGGCCAACAAACCCGCCCGGCGCACGACGGTTGTACCATCTTGGGCAGAAGGTACAGCCGAAGACCGGCGTCCTGAATCCGGCGCTGGCTCCACCGCCCCTCTTGGGGCGGCGGCGTTGTCGACAACAATCCCGGTGTGCGTTTGCTCAATGCCTTGGCCTTGGCGGTTCGTAGGGATCTGGGCAGGTGGCCTTATGGACACAGGCTGCGCTGGCTCGCCCCGTCGCAGTGGCTCGTACAGTCTGTAGATACTCACAGGGCTCTGGGGCGACCACGGTAGCGACAGCCGGAGTAATAGAACAAGCCAAAGACAATAACGCCACCGGGCCGGCAGCCTTTGTCGCAGGGTCGCCTGGATCAACATGATCAGACAGACGAGGAGGCTGCCTTGCAGGGTTGCCTTGACCAACCACTGTAGGAATGTAACCAGATATGCATCCAGAGTTCCCATGAGATTCCCTTTCGCAGCGGCGAGTCTCATTTAGATCTGCGAGATTTCGCGTTTACATCCTTCCCATCCAGGATCTCCTTGAGGCGGGCGACCTGCTCGGCAGACAGGCGCTCCTCCTCAACCAATGCCGCAAGCATCGGCTCGATGGCGCCGCCCCGAAACCTCTTCACGAAGGACCGCGTTTCGGCTTTGACACACTCAGCCTCCGCCGCAAGCGGAAAGAAGTGATACTGGCGATCCTTCTTCTCAAAGCCCACCGCTTTCTTGTGCACCAGGCGGTTGATCAGCGTCCTGATCGTTTCGCGTTTCCAGGTGGTCGTCTTCGAGAGCGATTCGACGATCTCGTTGGCGGTACGAGGGGAGCGTTCCCACAACACCGTCATCACTTCCCACTCCCCTTCTGATATCTTCGGCAGTCTTTTCATGGCGGCCTCCTTTTAATGTTACACATGTAACACTATTTGATGTTACACTTGTAACACTTCGTGTCAAGCGAATTCGCGGATTTTCCCAGAGAATTTTTTTGCACCCGGCTACAGTGCCGATATGAGGGGCTGGTGCAGCGTCAATCCCGCGAGCGACGAATCATGCGTAGCAGTCGGCCGGGCCGATAACACCCTTCTCCATGCCATTCTCGAAAAAGAACTGACGGATGTGGGTACACAGGTGGCACTTGTCGGCATAGGCGTCGAGTCGGCGGTAGCCGCGAGACTCAGCTTCCTCAAGCAGACCGTACGGCCCCTTCCGACACAGCGTCCCGACGAATGTATTCGCTCCGGGGTCGAATTGCCTCCAGATCTCCTCGAGTGGCTTGTCGTTGACATTGCCGAGGACGATCCCGCTGCACGTGCCGCT
>CAZNSM010000127.1:0-14881 GCA_964575615.1 uncultured Pirellulales bacterium | reverse complement strand
ACCTGCCGCTCGATGACGGCGGCGTGCTGCCCTGCAACGCGATGCAATTCTCACGAGGCGTCCTGAGCAGCAACAGAGTTCTCGTCCTGTATTACTATCTCGTCGACGGCCAGTACTGCCGCGACGTCTCGGAGTGGCGCTACAAGCTGCCGTGGACACGAATCGGGTACATCGCCCAGGTCCAGATCGTCGTCGGGATCGCCGAGGGCGCGCCGCCGGAAGCTGCCATGCGTTCGGCGGGCGATTTCGCCGTCCGATCGGCGCCCTTGATTGCGGCGTTGTTCCACGGCCCGGACCCGACCGCCGACTCAGACTGACACAACAGACCTCTCGACATACAGGGGAAACGAACGTGGTGGAACGTATAATCCGACGCAGGGCGGCCGTGGCACGATCCGAAGAGGGTCTGTGGTCCGAGACCGCCGCCAGGCTGATCCCGGTCGTGGCGCTTCTGGCGCTGCTGACCGGCTGGGCCTACTGGCCAACCATCGTGGACCTGTTCAAGGAGTGGCGGCGGGACGACGACTACTCGGCCGGACAGCTCGTGCCGCTGGTGGCCGTCTTCTTCGTCTGGGTCGCTCGCAAACGCCTGGCTGGCCTGACGTTGCGCCCATGCTGGGCGGGCGGCCTGGCCCTGCTGCTCCTGGCGCAGGCGGCCCGGGCCTATGGCGTGCTGTTCCTGTTCGAATCGGCCGACCGCTACTCGCTCGTGCTGACCATCGTGGCCCTGGTCCTTCTGGTGGCCGGGACCGAGGTCTTCTGGCGGGTCAAATGGATTCTGCTGTTTTTGTTCCTGATGGTCCCTCTGCCCGGCCGCATCCACAACCTCATCAACGGCCCGCTCCAGAGCTTCGCCTCCACCGGCTCGGTGTTCGTCCTGGAGGCGTTCGGCGTCCGCGTCAGCCAGCAGGGCAACGTGGTCACGCTCGATGGCCGGATTCCGATGGCGGTCGCCGAGGCGTGCAGCGGCCTGCGCATGCTCACCGCTTTCATCATCGTCGCCGCCTTCGTTGCCTACATGGTCAAGCGCCCCACGTGGCAGAAGACCGTTCTCGTCTTGTCAAGTATTCCCGTAGCCGTACTGTGCAATGTCCTCCGCCTCGTCGCCACCGCCGTCCTTTTCCTGCACGCCAGCACGGAAACAGCCGAAAAATTCTTTCACGATTTCGCGGGTCTCGTGATGATGCCGGCCGCCGTCATGCTCATGTTCGGCCAGCTCTGGCTCCTGGGCGCCATCACCCAGGCCGACCCCAGGCCCAAGAAGGCCGTCATTATAGGACGCCGCAAGGTTGGGGCAACGTGATTGCTGCACAGGGAAAATATCCCATACTAACATCATAATTCTCCTTGTGCTTTCCCAGCTTAACGGGTAGAATACAACCGTGTGTGTGTTTGCGCGGAGCCAAGAGAGGCCCTAGTACGGTCAATTGAATGAGGAAGGCAGGTAGGGGTATGGTGAAGAGATCGATTCTGGCAGTGGTCGTGGCGTCCATGTTGGCGGTGCCGGCATTTGCAGACATGAAGGTCAAGATTCACAACGGCGTTGGGACCACCACTGGTGGCGAGTTTCTTGCTGAGGTGTTGGACAGCCCTATCGGCATCTACAACAAAGGTGATTTCATCAGCACCTTCTGCCTCGAACTCAGCGAGACCGTCTCGATTGGTGGCGAGTACTGGGTAACTCTCAGCGACAGTGCGGTGCAGGGTGGGGTAGGCCCGGCGGGAGATCTTCTCGACGACCAGAGCAAGTCGATATACAATTACTGGCTGGATTCGCTCGAGCACACGCAGGACAACGCAGATGACGTTCAAAGAGCGTTGTGGTACCAGGAGAACGAGGGCGGAGCTTATATCCAGGAGTTGAATGGCGATCTGGTCTGGGACTCCTCCAACGTGAAGGTGATGAACCTGTGGACCGGGGCTCCGGGCCAGGGTCTCGCCCAAGACATGCTGGTTCGCGTAGCTCCGGTGCCCGTTCCGGGGGCGGTGCTGCTGGGTGTTCTGGGCATGGGTGTGGCGAGCGCTCGGCTTCGCAGACGCAGCGCGAAGTAGTCTGTCGCCGTAAGTCCTTTTCAGACAACGAATAATACAGAGCCTGGCCCCTTCCGGCGCCTTTTTGACGGCGGAAGGGGGGGCTTTGTAGAAAAAATCGTCAAAATCAGCGAACTGGCCCTTGACAAACTGGGTAAGCCGGTGGTACAGTATCGCTGGTTATATAGTTCACGGAGTGAAGGGTTGATGATCTCATGGTCGAGGTGAAAAGGACAATCCTTGCGGTTGCGGCGGTCCTCGTCGTGGCCGCTGCTGTGCGCGCCGACGTCACGCCGGCTTCGGCTGATGCAGCGCACAGTCTCGACCAGGCGGGCTGCCGGGAGGTCCTGCTGTTCGGCTTCGCCGACCGGGCGGACCTCGTGGGCAACGCGGCCTCTGCGACGGTGCACGTCGCGGACGAAGAGAGCACCGAGGCGCCGCAGGCCATCGCCCTGAAGGACGGCCGCAGCAGCCTCGATTTCTGTCTGTACGCCCTGATCGGCTTGGGCATGTGCCGCTCGGGCCACTGGGTCCGGCGTTGCTCCTTCGGCTTCATCCCTGAATGGTACCACAGCGGTGCTCCGCAGCAAATCGGCCACAGCCATGCTGTGGGGCCCGATGCTTTTTGTCATGCGGCGGCCTGCTTCGTCCAGCCGGACGGTGTGCCCGACCGCCTCATGCCCCTCTACCGCGCCGGGACGATCCCGATCCTGGTGCGCACCTCGCAATGCATCTCTGATGTACTTGCCTCCCGGGCCCCTCCGAGCTTGTCATGAGCCTTGATGGCCTCGCCCGCGCAGCCGGGCAGCGCCGTCGCAGATTTCACCCTTCCGACCGTGCGGACGGAGGGGAAACGAATGACGACAAGCTTTCACAGGAAAAGGAGCAAGTACAATGAAGAAGTACAGTATTGCAATTCTCGTCGCCGCGCTGATCGCCCTGACCGCCGGCTCCGCTGTTGCCGACCCCGTCACGTTCACGTTTGACGGGCAGATTGGCGCGCCATATGGAACCACTCAGCTCGAGAACACCAGTGACGCCGGCCAAATCAGCGCCTACATGACGAACATCTACGGCAGCGCCGTTGCCGTGACGGATGGTCGCATCAACGATAATGGGGACGGAAGCTCTGATTGGGCAGGTCATGGATCGACTGACAACTTCCTGCGGACCGGGGATGGCGCCGACATGGAGATTCTCTTCAGCACCACTGCACCGATCGGCAGCGTCTCGGGTTCTGGCTACGTCTTTGATGCGACGAGCGCAGCTGACTGGGTCATAATCGGCTACGGTGCTGGCTACGGAAGCGTCGAGAACCCGACCGCCGCTGCGGAAGTAGCCAGGTGGACCGTTGACTTTGGCACGAGCACGAACACGTACTGGGATTGGCGGACCTGGAGCTGGGTAACCGAAACGATTGATCTTGGCGACAACTCGCAGTTCGCTTTCAATCTGACCTTCGGGGCACCCGTGTCGCTCCTCGTGATCAGCGATAGTGGCACATACGATGTCGGTGTGGATAATCTCGTGGTTAGCTCATATGTTGTTCCGGTTCCGGGTGCGGTGCTGCTGGGCATGCTCGGGTTGAGCGTTGCCGGCGCCCGGCTTCGTAAGAACAGATAATTCAAGAAACAGCCCTTTGTGGGTGGAGGATATACTGATGAAAAGAACGATGATACTTGTAGCTCTGAGCGCCGTCCTGGCCCTCAACGCCGCCCCGGCAATGGCCGAGATGACCCTGCAGCAGATCTTTGACGCAATGACTGTTGGTGGCAGCAGTCTCACAGTTCCGACAGATGCGCTCGTAGATGGTCAGGATGCGCAATGGGGAATTGCGGCGAGTACACAAGCTTCTGCGACTATGATAATCGAGATTGCCAACAACGCCCAATACAACTCCTTCGGGATGTATGATTGGGCAGATCCGACCAACAGGCTGACAATCTTCAACGGTGGCGCTGCAACCGGGTGGAAGGCCAGTATCTTTGTTGATACGGTCGATCCCACAATGTTTGCAGTGCAGCTTGATGATGGCTTAGTAGCTACCCCTCCGGACCCCGCCTTATACTGGGTGGCTGATTTTGGAAGCACTTCGTTTGGCTTCTATCTCGAAGCCAAGGATGGGACTGTTTTCTACAGTGACTCGAGTTTAAATGCCAATGAGGATGACCAGATGCTCGCCTTCCGAGGCAACGATATAGACCAAGTCGATGTCACGTTTGGCCTCAATGTTCCCCAGGTAGCGAACCCAGCGAAGGCAAAAGTCTGGACTTCTGGCGAGTATGTTCTGGCCTGGGAGGACGTCGCTGTCAGCAGTTGGGGCAGCAATGATCCTGAGCCGGATTATAACGACCTAGTCCTAATGATTGAGTCGGTGGTTCCCGTCCCGGTTCCGGGGGCGGTGCTGCTGGGTGTGCTCGGGTTGAGCGTGGCCGGCGCGCGGCTGCGGAGGCGGTCGCGGTAACAAGCCTGGGATCAGGCGCAGTTTTGCAGTGAAGTAGTCTCTTGGCGGCCGGCAAGGTCCTTTATCGGGTCTTGCCGGCCGTTTTGTTTGCGCCGGTCGGCGCTCGTGCGCCGGGCGCGGCAGTCGCACTCCTATAATCAGGCCCGCCCCAGCCTCGGTGGAGCGGCTTTTGTCGGTGTCCGGCGGCGCCGTCCGCACCAGCGAACCTTCGGCCGCATGGCCCTGTGACAAAAACCTCCGCCACGCTAACGGCTGCCATGCCCGCAGTCGATAACTACAGCGTAGGTGCAAAACGGCAATATGTCCGCAATCCTGTATCGATTGAGAGAGCCTATCATGCGTCATGCGAACCGCAGTGCGAAGGTCAACGTCAAGGTGCTGGTCATCGTGATCGTGGTCATTGTGGCCTTGGGGGTCTCGCTGGTAGTGGCCCGTCAGGTGCGCCGCAATATCCTGTCGAAGATGGATTTCGAGGCCGGGACCGCCGCCTTCGAGAAGGGCGACTGGGTCAACGCCTACAAGCACCTTCAGGAGTACCTCGGCCGCAATCCCGATGACATCGAGATCCTCAAGAAGTACGCCCAGGCGCGGCTGTCGGTCCGCCCGCTGGAGCCGGCCCATCTCGGGGCCGCCGTCGGCGCGTACCGCCGCGTGATCCAACTCGACCCGCTCGACACGGTCCCCTATGAGAAGCTGGCGACGATCTACGCCGCCAGGGGCGCCTCCGAGGAGCTGGTCTACATCGCCGGCAAGCGACTTGAGCACGAGCCGAACGACGTCAAGGCGTTGCTGTGGCAGAGCGAGGCGCTGGTTCGTTTGAACCGGCTGCCGGAGGCGCGTGCGACGCTGGCGAAGCTGATCGAGCGACTCGAAGCCGACCCGCAGGAGCGCATCGAGTACGTCCGGGCCTGCGCGCAGATGAGCAGCGTGGAACTTGCCGGCGGCACGGCGGAGGGCCAGACCAGCGCGTTGGGCTGGCTGAACAAGGCGGTGGAACGGTTTCCGCAGTCCGCCGAGGCGCTGGCATCCCGCGCTCGCTTCTATCGCCTTGCGAACGTCCCCGGCGTCAGCGGCGCCGAGCGGCAGGAACTGGCCCGAAAGGACCTGCTCGCGGCCGATGAGCACGGCATGGACGATCCGAGGGTCCGCCTGTTTCTGGCCCGCGAGTGGATGGCTCACGGCGAGTATGACAAGGTCGCGGCCGAGTTGGAGGCGGCCGACCGCCTGCCCGAGGCGGCCATTGCGGAACGCTACTTCGATCCCGATACGTGGGTGGTCGACCGCTACGACGTGGCCGCCGAGCTGGCGATGCGGAAGGGGGCGTTCGCCGAAGGCGCGGCGATGACCGAGTCGGTCTTCGAGAAGCTGGAATCCAAGGGGCACCGGCTCGCCATGTATCCCCACGCGATCCGGCTGTGCGTAGGCGTCGGTGACGACCCGAACGTTGCCAAAGCCGCGGTGTATCTGAAGGAGTACGAAGACGCGTTGTACGCCCGCCAGAGGGCGGGCGAGGCGAAGGCCGAGCTGGCGTTCCTCAAGGCCCTGGTCGCCCGGGCCAAGGGCGACTCCTACGCGGTGATCGAGTCGCTCCAGCCGCTGGTGGCCACCGGGACTGCGGCGCCGGAATTCCTGCGGCTGCTGGCGGAGGCGTTTGCGCGAACCGACCAGACCCGACGGGCCGTGGACGCGATGCGCCGCTACCTCGCCGATCGGCCGCGTGACCTCGGCGTAGCGGTGCAGTTGACAAAAGACTACCTGAGGTTGCAGGATTGGACGCAGGCCTTCGAGACGGCCCAACAGGGCGGCCGTTTCTATCCCGACGACGTCGATCTGAACGTGCTGCGAATCGAGGCGGGCACACACATCGCCGTTCAGCCGCAAGGCTCGCCGGATCTCGCGAGGCTGCGGGAGCTCGAGGCGGAACTGGCCGGCCTGCGTAAGGACGAGAAGAACGCCGGCCGGGTCGACATTCGAGTGCTCCAGGCGGTGATCGGGAATTACCTTGCCCAGGGCGAAACGGATGCGGCGGCCAGAGCGCAGAAGCTGGCGGACGTCGAGCGGCAGTTGCGCCTGGCGATGGAGGAATGCGACAGGCCTCTGCCGGCGGCGATGCAGCTCGTCCGGCTGTACTTCCAGCAGAAGCAGACGGACAAGGCGCTCCAGGAGTGCCGCGCGGCATGCACCCGCCACGCGGAGCTTGCCGAACCGTGGCTGGCCCTGGCGGGGCTGCACGTGGCGGCTGGCGACCCGAATTCCGCCCTCCGTTGTCTGGAAGAGGCGGCGCAAAGTGTGGCCGGCGAGTCGGCAAAGCGGTCCATCGCCATCCGGCGCGCGTCGCTGGAACTGATGCGCGGCAACCGCGCAGCCGGCATCGCCCTGCTGAACGACCTGGCGGCGCGCGACCCGCGCGACGTTCAGGTCCGCGCCATGCTCCTGGATCTCCGGGAGGTCCAGACCGATCCGGCCCGAGCGGATGAACTGGTCGCGCAACTCGAGCAGGCGGAAGGCGAAAGCGGCCTGATGTGGCGTCTGTATCGCGCCGCGACGTGGCTCTCGCGAGACGACTGGCGAACGAGGCAGCAGGGGATCGTCGATCTTCTCCAGTACTGCTGGGATGCCGATCCGGAGTGGACGGCGCCGCCGCTGATGCTGACGCAGTTGTACGAGAAGGCCGGCGACCTTCGGAAGGTGGAGGATGTCTGCCGCCAGACCCTGGCGCGGAATCCCTCGGCGGTTGTCCTTGCCGACAAGCTGGTGACGCTGCTGGAGGCGCAGGGCCGTGCGATGGAGGCGGAGGCGGTCCGTCAGCAGGTGGATGCCGATCCTCGCGTCGTCAGCGCGTGGAACGTCAACGCCGCGATACGCGCCGGAGACATCTCGGACGCCGTCGACGAGCTGCGGCTGCGAATCGCGAACGACCCGCGCGACGTCCAGTCGCGTATCGTCCTGGCCCGGCTGCTCCATGAGAAGATGAACGACGCCGACCAGGCCCTGAAGCTGCTGGACGAAGCGGAGGCGATTGCGTCCCCGTCGTCCACGACGGTCATGGTGCGTGCGGCCATCCTCAAGGCCCAGGGACGCACTGAGGAGGCGCAGCAGGTCGTCGATCGATACGTGGCCGGCAAGGAGGATTTCGTCGCGTACCTGATGCGCGCGAACTACCACGCCGGTCAGGAACAGTGGTCGCAGGCGGAGGCGGACTACAGAAAGCTGACCACGTTCGAGGACAAGGACCAGCAGGTGGGCGGCTATGGGCTGCTGAGCAACTTCTACGTCCGCCGGGGCCGCCTGGACGATGCCATCGGCGCGCTGGAAGAGGGGCTGAGCGCACACCCGAAGGACCTGGCGTTGCAAAGGGCGCTGATGAAGCGGCTGCTCCAGCGAGGACACGGCCAGGACCGCGAACGGGCCCTGGCGATGCTCGGGGCGCTCGAAGAGGCGCTGCCGCAGGACCCCGACTTGATGAGAACCCGCGCCGTGGAGCTGCTGCGGCAGGGGGACCCCCAAGGCACTTCCCTGCTGGAGAAGGTTGTGGCGCAGACACCCACGGATGTCGGCGCCCACCTGATGTTGATCAACGCCGCGATGCAATCCGGTAAGATCGAGGCGGCGCGCACCTACTCGATTCGAGCGGTGGGCGCCAATCCCAAGGCTCCGTCGCTGCTTTCGGCGCGAGGTCGCGTCGAGATCGTCCTGGGCAATGCACAGCCCGCTACGGAGATGGCGCGCCTGGCGCTGGCCGAGGACCCGAACTACGCCCCGGCCTTGGACGTGCTGTTGGACGCCGGCCTGATGACGGAACAGGACAGCCTCCTGCAAGAGGTGGTTCGATCGGCTCGCGCGATCGGCCGGGACGATCCCAACCGACTCGAGGCCGTGCGCCTCGTCAGTGCCAAGGCGGCCGGCAACAAGAACCCCACGCTCCTGGCGGGGGCGCAGGAATGGATCGAATCCGAACTGGGCCGGACTCCGTCCGATGTACACCTGTTGATGGCCCACGCGAATATCCTGGTGGCTTTGGGAACGCCGGAGAAAGGCGTCGCCGAACTGACCGCTTATTGTCAGAGCGACGCGGGCGCAAAGGACCTTGACGCGATCGTGATGCTCGTGGATCTGCATCGTCTGGCACGCGATTTCGAGCAGGCCGAGGCGTGGCTCGATCGGGCCGCGCAGGTCGCGCCGAAGAGCCAGACGGTGGTGCACGCCCGATTCCTGTGCCTGGCGGCGCAGTCGCGCTGGGACGAACTGGCGGGCATCAGTGCGGCGTACATCGCCTGCGAGAACCAGGACCCCGCGATCGTGACCCGGGCGGCGGGGGTGCTGGCGTCCCTGGACACGCCGGCCCTGCGAAGCGAGGGCGTCAAGCTCTTCGAACACGCCGTCAAGACCTGGCCGACGTTGGCGGATGCCCGCCTGGGGCTGGCCTCGGCGTTCTATCGAACGGGAGACGTGGAGAAGGCCAAACAGACGTACCAGGAACTGCTCGAGCGCTATCCGAACAACACGCAAGTTCTCAACGACCTGGCGTGGATCATCCAGGAGCAGGACGGCGACTACGAGGCGGCCCTGAAGCTGGCCGACAGGGGACTCAGTCTGGGAGGCAACGACGCAGACCGCCGGCATCTGCTCGACACCAGGGGCACGATCCTGTCGAAGATGGACCGCCTGTCCGATGCGAGGGCCGATTTCGAGGAACTGCTGAAGCTGACGGCGCCCGGCACCGCGCAACGGGCCAAGGCGCTGCTGCAACTGGGCCGGACCTGCGCGAAACTCGGCGACGTCGATTCGGCGAAAAAGCACCTGCGGGATGCGTTGGAGATCGACCGGGCGAACCCCGCGTTCACGCCCGAGGAGCGGACCGAGATCGAAGGGCTTCTCCAATGAGGCTCTTCTCGAGTTCCGTGCAGAAACCGAATGAGTTGAAGCCGGGCGGCAGATACACCGGGCGATGCCCGATGGGGAGGCACTGACAGATGAGAGTGGGCGTAGTGGGTGTCGGTTACGTCGGATTGGTGACGGCGGCGTGTCTGGCCGATTCCGGCACGGACGTGATCTGCGTCGACAGCAACGAGGAGAAGATCCGCCAGCTCCGCGAGGGCATTATCCCGATCTATGAGCCGGGCCTGGCGGAGATCGTCAGCCGGACGCGGACTACCGGCCGGCTGCAATTCACCACGTCGCTGAAGGAAGCGGTCGAGAAGTCGCTGCTGCTGTTCATCGCCGTGGGAACGCCCAGCGGCCAGGACGGTTCGGCGGACCTGTCGGCGGTGTTCAAGGTCGCCGAGGGCATCGCCGAGCACATGGACGGATACCGCATCCTCGTCGGCAAGAGCACCGTCCCGGTGGGCACGCACGCGAAGATCAGCGAGCGGGTCGCCGCCCGGACGCGGCAGCCGTTCGATTACGTCAGCAATCCGGAGTTCCTCAAGGAAGGCTCCGCGATCGACGACTTCATGAAGCCCGAGCGGATCATCGTCGGCGCCCGGGACCCCAAGGTGCGGGAGATCATGCGGCACCTGTACGCGCCGTTCATGCGCCGCAAGGAGCGGATCATCTTCATGGACCCGGCCAGCGCGGAACTGACCAAGTACGCCGCCAACTGCATGCTGGCGACCCGGATTTCGTTCATGAACGAACTGAGCGCGCTGTGCGAGGCGGTCGGCGCCGACATCGAGTTGGTGCGCGCCGGGATCGGCAGCGACGCGCGGATCGGCAACGCCTTTTTGTTCGCCGGCGCCGGCTTCGGCGGCAGTTGTTTTCCGAAGGACGTCCGCGCGCTGATCCACACAGGCCAGGAGCAGGGCGTGCCGATGAGCATCATCGAAGCGGTCCGGCAGGTGAACGCCGAGCAGCAGAGGCGCTTCGCGCAGAAGGTGCTCGACTACTACGCCGGCAGAGAGACCCAGACCACACTGGCCGTGTGGGGACTGGCGTTCAAGGCGCGAACGGACGACGTCCGCGAGTCGCCTGCGATCTTCTGCGTCGAGGAATTCCTCAAGGCCGGCATGCAGGTGCAGGCCCACGATCCGGAGGCCATGGGCCCGGCGCGGCAGCTCCTCGGCGAGGCCGTCATGCTCTGCCAGGACTACTACGAAGCCCTGGAGGGGGCACAGGGACTGGTGATCCTGACGGACTGGCAGCAGTTTCGCAATCCGGACTTCGAATTCATCGCCAGGAAGCTGTCCCGTCCGGTGATCTTCGACGGGCGCAACCTCTACGATTCGGCGTATGTGCGCTCGGCCGGCATCGAATACCACTGCGTCGGCCGGCCCAACGCCTGACGCCGGGCGGCGGACGAGGGGAGCCTCTTGTGCTGTGGCCATCTCCTTCGTGAGGCTCCCAAGAGAACCGGCGAACCACGACTCTGTCATTTCGAGCGCAGTCGAGAAATCTGGTCGCGAGCGTGAAGCGCGTCCAGTCGCTGGCCAGACCTTTCGACTTCGCTGCGCTTCGCTCAAGGTGACAATAGCGAGTATGATTCCTCTCGGCGAGCCAGGGACGAGAGGTTATGCGACTGATCAGAGTAGTTTCCTGTCCCGCAGCCGCGCCAGCACTGCGGACTACGTCAGGATCACGAAGGTGCTTGGGCGCGCGGACTTTTCCTGCTCTGATGTCAGGTGCCTTGCGGGGCTGACGAGGAACTCTGCTGCGACGGTGACAGGGTCGAATCCGCCGTGTCCCGGTGCGGCGGCTCACGGCGCTGCCCCGGCAGGGCGGGATAACCGCGCCAGCCTTCGGTCAACCCCTGAACGATGTGGAGAATCAGGACATCGTTTGTCTGCGCATCCCAGTCGCGGCGGACCACAGCGGCCGGTCCGGCCGTCCGGGTCAACGGCGACAGGGCGCCCCAAAGCGCGCTTCCGACGGCAACGACCGAGATGCCGACCTCCGGCGCGACGCGCGGCGCGGGCCAGTTGGGCATCGCCGCCCGGTCCAGCAGATGGGGCAGACGCTCGGCGTCCGGGCGGACACAGGCGGCCAACTCGGCGACAGACAGAGAATCCACCCAGACCTTGACCACTTCGAGCGTGAACAGGACGCCAAGATCGGAGCTGCGGGCCTGCGGGTCCTGGAGGTGCCGGACGACGCACTGCGCCCAGGCCTTCGGTTCGAGCGCCAGATCGCGCAGAGACTGTCCGATGCGCGAGCGCAACGTCTGCCGGAAGGCTTGGGCCAACTGACGATCCCAGTCCGCCGCCAGCAGGTCGAACAGCACCTCGCGGCCCGGCGTCGCATCGGACATGCCTTGACGCAGAAGGGCCTGACGCGGATCGAGGGTGAGCCGGTCGATCCACTGGACCATGGCGGCGACCTCCCGAATCAGATCATTCTCGCGGGTCGGGATGCTGATGCCGCCGGCCAGCGGCTCGGGGACCTTGGGAATGCGTTCGATCAGCCGGACGCGGCCGACGCGCGGTCTCAGGGCCAGCGCCGCCGCCACACCGATCGCCAGCAAGCCCGCCCCGTGGCAGCCCCATCGCAGTGAAGCATCGGGCCCCGGAGGGCTCGGCGCCCGCAGGCACAGAACCAGCCATGCCGACGCTAGGCACAACAGCCCGAACGCGCGCCACGTCCAGAACGGCGGACAAAGGTGGTCGGGCGCCTCTTCGCCCTTGGGCTGATCGGCGCGAACCTGAACCGGTGCGGTGAGGATCACGCTGACGCCGATGACCGCCAGCAGGGCGGCCGCGCCGGATTTCAGAGCCGTGGCCACAGTCCACAGATCGGGCCAGAGCGACCACGCGACGGCGACCACGCCGCACGCCGCCAGCGCGATCGCCAGCGAGCGCATCCACAGCGGGGCACGCTTGCGGTAGGAAACGACGGGAACCGCCTTGCCGACGTCGCGTCCTTCCGGCACGACGGTCCTGCTGTGCGTGGTCCAGCCGGTGGGCTGAGTCGCCAGCACCGCCGCGGCCAGGGACAGCAGGGCCCCTCCGAGGGCGAAGACGCGTTCTTCAGAAAGCAGCCCCGCCGCGAGCCCGACAAATCCCACGGTCAGAAACAGCAGTCCGAAACGCCAGGCGGTCGTCCCGGCCGGACGGCTCACGCTCACGTGCGTCCGGGTCTGGCCGATCGGAGTGAAGCGGTCCACCCAGGCATCCTCGGTCTTGCCGAGCCAGACTCGCATGGGTTGATACGTCTGTTCGTCCTGACGGCGAAGCATCTCGGCCGCACGGCTACGAACTTGCTGGCGCTCGACGAGCTTCTGCCGCGTCAGCAGGCACCGAAGCCGGGGTTCGGCGCACTTGAGAAGATGGCTGAGGCTCGCCAGGGGCGCACGGCCGCAGACGCGTCCGACGGCGGCGCCGATCGCTTCGCAGGCATCCTCGTTACGCACCGCCAACTCGTACGCGGCGGCATGCGACTCATCGGCGTCGCTCGGGCGGGCCTGCGAGGCGGCCTCGTAGATGCTCTCGATTCGTTCCACGAGCTTCTGAGCTTCTTCGTCGATATGTCGGCGTCGCTCCTCGGCAAGGACCTCCTGGTACAGGCCGGCGAGGTCCTCGTGGACCAGCCGTTGCGCCGTCCGGCGGATCACCTCCGGAAGGTTCAGGTGGATCGCACGCAGGCCGAACGATCCGCAGACGTTCAAGACGCTCTCCTGCGGGCTGATGCGGCGTCTCTCGTCTTGCCGAAGGGGACCCCGGCAGGTCACCCCATGGTGAAGGAGAAACTGGGCAGCGAACTGGTCCATCTGCTCGGGCCGCTCGAACCACATGCCGCCGGCGTCGCGTCCGTCGAGCAGGTAGATCTTCTGGGCGAGCAGATCGTCCTGAAGGCGGGCCGTCAGGCGGGTCCAGGCTTCGAACCAAAGATCGTCGAGTTCGCGGCCGGACGCCGCGGTCCGGCCCGTCAGCGCGACGATCGCCATGTCATGGGCCGGATCACCTGTCCGCAGCAGCTCCATCGCGGGCAAGGCCCGGTCGACCGAGCCGGCCTCCGACAGATCGATCAGGATGTACGAGCTCATGCGGACGCGGCCCGGGAGGTTCGCATCGGCCGCCGGCTCCTTCGAGTGCAGCGTGCGAATCAGCGATGCGACGGTCGCCGACAGGGACTCCTCGGACAGGCCATTCGTCTGGCTGCAGGCCGGAATGTCGAAGTCGGAAAGCCAGGTCCAGTGACCTGCCGCCACACGCCGTCCCGCCGGGTCCAGCGACAGAAAGGCGAACGGGCCCTGCACGGGCACCGTCAGGCCCCTGGCCGTCTCGGCAAACGCGGCCACCGTCTGCTCGGCGCGACCTCCGACGGCGACGAACAGAATCGGCGCTGGACCGATTCCTTTCGCTTGTGTGTCATTTCCGCTCACGAACGCTCACCAGCCTTCCATCAGCATCTCGGCTCGTTCAGAAGTTCACCACGTCGGCAACGTCCACCTCTTCCTTGAACCTCCGGAGGTCTTCGCGGCAGGCGCCGAGCACGTCCCTGGCGATCTTCTGCTCGCTTTGCGGGACCGTCTCGATGCACTGCTCGACCTGCTCGACCACGTGCTCCAGCAGCGCCAGACCCCGGCTCAATCCTCCCTGCACCGCGTCGCAGTCCGTCAGGGCGATCTCCTGGAGAATCAGATCGATCCGCGAATTCGTCCCGCCCTGGAGCTCGGCCAGGCGGATGCACGTGGCCGGGTCGCTCAGGGAGCGCAGTTGCTGCCGCAGCCGCTCGTTCACGGTCTCGGTCATTCGGCGGAAGGAGCCCACTTTGGCGGCGCCGGCCTCGTAAATCTGTCGTTCGAGCAGATTGCCCTGTCGGCTCGACTGGTCCCGCCATTCGGCCAGGGCGCTCTGGAAAGCGGTGTACCAGTTTTTGTCCAGCCACAGGTCGGAGAACTCGAATCCCATCCGCCGGACGTATTCGTCGGTCGCGGCGACGTACTTGCTGTAGCGGCTGATCGCCTCCAGGCAGAAACCATAGCTCAGTCGCATGAGCTGGAGCCATTCCCCGGTGTGTTGATTGCACGCCTCGGTGACGCCCGCCTCGCGAAGGCTGACCTCCATGTTGTGCGTCAGGAGCGTCGGAACGCAAGACCCGACGACCTGCTGGGCGACGGCCACCGACAGCGGCGAGGCGTACTTGCGCGATTTGTCCAGATCGATCTTCGGCTCGGCCAATCGCCATATCTCGCAGATGCTTCGATAGTACGGATGGTCGTTGATCGACTGACTTGCCGATGGACCGTTGCGGAACAGGTCCCAGCTATGGCGCTCGATGTCGTTCAGAAAGCGTTTCATGCCCTCCGACAGTCGGGCGAGGCTTTCGACCAGCCGATCCTCCACGATGCGGACCTCCGCCAGTTCCGTTTTCGGCTCGCGGATGGACAGGATACACGCGGTCAGGACGGGCTTGATCAGGCTCTGCCGGAAGTCTCTGGCGGCGACCGCGTCC
>CAZNSM010000126.1:0-14978 GCA_964575615.1 uncultured Pirellulales bacterium | reverse complement strand
ATCTCGAAGGCCGCCGGCACAACCTCGGCCTTCGCCCGGATGGTGGCGCGCAACTGGCCGTATCCGCGCGTATCGACCTCGTAGGCCGTCCATTCCCCTTCGCTCAGCCGGATGCACTGCCCGGCCCGCAGCCGCGTATCATCCGGATCGAGCGGCACGATCGGCACCGGCTCCGACGTGCGGTAGTGTTTTGCCTTCTGAGCGGCGTCCTTGACGAAGTACGACCGGCCCGGACCCTGGTGACCGTAGTTCTCCGCCTCGATCCGCCCCGGGACGCGGCGCAGGATCGCGTTGACCACGTCGGGGAAATAGACGCAGTTTTCGAGCTTGATGTTCTCGATCAACTCGTCGAACGCCTTCTGAGCGACCTGCGTGGAAGGCTTGTCGTCGCCCCGCGAGTACGCCACGATCTGGTCCCATCCCGCAGGCCGGTTGATCGAGTACGGCGTATTGGTCGTGTCCATCTTCTTCCACGGCCAGAAGGACCACCCGATGTTGTTGGTCTCGAAGTACTGCGTCGTGCCCCAGTAGATCGTGTTGTCCTTCTCGCCGGTCTCGCCCACCCACACGGGTGCGTTGAGTTCGGCGCGTCGGGCCAGGAACTGCTCGATGCTCCTGAGATTGGTCGGACGGTCCCAGCAGTAGTAATGGAACTGGTAGAACAGGTTGTCGTCGAACGGCTGGGAGAACATCGACCAGTCGTTGGCCCAGTCGGCGCCCTCGAGAGTGATCATGTGACGCTTGTCCACCCGGCGGATCGCCTCAGTGATCCGCCGGTAGAGCGGTTCGAGCCGGTCCTTGTACTTCCCGGCGGCGCCGGTCCGCGCCGGCAGAGGCTCGTTGAGCAGGTCGTAGGCCGCCACCGCCGCCTCATCCTTGTAGCGTTCGGCGATCTTAACCCACAAATCCACCAGCAGGTCCTGGTTCCGCGCTTCCATGAACAACCCCGGCTCGTCGTTGGGGCTGTCGTCGATGTTGGCGCCCGTCTGGCCGCCCGGGGCGCCGTGCATGTCGATGATGACGTAGATGTCGTGCTTCCTGCACCAGCCGACCAGATTGTCGAGCAATTCAAATCCTTCCGCGACATACGTGGGATTGTCCCCTTCGGTGAGGAACCGTCTGGCGTTCAGAGCCGGTCGCACCGAGTTGAACCCGAGCTCCGCGATGCGCGCGATGTCCGCCTCGGTGATGTAGTGCCTGCGGAAGGCCAGCCAGAACGTCTCCGCCTTCTCCGGGCCGATCAGATCGCTGACGAGCTTCTCGATCTTTCGCGGCCGGTCCCCGCCCTCGCCGAACTTCCACATGTACCCCTCGGGCAGCAGCCAGTTGCCCAGCCCGACGCCCTTGAGCAGGACCTTGTTGCCCTCCTGGTCCACCATGTCCTGGCCCCGCGTGCGCAAGAACCCGTTGGCCTGCGACGACGCCGACGCCATCGACATCGCCAGCACAGACACCAGACAAACCGCTGTCACTCTTCGAACCCGGACCATCCTGCGGTCTCCACCCACCATACCTCTTGCCATTATCGCCATTTCAGGCCCGTTTTCCAGTCCTTTTCTCAATAGCCGGCGGCCTGTCCATCCTTGCGGGACTCGGACGCTCCGTAGTATACCCGATTCTGCCCGTCCCATTGAATCGCCTGATAGCCGCCGAAATCTCCGAGGTTGTACTCGATGCGATGTCCCGCCCGCACCAGCTCGCGGACGACCTCGTAGTCGAACCCGGTCTCCAGGTACACTGTCCCGCCGTCACTCATCGTCTGGCCGGTGGGCTGGGACGAGCCGAGATGCAGGATGCGCGGCGCATCGCCCGCTTCCTGCACGTCCATCCCGAAATCGACGAGGTTGACGACGATCTGCACGTGCATCTGGGGCTGGGCCGCCCCGCCCATGACGCCGAAGCTCAGGAAGGGCTTGCCGTCTTTGGTGATGAACGCCGGGATGATCGTGTGAAACGGCCGCTTGTGCGGCGCGTACGTGTTGAAGTGCCCTTCCCGCAGCGAGAACAGCGCGCCGCGGTCCTGAAAGATGAACCCGAGACCGTCGGGGGCCAGCCCCGAGCCCATGCCGAGATAGTTGCTCTGGATCAGCGAGACCATGTTGCCTGCGCCGTCGGCGACGGTCAGGTAGATCGTATCGCCCTTGTCCAGGGCGGGCTCGCCCGCGTCGTAGCGCTTCGCAGCGCGGTTCGGATCGATCCGCTTTCGCCTCTGGGCGGCGTACGCCTTGGAGATCAGTTGCCGGACCGGGATGTCGTTGAACGCCGGATCGGCATAGAACTTCGCCCGGTCCTCGAAGACGAGCTTCTTGGCCTCGATGAAGCAGTGCATGTAGTCGCGGCTGCCGAAGCCCATGCCCTTAATGTCGTAGCCTTCGAGGATGTTCAACATTTGCAGGGCTGCGATCCCCTGGCCGTTGGGAGGCAGCTCCCAGACCGTGTGGCCACGATAGTCCGTCGAGACGGGATCGACCCATTCCGAGGCGTGCTCGGCCATGTCCCGATAGGACAGGAAGCCTCCCACGCGTTTCATAAACGCGTCGATGGTCCGCGCGATGTCGCCTTTGTAGAATGCATCCCGGCCGCCCTGGGCGATTCGTTCCAGCGTGTTGGCGAGATTCGGGTTCCTAAACACCTCCCCCGCCTTCGGCGCGGGCGCGAACGTCTCTTTGAACCCCTCGTAGCTTTCGAGGACCGGCACGCTTGCCTGCCACTGAGACGCGATCAGGTCCGAGACGGGGAAGCCGTCGCGGGCGTAGGCAATCGCCGGCGCCAGGATCGTCTTCATCGGCAGCTTGCCGAATCGCCCGTGCAGCTCGAACCAGCCATCCACGCAGCCGGGAACTGTGACGGGCAACGGGCCTCGTGGCGGGACATACTCCAGGCCCTGTTCCTTGAAGTGGGCCAGGGTCAGCGAGTGCGGCGAGCGTCCGCTGGCGTTGAGACCGTAGAGCTTCTGCGTCCCGGCGTCCCAGACGATGGCGAACAGGTCCCCTCCGATGCCGCAGCCGGTCGGCTCCATCAGACCCAGCGTGGCGTTGGCGGCGATGGCCGCATCCACGGCGCTGCCGCCCTGTTTGAGGATATCGATCGCGACCTGCGTCGCCAGAGGCTGGCTCGTCGCAGCCATTCCGTGCTGGGCGATCACGCGCGAGCGGCTGGCGAACGGTTTGCCCGTCACCCGGTCATACGCCGCCAGCGGTTGCGTCAGAACCAGAAGAAACAGCGCTGTAAAGCACGTGACTCTCATCGGCGCACCTCGGCGAACAGAAGACAAATAGACCACACAATCCTCATTGTGGTCCCCAGCCGCGGCAAACGCAAGCCCATTCCGTCAGTGTAAGGCACCCGATGTCAGTGCAGTCCTCGGGGATTAGGCTGCCAAGCCATTGCAGAGCTCGTGTGGCAGCCTCAATCCCGGCGCGCCGGGATTGGGGATGGGAAAGAGCGCCACCGGTTATCGATAGACAAGCCAGAATCATATCAGCCATCCCCAAGGCTGCGCCTTGAGGCTGCCACCCGCTGGGTGCGGGACCATCATCGAGCAGCTTCGGCCGGGGATTGCTGGTGGCAAGGGCGAATCATGATTCGCCCCTACGGCTGACGCCGATGCCGCTCGGCCATGTGCGTCGGGACGGCGCCTGGCGGTGTCCACACTTACCTCTTTCGATAGGGGGGAGGCATGCCTCGCCCTGGCGGGCTTGTCTCATCCTATGCATGCCCTCACGGGCACAGTGCAGTAATGGTTGTCTGCTGCGGACTTGCTGTGGAAACGGCAGACGTATAGAATACGCGGGGCAGGTGGACGCGAAAGTCTTCAGTCTGGGAGGTACGAAGATGGCGACGCGACAAGAGAAACACGAGACACAGGACGGGGCGCTGACCCGGCGGCGGTTCCTTTCGACGAGCTGCCTGGCCGCATCGGCTCTGGGGGTCGGGCTGCCCGCCAGATCGCTGTGGAGCCAGGGCACATCGGCCTCCCCAACCATCGACCGGATCGATCCGGGATACATCGGGCCGCAGTTCTTCGACGAGCACGAGAGACAAGCCCTGATGGACGTCGTCGATTCCGGCTCGCCCTTCCGCTACTGGGGGCCCGGGACGCCGACGAAGGTGCTGCGGTTCGAGGAGGGATTCGCCAAACACATGGGCACAAAGTTCGCGCTGGGCGTGACGAGCGGCACCGCGGCTCTGGACTGCGCCGTGGCCGGCCTGGGCATCGCGCCGGGCGACGAGGTGATCGTTCCGGCGTACACGTGGTGGTCCGACTACACCTGCGTGGTCCACGCGGGGGCCTTGCCCGTCTTCGCGGACATCGACCGCACGCTGAACATCGACCCGAAGGACTTCGAGCGGAAGATCACGCCGCGGACGAAGGCCGTCATCGCGGTCCATCTGCTCGGCGGGCCGGCCGACCTGGAGCCGATCATGGACATCGCCGGCAAGCACGGCGTCGCGGTCCTGGAGGATTGCGCTCAGTGCGTCGGCGGCTCCTATCGCGGCCGCAAGCTCGGCTCGATCGGCAACGTCGGCATCTACAGCTTCCAGATCAACAAGACCATGACCTCGGGCGAAGGCGGCGCCGTGGTGACGAGCGACCCGATTGTCTATGAACGGGCGGCGCGCTTCCACGACATGGGCGGCCTGAACGGGCTCTTTGCCCAGCGCACGGGAGCCAGCCGGGTGCCCACCTTTGCCGGCGAGAACTTCCGCATGAGCGAGCTGACCGGAGCGGTGCTCGGCGCGCAACTGCCCAAGCTCGACACCATGGTCGCCGCGCTGCGGAGCCATGCCCAGGCCGTCTACGACGGCATCAAGAAGATCGACGGGATCCGCCTGCGTCACCGTCCCGACCCGGAAGGCGACATCGGCTACAGCGTCTTCTTCGAGATGCCCGACAAAGCGGCTCGCGACTGCTGCATCGAGCAGTTGCGGCAGCGCCACGTCCCGACCTCGACCCTCTCGGGTTCCGTGCTGCTGCCGATCGCCGAATCCGTCGTCAACAAGCGCGCTCGGCACCCCAACTGGCCATCGTTCAACAGCCCCGAGGGCAAGGCGATCCAGTACGGCCCGGACGGCTGCCGCCAGACGCTGGAGATCTACGACCGCTTCGTGCAGGTGCGCATCGGCCCCAAGTACACCCAGCGGATCGACGACTACATCATCGACGCCATCCGCCAGGTCCACGGCGCTTCTGCATAGACGCGGCGGCGACCTCTATCCGTGCTGGTGGAGGTCCCAGAGGGCCGGATCGAAGGCGGCGCTCCGCGACGGGCAGTCCTTGCGCCGGCAGACCTGACAACTGTGGAAGTCGACTTTCGTCGCGAAGCAAATGCCCGAGACCGTCTTGTTAGGCTTCATCAGGAACGACTCGGTCAGCTCGACGCCGATCTGCCCTTTCACGTCGCCGAGCAGCGCGAACAGCTCCCGCTGCTGCTCGATGGGCCAGACGTCGACCTCGCCCGAGCCGGGGCTCATCGACGCGGCCTTGCCCAGCGCGAAGCGCTGCTTCAGATGCTCGCTCAAATGCCAGATCGCGCCGCCGAGCAGGACCGCCTTGATCGCGTCCCACCAGAACTCGGCCAGAAAATCGCCCGCCGGCAGTGTCACCGTGTCCATCTCGTGCCCGCACGTGGCCACGAACGGAAACACCCGCTCGACCCGGTCGAGATTCGCCCGCAGCATCCGGCTGGTAAACGTCACGCCCTCGATCGCAACCGTGTCGTCGCCTTTGCTATCGATAAACGCTTCTCGATACAGCGCTTTTGGCCGAGCGATCTGCCGCGCCTGCTCAATCAGCTCGCGCAGCATCCGGCCATCGGGCGAATCCGGCTCGACGTGTACCGTCCTGGCGATGGAGACCATGTCCAACGCAAAGGGGATATCGATCAGCTTCTTCATCCGAGGGCCCCACCTGTCCAGGCTCTGCCACTACCTTGCGGCACCGTCCGGACGGCGCCGGCCGATATAACGCACCGAGGACAATCCGTCCAGGTCGCTGTCCTGGGTCCACACGGTCGCGTCGTAGGCCCGTGCGGTCGCCAGAATCAGGCTGTCCGCCATGTGCAGTTTCATCTCCGCACTGATCTTCGCCGCCTCCATGGAAATGGGCGCCGTCACATCGACAACGGTGCTCTGCTGCATCAACGCCACCGCCTGGAGAGCCGCATGCTCGCCCCGCTGCTGAAGTACACGCTTGAACACCTCGTAGAGGTTGATCGTGGACACCAGCCGATGCGCGGCGTCCTCGACGGCCGGCGCGAAGAACGCCGCATTCGGACCTTCCGCAAAATACTCCAGCCATCCCGAGGAATCCACAAGATTCATGGCCGGTCCTTCTCTCGCCGGACATCCGTCTTGATGCCCCGGAGGAATCCCCGCATCTCCTTGATTTTCCGGAGCGGAACGAATTCAAGACGGTCCGAAAACTGAAGGATTTGCAGTTTCTGTCCGGGCTGAATTCCCAGTCTCTCTCGTACGCTCTTGGGGATAACCACCTGGAACTTCGGCGATACGGTAACCGTAACCATACGCTATTATCCTATTCGAATCCGCTTTACACTAAAATATATCGATCCTATTTTCGTATGTCAATGCGAAAAACCCCGAACCGGAGATTTCCTCCATCCCCAGGCGCAACGTATTGTCGCCAGGTAGAGGTGCTTGTGCGGATGGATTTGGGATATGAGGCTCATTCTCATCCACCGGTTCGCCGCACGCCGGACACATCCGTCCCTGCGCCGTCGAATACACTATGCCGGTTCCCTTAGCCATAGACACTCGCATCCCCCGGGCCGCAAACCACGTGACACGTCAGCCATTGGTCCACTTGATCTGAAACTCGATTTCCTCGTCGTGGCCCTCGCGTTCGTGTTCCAGGTTGAATTCCGCGCGAACGGGCACATAAATCCGCTCGCCGGCGATCTGAATCTCGAACTTCTCGCCGGTCTCCAGCGCATCGGCCAGCCGTCGCAGCTTCGCCACGAATTCACCGGTCGAATACACCTTCTCCACATCGCGATTCGATTTGCCTGCCATGCGTCATGCTCCTCGATGAAAGGGAACTCCCGAACTCAGCCATTCAGTCGGCGCGGCTTGCGAGCAATGGTGCAACGTCGTCTGGACGCACGTCACACCTCAAAATACACCCCGGCTTGTGCAAGGGCGTCACGGAGGGGACCATAGGGCAATTCGCGGGTGCCGCAGTGGCGCGCCGCACAGAGTGCCGCGGCGGTGCCGGCGCCCTGGCCCTGGCCCATGCAGCAGACGGTGTTGCGCGTGGACATGTGGGCCTCGTGATCCGAGGTGATCATCATGCCGCAGGCGTAGAGGTTCTCGACGCCCTTGACGCACAAAGCCCGGTACGGGAGCCCGTACGTGCCGCCGTCTTTGATCTGAAGACGCGGGGCGCTGTCGTGGAATCCGTAGACCATGATCTCGTCGTCGAAGTGCCGGCCTTCGAGCACGTCGGGCAACGTAATGTCGTAGTCGCATTCGATGCAGCGGCCTCGCCGGATGCACAGCTTCGGGCTGGTGCGCGCCATGAAGGCCTTCTCGCAGCCCGGCACGTGTTTACGGAACAGCTCGACCGCCTGGGCCATCCGCCGGCGGATCTCCAGTTCGGCCTGGGCCACCGCGTCCCGATCGGTCGGGCTGACCGGCAGTCTGAGGTTGCACTTGATGAACATCAGGTAGTTGTCGTGCACGGTCGTGGTGATCATGGCCATGCCGATGTTACGGGCGGCCCGGGCCAGCTCCGGCAGATTCACCCATTCGGCGCCCGCGCGGATGATCTGATCGGGCTTGCCGCTGCGCATGCCCCTGGCCAGTTGGCCGCTGAGCTTGTTCGCCTCTATGAACTCGTGGTACTTGTCGATATCGACGTTCCCGATGCCCACGCTGTTGCACACGGGATAGTCGTTGGGCTCGGTGTATTTCGCTCCCGCGTAGGCCGCCAGGTCGCCGTAGGCGGTGCAGTCGATGAACGACCTGGCGTAGAACGCCTCGCGGCCCACACGGCTCTCGACGATCGCACCGCGAACGTGCGAGCCGTCCACGATCGCGCCAACCAGCAGCGTGTTGACGAAGACGTGGACGCCCGCCTCGGCGAGCATCTCGAATGTGACGAGCTTGTACATCTCCGTGTCGATCGCCGTGCAGACCGAGTCGTAGTCGTACGCGGTGAGCATCTCAGCGTGGCCCGAGCAGCCGTCCACATTCATGAGCCTCTCGATGATCTCCTGCGGGATGCCGCGAACGACCTGCCGCTTCTCGACGCCGAACGCCTTCCAGAGGTTGTAGAAGCTGTGCAGCGCCGTGCCGCCTTCGGTGACGGTCCCGCCGGGATAGCCCTTGACCTCGACCAGCGCGGTCGTGGCCCCCTGCCGTGCGGCGGCAATCGCCGCGACCACGCCGCCGGTGCCCGCGCCGGCCACCACCACGTCAAACCGGCGAATCGGCAGCCGCCGGGCAGGCTCGTCGTAGCAGTCTCCGCCGCCCTCGGCCGCCCGCGCTGTGTCCAGCGCCAGGGGCGCGCCTGCCCCGGCCAGCAGCATCCGTTTCGAGAATTCCCGTCGATCCATGCCCATCTCCTTCCGGCCCAAAGCCTTCACTGCCCATCGTTGAGTTCGCCGCATCGATGCTTTTCGTAATCGGCGCGAACGCCTATCGGGATCCCATTCTTGCGGTGCTCGGCTGATGCGGCATCGCTCGCGGCAACCTTCTTCCCATGCGTCACCACTCGCGCGGCAGGCTGGAGAGAAATCGACAGAGGGAACTCCTTGCCTCTGTAAGCGCCACGGAGCGACCTTCACCGCCGTGCACGAGAACATTCCGCGATTCACGCACGCCGTGAGCGCGCACAAGGTGGTCGACCGGCACGCTGCAACGTAGTGCGACCGCATCCATGAGTTGACGCGCCGTCGGGCGACTTCGTCTTCCCATAGCAGACGTCCAGAACTCGCGAAGCGCCATCTCAAAGACGGCAAATATGCGGATCAGATAGGTGCACTCCAAATCGTCGTAGCAGGCACGGATATCTCGCAGGCGAAAGCTTCCTATTCGCGGGATGTGCGATGTATCAGAGCGGCATACCCGCAGAAAGTATGAGGTCGCTGCCCTGCCGGCCTCGCACATGCTCTCACAGGACTTCAATTGCTGGATGATCTCGCGCGTCTTCATGCGGCGGAGGTAAGGGCATCCACCAGTCTGACAAAGGCCGTCTCACTCCAGGGCTCCGGCCAGTCGACACGAGAATCCGTCTTGATCTTCCACTGGCCATCGACCAGACCTCTCTGCCTGCAACACGACCCCAATCGACCTCCGAAACTTCGTGGCTCTCCGGGGTCCGTCTGATGAGATCGCTCAGCCGTCTCAGAGGAGTCACCCTGACGGCACCGTCACGAACGCCGACACTCATCTGAGCCCATACGGAAACCTGGGCATCCCCCAACAACTGCCCAAGCGAAATCCTCATGCACGGCGAATGCTTCGGCATTCTTGCAGCCATAGCCAGATCCCTCGTCGGACACACAAAGTGTAGCAATTCCCTTAGCCGCACGTCAAACCCTTTTCTTCCGGCCGGGGCAGCGACGGGTCAGCCCGGTCTCAGTTCTCGCCGTTGAAGGACGCGTAGACCAGGGGCTTGAGCGCGGCGGGAATCGTCTGCGAGTACGGCATGTACTGCGTCAGGAGCATCACGATGGATTCGTCGTCGGGCGAGATGCCGAAGAAGGTGCTGGCGGCGCCGGACCAGCCATATTCACCCACGCGGGCCGCACCGCTCGGATCGGGACGAAGCTGGATGGAGAACCCAAGCCCAAAGCCAACACCCTCGCCGACCGACACGCCCGGCGGCAACTGGTCGCGCGTCATCATCTCCACCGTCTCGGGCCGCAGAATCCGCACGTCGTCGAGCGTGCCCTTGTTCAGCAGCATCTGGCAGAACCGCAGGTAATCGCGCGCCGTCGAGACCAGCCCGCCCCCGCCCGACAGGAACGCGCGAGGTTCGAGAAATGCGTCGCTCCCCAATTCATTCGTCGGCTCCGGTCCGCCGTTCGAGCCGGGACCATAGCACACGGCGAAGCGATCGTGCTTGTCCTTCGGGACATAGAACCCGGTGTCCCTCATGTCGAGCGGCTGGAAGATGTTCTCCGAGAAGAAGACATCGAGCGCTTGCCCCGAGGCGCGTTCGATCACGTGGCCCAGCACGTCCGTCGAGACGCTGTAATGCCACTTCGTTCCCGGCTGGTGCAGCAGCGGAATCGCGCCCAGCCGCTTGACCATTTCCTCGAGCGCCATATCGCTGAGGACCTCTTTGTCGCGATACATCCGATCGACGGCGGTGTCTCCGAAAATGCCGTAGGTCAGTCCCGAGGTGTGCCGTAGCAGATCGCGCACCGTGACCTTCCGCCCGGGCTCGACCGTAGTCGGCTCGCCCTGCGCGTCTTCGGCATAGACCTTCCATCCACGCAGCTCGGGAATGTACAGCTCGACCGGCTCATCGAGCAGCACCCTGCCCTGCTCGTGCAGGATCATGGCGGCCACGCTGGTGACCGGCTTGCTCATGGAATAGAAGCGCAGGATCGTGTCGCGCTGGATCGGCTTGCCCGCCGCAAGGTCCCGCCAGCCATACGCTTCGAAATGACAGACCTTGCCCTTCCGCGCCACAAGCGTGATGATGCCGGCCACCTTCTGCTCGTCCACCATCTTCCGCGCGACCGCCTGCATCTCGGCGAGCCGGGCCGAGGACAGGCCCACCTCTTCCGGCCGGACCGACGGGATTTCCTCCGCCCATAAGGCCGACGCCGCCAGACACATCACCACCGCCCACACGACCCACGCTCTTTTGAGTCTCATCGTCACTCTCCAAGAATCGGCAGGGAACCGAACGCGCCAATCAAACGAGGACCATCGGCGGTGTATTCTCATCGCCAACAGCGCCCCACGCAAGCCAAATTCGTCGGCACGCTGCTCAACTGCGCAAGAGCACGACCGGCTCTGTCCGGCATGACCCGGCTGATGTCATGCTGAACGGAGTGGAGCATCCGGGCCAAGGGGTTGCGTGTGGCAGCGGCTACCCCCTTGCGGTTGCCGATGGCCGGAACTGCGGAAAGCGGTCCATCGCGGAAAAGACCCGCAGCAATCTCAGGGCGCATCACATCCATAGCCGCAACTTCCGGCGGCCCGGCGCGATGCTCCAGGTGACAGGAACGCCCCCTTCAGCGGACGGACAGGAGCTGTTCGAGCGTCTGTGTTCGCTCCGGTGTCGATGACGCCGCATACGGATCGGACGGCGCACGACGCGGCGGCTGGACCGCATTGGGATCGCGCGGGATGAATTCGGCGATGAACTTTTTGGCGTGATAAATGGTGATGGCTTTCTCGATCGCCAGCAGCAGGCCGAACATGACCAATACGGGTGCAGCCTGCGGATTGCCAAGGGCGGCGCCGACAAGGGCGACCAGCGTGATCAACAGCAGGTAGGTTTCCCCAATCGCGTCGAGAACTCCGAGAACCCAGCGCCGCGCGTAGAAATACCCGCCGCCGGGCAGCAGCAGCGAATACTTCAGCGCTGCCGCCGCGGTCTTGAACGCATGCCCGCACGCGGGACACGCGGTCGTTTCCGGCGCCAGCACCTGCGCACAGCTCGGGCACAGGTGGTTCCGCTCGGGGCGATCGCTCGGCTCGGCCGGCTCCGGTGCGGCGATGTTCAGGCGCTGGATCGTCGCCCGGTCCGGGCCGGGAATCCCCAGGAAGCTCTCCGTCTTGCCGGTCAGGTATTCCGCCCGCAACGCCGAGCCTTTGACGTACAGACGACGGCAATCCTGGTACAGAATCTGCGCGATCGACCCGCGATACTCATACTGCCCCGTGGTGGGAATGTGGAGAATGCGTCGGTTCGTGAAGACGAACAGCGCACGCTTGATCGCCATGATCCACAGGTGCCCGATCGTGAGCTGCTCGACCGTCGAGAACGGCGAACAGCCCGTCGTGACGAACACGACGGTTTCGCCCTCTTCGAGGAAGCCTGCGAGGAAGCCGAGTTTCTGTAGCAGTTTCGTTCGCTTCTTCTCGATCCTCGGGCTGTAGTCGCCCTTCTTGTCGAGGAAGAGAAAGTCGGTGTTGACGGGCAACCGGAATATCGGACGTTGCGATGGAACTACCCTTGGCGTTTCCTCTCTGTGCATGGTTGTAGCTCTCCAAAATCGCCTCAAAAACAGCACCGCCCGTTTATCGGCCAATCGGAGTCGTCACTTGAGGCAGAATCTGGAGAGGATTTGCACAGATCCGGCAAGAGGCAGGGAGGTTCGCTCGGCTTCGGTCAGCGGATCGGCAGCAGGACGAAGATCACGACGTCCCAGGCGGCGTGACTGATCAGCGCCGGCCAGATGGAGCGGAATCGCCAGAACATCGCGCCCCAGAATACGCCGCACAGCCCCGCCGCCGCCAGCAGCATGAGGTTGAGCGACCAGATGTGTACGAGGGTGTAGATCGCGGCCGTCAGGGCCAGCCCCGCGAACGGCCCGAAGCGCTGCCCGCAGCGGCGCTGAATGTAGCCGCGCCAGAAAATCTCCTCGGCCGGACCGACCCAGGCGAACAGCAGCACACCGATCAGCCACAGATCCGCCTGACTCCGCGTGCGGTAGACCAGAGCGACCTGCTCCGACGCAAAAGGCAGAATCGCCGCCGCGATCTCATGGCCCACGCAGAACATCCCATAGAGCAGCAGCGATGAGGCCAGGCCCACGGGGACATGCCACCAGCAAAACGCGAAGACCTCGCGCAGCGAATGGCGATTGAACCACAGGCCCGCCAGCGCCAGCCCGCCGCAAGAGAGCGCCATCGCGGGCCAGAACGGGACCGCCTCCCGCGTCCACGGTGAGAACATCACGAACCACAGACCGGCTGCCAGCGCGCTGAGTGCCCAGACCGTCCTCATCACAGCAGCTCTCCAAGCAGAATCGCCAGCGCGAACAGCAGCCCGAACGCCAGGTGCAACTGCGCGGTCTGCACGTCGAGCGTGGCGATGCTTTCAGGCTGCTGCGGCCGACTGCGGACCACCCGCCGGACGTTGCGCACCGCCAGCGGCGCCGCCAGGAACACCAGCAGGCCCCACGGACCGACCAGCCTGCCGGCGATCATCCCGAGCACGGCGACATAGGCGCCGCCGACCAGCGCATAATACTCGAACCGCGCGCGATCGTGGCCCAGCAGATTCGCGACGGTGCGCACCTGCGCATCGCGGTCGTGCTGGATGTCACGCATGTTGTTGGCGTGCAGGATGGCCGCCACGAGACAGCCGACCGGCAAGCTCGCGATCGGGACCGCGTGGTTGTACGAGCCGGTCAGGACGAAGTACGATCCGATAACCATCAACGGGCCCATCAGCGTGAACACCAGCGCATCGCCCAGCGCGAAGTACTTGTAGCCAACCGGCCGGGCGGTGTAGAAGAACCCGCCGAGCAGGCCGACGACGCCCAGGGCGAAAATGGGCCAGCCGCGTACGGCGATGAACAGCAGCCCGATGCCGCACGAAGCGGCGAACGTCACCAGCGCCCCGATGAAGGCCTGTCGCGGCGTGAGCAGCTTCTGGACGATGACCCCGCTGCCGCCGTAGGAGTAATCATCGGTGTCGATGCCCTTGAGGTAGTCGAAACAATCGTTGATGAGGTTCGTCCCGGCGTGCATCAGGACCGACGCGACCACGACGAACGGCAGCAGCCACCACGCGACCGGCCCGTCCACACGCGCCGCGATCGCCGCCCCGACGAGGACTGGAACGACCGACGCGGTGAACGTGAACACGCGCACTGCCCGCACCCAGACGCCCCATGTGCCCCTGCGCCCTGCCACTGCTTCCACCATGCCATCTCCAAGGATCGTGAACGTTCGAAAGGTCCACTACGATACCAGACCAACCCACTTCCGCCAACCCACGATTGCCCCCGGCCCGCCGGCAAGTTGCATTCTGTGGCAGCCTCAAACGCGGAGCGTTTGGGGATGGTAGACTCGTCTGTCTGCAAATCCCGGATGGTTGCCAATGCGAGGAACCATCCCCAAGCTCTGCGAGCCCATTCGGCTGCGCTCAGGACAAGCTTTGAGGCTGCCACGCGTCCGTCAGGATGCTCTCACACACACGCCAGATCGCGGGTTCTCAGGTCGCGTCGCGTCCGGCGGGGCCGCCCGACTTGCCGAGGGCCGAGAGGCTCATGTGGAAGGCGAGGACCGCAATCGCGGCCGGCATCAGCAGGTTCAGCATCCCCTCCAGGGGAAACGTCCCGGCCATCTGCCAGTCGGCGTCCAGATCGGCGAACCGCTCCAGGTTCGCGGCCAGCGGCCGGAACACCGCCGGCACTGTCAGGAACAGCAGGATCGTGCTCTCGACAAACGCCACCGCCGCCGAAGCCGCCGGGAGCACGAACACCACCACGCCGCACAGAACGCAGAAGCCATAGTACAGATTCTTGCAGCCGGGCATCGCATCCAGGGCCGCCACACGAATGTTGACGCCCACCACGTAGTCCAGCAGAATGAACGCCGGCGTCAGCAGATAGTACAATCGCGGAATCTCATGTCCCACCCGCCTGGTCATATCCATCCGTCCTTCTTCACGTGCGACGCCCTCCTTCACATCTTGAACCCGAAAAGAAGCCACAGGAAGAACCCCGCGGCGATCATCGGCCGAACGGCGTTCAGAACAAGTCCCAACACGACACCGGTCTTCGTATCCTTGCGGATGCGAGCGAGGCCCATTGCGACGCCGACGAGGTTGCACAGCAGGGCCAAGGGCATCAGCAGTCGCAACGCGATGGCCGCCACCGGGTGACGCAGGTACTGATCCGAGAACAGGACCACGCCATACACCACCCACCCCGGCAGCGCGATCAACCCCAACCGAATCGGCGTCATGACATCCCTTTCTCACGGGCGGCAGTCTCCATCATCCGCTCCATCGCGGTCCGCCCGCGCACAGTGTACGT
>CAZNSM010000125.1:0-14999 GCA_964575615.1 uncultured Pirellulales bacterium | reverse complement strand
TTCGGCCGCGAAGCTCCGTCGGGCCTATGCCGCCCTGGAGAAGGCCGGGCGTCCGACACAAGTCGCCCAGGTCATTCCGCCGAATGTGCCCGATGTGAATAACGCGGCCCTGCTGTACACAAGCGCTGCTCTGCTGCTCAAGGCCCAGCCGGCGCCGGAAAAGGACTTCCTGGCCTACCTGGGCAATCTCGCGGGAAGCTCCGGCGAGAAGCCGCTCGATCCGGAAGAACAGGCCGAACTTGAGAGCCTGCTTCGGCAGGACGTGATTGGCCAGGCGCTGTCGATTCTCACGCAGGGGACGCAGCGTCCCTCGTGCCGTTTCGACAACGACTACAGCGCCGGCATCTCGATGTCCCTGTCCCACCTTGCCGAGCAGCGCGCCTTGGCGCGGATCCTCGGGGCCAAGGCACTGCTCCAAGCAAAGGATGGGCAGGCCGATGAGGCATGGGACACTGCCCTGATCCAACTGAAGTTCGCCGATGCCCTGCGAACCGAGCCGACGATCGTCAGCCAACTGGTCCGGGTCGCTCAGATCGATCTGGCGTGCACCACCATCCAGAGACTGTGCGAGATGTCGGTCCCCAGTGAGCAACGGTCCCGTGACCTTCAAGAGTTGCTCGGCGGATACGACGACATCGCCCCTTTGATCATGGCCACAGACGGCGAGCGGCTGGTCTTTGGTGAGCAGACCTTCCGTCTGCCAGGGAAGGAATTGCGCAACACGCTGGACGAGGACGACATGCCCGACATCATCTCGCGACTGCTATTTCTTCGGGTCTCGTTCAAGCCGCTCTTCCTGGCCGATCACGCCGCTTACCTGCGGCTGATGCAGGACTGCACAAATCGCTTCCGCGAGCCGTACGATCCCAATGAAGCCGGAGCGTTTGACGGAGAGCTGTTCGAGGCGCACAAGCGGCATGTGCTGACACGAACCCTCCTGCCGGCGCTCGGCCGCGTCAAGGAGGTCTATCTGCGGAGGATCGCACAGGTCCGCGTCACTCGCGCAGGGCTGGTCCTGTTGCAGTACCGAGCCACGCACGGCGGCTTCCCTGAGACCCTTGGCGCTCTCGATCCGGACGGTGTTCGAGATCCCTTCTCGAAGGCCAGTTTGCTGTACCGGCGACAAGGCGCCGGGTTCGATCTGTACAGCATCGGCCCGGACCAGAAGGACAACGGTGGCCTCGCCGGGCAACCCACCAGGCAGAAAGCCGACTACGATATCGTCTGGCGCTTCGCGGGTCACGCAACGCCATAGAACCGGACTGGTTCACGTATCGGCTCAAAACAGCGGGGCCTGTCCCGATGCGCGTCGGGACAGGCCCCGTTTCATTTCGACAAAGCGCAGGGGCGAATCATCATTCGCCCCTGCTCACATCATTCCATTGTTACCAGCCTGAAACTATTCCGAAGGCGAGCCGAAACCGATGTCGTCGATATAGATCAGCCCGGCGCCGCCGGCGGCCGGACTGGTCGCATTGCCGATGCCGATGACCATCTTCTCGACCCGGCCCAGGTTCACGCCGGACAACTCGCTGTACGGGATCGCCCATGCCTGCCACGTCAGACCGAGCCCGATTTCCTCATCGGGGCTCGTGACCGTCGCGCTCTTGCCCGCGCTGTCTTCGATCCGTACATACATCGGGGCCGGATCGTTGCTGGTCCGCTGGCCGCCGCCGATATCGGCCGTCTGCCACGAGCCGGTCACGTTGCCGGTCGTGCTGACGTTGGCGAACTCGGCGCTCGTCGGACTGGCTCCGGCGTTGTTGCTGACCAGCGCCAGGCCGATGTAAACATCGCCGGCCATCGAAATTGTCAGCGTGGAGGCCGCCGCATTGGCTGTGATGCTCACCCATGTGACGCCATCGGCGCTGCGCTCGGCCTTGAGGCTGTCACCCGTCCGCGTCAGCCGCACCCAGTACGGTGCCGTCAGGCCCGCTTCATTGACGCTCAGACTGGCCTGATTCATGGTCGGCCGGTTCTGGAGAGCCACACCGTTGCCCGGCGTGACCACCACCATGGCGTGTTTGGAGCCCGGATCGAGCGTCTCGCGGATCATCACGCCGCCCTTGGCCCAGCCGCTGGTGTTATAGATGCTGTCGACCCGCGCCGTGATGGAGCCGTTGCCGCTCAGACGCTTGTAGGCGAAGCGGAAGGCATCAGAGGTGTCCCAAATGTCACCGCCGGTGCTGCCCATCAGAATCGTGCCATCGGCCCGCTCGAGGAAGACGGGCGGATTGCCGCGAACGTGCAGTACAAGCGTGTCGGCGCCGTTGCCCGTCCAGTTCTGGGCGGTGTCGAATTCGCGCTCGGCTTCGGCATAGAACGGCGCGACGCTGTTGTCATATGCCAGCGGCATGGACTGCTTGCCGCTGTGAACGATGGATGTCTCGGCAAACGGCATTTCGAGATAGCCGACGGTGGAACCGGTGTCGTTGACCCAGCCGTCAAGCCACGTGTCGAAGATCGCGGTGCCGGATTCGATGTCGTCGGTGTAGCTCTCGAAATCGTCGATCCAGGCATATTCCTGGGCGGTGAAGCTCCACACGTCGCCGGCCCATGCCGTGACGGTATCCGCTTCGTTGACTTCCACGACCTGCCAGTAGTAGGTGCTGCCGAACTCCAGATTGCCCGGGACAAACGTGGCGCTGGCGACCGTTCCAGCCAGAGCCAGGGCGTCCGGAGCCGTGCCGAGATAGACCTCGTGGGAAACGGCCTCACGACCGGCCCGCCAGGCCAGCGACGTGTTCACATCCACGTCGGCAGCGCCGTCGGCCGGCTGCGGCTGGCGGGCGTGTGCGGGAATGTACAGGAAGCGGACTTCGCTCAGGCCGTACTGGGCCATCATGCCCCAACCGCTGTTGACGGTCAGGCGGACGCACTTGGCCGGAACGCCGCCCAAATCAACGGTCGTGTTAGCCACGTACGTGTCCTTGGCCGTCGCCTTGGCGAACTCCACATCGCCCAGAGCGGTCCAGTCGGTTCCGTTCTCGGAGTACTCGACGGTCACGCCCTTGAGCCCGAAGCCAAGGATCATCTCGAACTGGACGTTGTAGTTCCAGACCAGCAGCTCGTGGAGCTTGTAAACGCGATCGAATTCGTACAGGACGTACAGGGCCTCCCCCTCCGGCGCGCTGGCCAGCCACATGTCATCGCTGACCGTCGAATGCTGATCGGCAGCGTCCAGGCCGGAGCCGTTGACCGTGTTTTCCGGCCCCACACCCGGCTCGGAGATCCCGTTGCTGGTGGCAACGATGTTCTGGATCGCGTAGGCAAACGGCTCGGTGGTGAAGTACCAGACCTCGCCCCTGAATACCGTGTTATCGGGGGCGGCATTGACTTCATCGATGCGCCAGTAGTACGTCTGGCTGAAATCGAGCAGACCGGCCGGATCGAACGTGGCCGCCGCCTGAGCCTGGCTGGCCAGAACGTCCATCGGATTGGCCCGGCTGGCGGCATTGACATCGTCGAAAGACGTGCCGAAGTAAACATCGTGCGTTGCCGCAAACTCGCCCGCCGTCCAGCTCAGAACGACGTCGCGAGGCACATCCGTCGCCTCCGTGGCGGGGTTGGGGTTGGTCGCCAACGCAGGGTCGGCGCCCCGCATCGCCTCGACCACCTCTTCCGGCGTCAGAATGTGGTCAAAGATCCGGACATCGTCGATCATACCAACCAGGTTCTCGCCCCACTGGTTGCTGGCGATGAGCAACGGTCCGCTGCCCGCGCTGATCGCCGAGCTGGTCAACCGCTCCGCCTCCTCGCCGTTGTAGTAAAAGATCAGCCCTTCGCTCTGGCTGGGCACGAAGGTGGCGGCGACATGCTGCCAAGTGCCCGCCTCCAACGTAATCGTGGTGCTGCTGTGGTCCAGAACGCCGGGCGTGGTGAAGCGGACGCCGGTTCCATGGCCCTTGAGAGCGTAGTTTCCGGTGCGGCCGACAAAACCCTGCTCGCCGCCCGGTGCATCAGGATTGACCCAGCAGGCGATCGTAATCGCCTGGGTGAGTTCGAGGGCGTTGCCGCAGTCCACCCAATCGCTGCCGCCCACCTGCAACGCGCCGCCAAGCTTGCCGGCCACCCATTGAGGCGCTCCCGCAAGCGTGCCGTCGTTTCCGTTTCCGCTGGAATCCCGGGCGACTGTCCCGGAACCCTCATCGAGTTTCCAATGGCCGACGAGGTCAGCCGATGCGCTGCCGGCCAGACCCAGCAGCAACACAAGCGAAACCAGACATGACAAAGTGACGCGCATGATCAGTCCTCCTTCAAGACCCGATGAAACGGTATTACGCGGCGCCCGCACACACGTGGGCACGCACCTTCTCCGAGATATGATCCAACTGTGTCCGCCCTACGCGGCTCTCTTCACCTTCCATCCTGATTTCGGATTGCGGATTAACCGCCAGAAGCGAATCCGAAATCCGCAGTCCTCAATCCATTCGCCCGATTCAATGACTGGGGGTGTAGCCGAGCTTGCCCCAGCAGCCCTTCTGCATCTGGTACAGGTCCTCGAAACCCTCTTGCGTCTCCGGCGTCCAGTTGCCTTGGTGACTGTCCGCGACGAGCCGGGCCCGCTTGATCGTATCGGTGCCTCTCCATTTCCAGTGCTCGACGTGCCCGTCGGCAAACGAGATGTTGGTCCCGTCGCCGTGGCGCACCGGCGGGTCGTCCCACCACTGCTCGGTGCTATAGTTGACGGCATAGGCATCCGACGTCATGAACCCCTCGTCGATGAAGACCAGTCGATACGCCGGCGCCGGGTTGCGGATTTCGCTGCGCTTCTTGACGTGAGCACCGCGAACGCCCTGGACTTCCGGATGGCAGACCGCGTTCATGGAAAACATGATCGCATACGTGAAGGCTTCCCCTCGTTTGCCGGTGGGACAGCGATAGATCTTCTCATTCTTGACATAAGGCCAGAGCGCCCCGCGACGGATGTCCTCTTGTGCCGCCTCCTGGTCCAGGGGATGGTAGCCGTCAATCCAGGCCAACTCGTTGCGGTGGTCGCCCCAGGTCTGGTTCGAGTTGCTGAAGCCCGTGGCGCCGTTGACCAGACGGTCGTCATTCTCGTCCGCATACATCAGCCAGGCCAGGCTCAACTGCTTGAGATTGCTCAGGCAGGCGGCCCGTCGGCCCTGCTCGCGGGCCCGGTGCAGGGCCGGCATCAGCACCGCCATCAGGATGGCGATAATCGCGATGACGACAAGTAATTCGATGAGGGTGAACGCTTTGTGCATCGTGGTCCCTCCGCTCAACGTGGACTCACCGTTCATGGTACCTCCCTATGAAAAGGCCTTATCTATTTTACCATCTTACCATGACGGTGATAGGGGTCACAAGAAGAAAATGGGCAATCTGCCGGCCATTTCCGGCCGTCAGGCGACCGGCACCGACGACGAAGAACCAGCCCCCTTGCACCATACGAGACCCGCGGATATCTTGTTGGGCAGGAAAGGACCCTGATTTCAACGTTGGTCTGGTTTTCGAGGGATTCCCACCATGAAGCGTATGTCACTTGCCCTGGGGGCCATACTGGCGCTCGCGGGGCTTACCTCTGTGGCGGCGGCGGAACCGGCCGGCTTCGAGGCGGCCGCCGAATCCGAGGCCCCAGCGGTCCGTATGCGACCGAAGCAGATTCCCCTTCCTCGCGAAGCGATCGATCTGGCAAAGATCCCCTTCAGACTCGTCCACGAAACCTATCGTCGGACCGAGGGAAAGGAGAACTGGGAGATCTTCATGAGGAACGCGGATGGCTCGAATCCCGTCAACCTCACCAACACGCCGGATGTGGACGAGATGTATCCCCACGTCTCGCCTGACGGCACAAAGATCTGCTTCGTCATAGATGAGGGTTTCGGAAGAAACCGCGTGCGACACGTCTACTACATGAACATCGACGGCTCCGACCGGGTCCACGTCGCCGAGCACGCGCGCGAGCCCTGCTGGTGCTTCGACAACAAGAGCATCGCCTACCTGACCGACGAATACGAGCGGTTCAGCAGCCGCGAGTATGCCACCGATGCCCTGATGTTCTATTACCTGGAGCACAAGTGGACCAGCCCTCATGTGAACACGAACCTGCACCACCTCTATGCCATCTGCTGGTCGCCCGATGGACGATGGTTTCTGGCGGCGGTCTCGGGGGGAATGGGATACAGTGACACGATCATCGCATTCGACGCCTTCGGCCCGCGCGTGTTCGACCTGGCGGTTTGGGGGGTCAAGGGATGCCGGCCCGAATTCAGCATCGACGGGACCCAAATGGTCTGGGGCGAGACCGACTGGAATCTCCAGATCGCAGATATCGATCTGAAGGGCCCGGAGCCCCGGGTCGCGAACATCCGCGAGATCGTCCGCTGCGCGCGAGGGTTCAAGGTCTACCACGTGGACCTTTCGCCCGACAGCAAGTACATTGTCTTCAGCTACGGTCCGTCGCGCGGCGGCCAGCAGGTCGGAGGCATGGCCGAGGGCTGGAACATCTGCATCGGCGACCTGACCGGCCGATGGGTCCAGATCACCGACGATGGCTTTCACAACAAGGAGCCCGACTGGGTGCCGATCCCGCAGACGGCGAGGTAGCAACCTGACCCACCATGATTAGAGACAAAAGGAGATGCGACATGGCAAGTGCATCGAACCGTTGGCATCACGCATCCTGTGTACATATTCTGCTGTCCCTGGTGTTGGTCATGGCGTCCACAACGGCCCTGGCCGACCATGCCGAGCCGGCGGCGCTGCCGGGGGCGAGACTCCAGCCGTATCCCGCCTCCGAACTCGACCTGGCCTCCATCCCGTTCAGAATCGTCTACGAGACATTCCGCCAAACCGATGGAAAGGAAAACTGGGAACTCTGTCTGGTCCATGCGGACGGCTCGAATCCCGTCAACCTTACCGACACGCCCGACGCCGACGAGATGTACCCCCATGCCTCGCCCGATGGGACAAAGGTCTGTTTCGTCGCCGATGAAGGGGCGGGCCGCGACAAGATGCGCAACGTCTACTACATGAATCTGGACGGGACCGGCCGGGTGAAGGTTGCCGAGAACGCCAGACAGCCCTGCTGGAGCCCTGACAGCCGGACGATTGCCTACCTGAAGGCCGAATACCGTCGCTACACGATCACGGACTACGCCACCAAAGAGCTGATGTACTACGATCTCAAGACGGGCAAGCACAAACCACATCCAAACAAGGACTTGCATCACCTCTACAACATCTGCTGGTCGCCCGACGGCAACTGGTTTGTCGCCACGGTGCATGGGGGCATGGGTCACGACCACGCGATCCTGGCGCTCCAGGCTCACGGGACGTCGGTATACGATCTGACGAAGTTCGGCGTCACCGGATGCCGGCCCGACTTCAGCCCCGACGGCAGGAAGATCACCTGGGGCCTGACCGATTGGGACCTGGGCGTCGCCGACATCGATCTGAACGGACCGGAGCCGGTGGTGACACACGTCCGGCCGTTCGTCAAGTGCGACAAGGAGCATGAGACATACCACACCGATTTCTCCCCGGACGGGCAGTACGTCACATTCAGCTACGGGCCCGAGGCCAATGAGATGGTCGGCGGCCAGGCGCCCGGCTGGAACATCTGTGTCAGCGACCTGACCGGCAAGTGGGTCCAGATCACCACCGACGGCCGCCAGAACAAAGAGCCCGATTGGGTGCCGGTTCCCACGAAAGCGAAATGAAACTCGAACGTTCACTATACGTAAAAGGAAGACCGATGCCGTTGCACGCAATGAAATCAGGGATGATGGCTCTTCTGTTCGTGGCGGGCGCTATCAGCGTTCCAGGTTGCCAGCGGAAAGAGGGAACCTCCGAATCGCCCGAACGGCAAACGACCGCCAGTGGCATCGAGATGGTTGTCATTCAGGGAGGATGGTTCGAGATGGGCAGTGCCAAAGGCCAGAGCGATGAGTCGCCGGTGCACCGGGTCTGGATCAGCCCGTTCTGGATGGACCGGCACGAGGTGGTGCAGGAACAGTTCAAGAAGTACGAACTTCCGGACCCCTCCCATTTCAAAGGCCCCAATCAGCCGTTGGAGCAGGTCAACTGGACCGATGCGGCCCTCTACTGCAACGATCGGTCGATGGCTGAGGGGCTCGAACCCTGCTACGACGAGCAGACGTGGGAGTGCAACTTCGACGCCAACGGATACCGCCTTCCGACCGAAGCCGAGTGGGAGTACGCCTGCCGCGCGGGCACATCCACCCCATACAGCTTCGGAAACGATTCCCGCATGCTCAAGGACTACGCGTGGTTCGCGGAGAACTCCTCGCAGACGACCCATCCTGTGGCCCGGAAGAAGCCCAATCCCTGGGGGCTGTTCGACATGCACGGCAACGTTGCCGAATGGTGCAACGACCGGTACGCCGAGGACTACTATTCGAAAAGTCCCGAGACAGACCCCAGAGGCCCGGCCGACGGGGCCGACCGGGTCATCCGGGGCGGCGCGTGGAATTCCAGCGCCGAGAGCTGCCGATCCACGTACCGCGCGAGCGATCCGGCGATTGACGACACGTGCTTAGCCAACGACGCCATCGGGTTCCGCTGCGTCCGCAAGGCCCCGAACGAGGCGGGTGGCAGCCTCATCCCGGTGCGCCGGGATGGGGATGGTGCGCATGGACAAGTCGTTCCGGAGCCGCCCAAGAAAACGGCCCTGAACGCTGCATCGGCAGGTATTCCTGTGGCCGTCGGAAGCCACCGGTCCAAGACCGGGGTCGTCTATGATCCCATCTACCTGGAGCACAAGACCGGCGCCGGCCATCCGGAATCTCCGGAAAGGCTCACCGCGATCATGGCCCGATTGAAGACCTCGGGGCTGGAATCTGAGCTGACCTGTCTGAAGCCCTCAGCCGCATCGGGAGAGTGGATCGAAACCATTCACAGCTCGAAATATATCGAGCGAGCGAAGGCAATCTGTGAATCCGGCGGCGGGTATCTGGATTCGGGCGATGTGCCAGTCTGCCGGCAATCGTACGAGGCGGCGGTGCTGGCCGCCGAAGGAGTCATGGCCGCCGTCGATGCCGTGATGGCAGGCGATGTCGCCAACGCCTTCTGCGCGATCCGGCCGCCGGGCCATCACGCCCTGCGCGATCGCGCGATGGGGTTCTGCATCTTCAACAACGTCGCCATCGGAACCCGTTACGTTCAGGGCAAGTACGGCCTGCCCAGAGTCCTGATCGCCGACTGGGACGTCCATCACGGCAACGGGACGCAGGAGGCGTTCTACGACGACCCTAACGTGCTGTACTTCAGCATCCACCAATGGCCGTTCTATCCAGGCACCGGCAGCGCCTCACAAACCGGGACCGGAGCCGGTTCGGGCCTCACGATCAATGTGCCCATCCCCGCCGGTTCGGGGGATGCCGATTATGTCGGCGCATTCGAGCAGCGACTTCGTCCGGCGGCGATGGCCTTTCGACCCGACTTCGTCTTCATCTCGGCCGGCTTCGACCCCCAGGCCGGAGATGGGCTGGGCGGCATGAGAGTCACCACCGAGGGATTCGCCCGCCTGACGCGTATCGTCAAGGAGATCGCCCAGAAGTGCTGCCAGGGCCGACTCGTCTCGGTCCTCGAAGGCGGATACGGCCCGGAACTTCTGGCCGCATCGGTCGAGGCCCATATCCGCGCCCTGATGGAGTGAGAAGAGCCCCGAATGCTGTTCCAGACCTGGTCATTCCTGCTCTTCTTCCTGATCGCCTATCCCCCGTACCTGCTCGTGAAGGGGACGAGACTCCGGCTGCCCTGGCTGCTCGTGACGTCCTATGTCTTCTATGCCTGGCTGGACTGGCGATACCTGATTCCGATCGCCTACGTCAGCGTGGTGGACTTCTTCGTCGTCGCGCGAATGGCCAGGAGCGAGCGGAAGAAACGTTGGCTCTGGGTGAGCATCGCCAACAGCCTTGTTCTGCTGGGCGTCTTCAAGTACGGCCAGTTCGCGGCGGACAACGTCAATGCGCTGTTCACAGCACTGCGGATTCCCGGCCGGCTCCCGGCGCCGGGCATTCTGCTTCCCGCGGGTCTGTCGTTCTATCTGTTCCAGTCGATGGGCTACGTCATCGACAGCTATCGCGGAACGGTCGAGCGGGAGACGAGCTTCCTGCGCTACGCTACGTTCGTGGCGTTCTTTCCGCGTCTGCTGGCCGGACCGATCGAACGAGCCGGGAACCTCCTGCCCCAGTTGAGTCGGACGCCGAAGATTACAGGGAAAGACTTCGCCGATGGGTTGTCCCTTTTCATCGTGGGCCTGTTCAAAAAGGTCGCACTGGCTAACTATGTGGCGCTCTACGTCAACAAGGTGTACGCCGCCCCGGCCGACTTCCAGTCGCCGGCACTGATCCTCGCGACGTTCCTCTTCGCCTGGCAAATCTACTTCGACTTCAGTGGGTACACGGACATGGCGCGGGGCATCGCCGCGATGATGGGCATCCGCCTGATGCTCAATTTTAACAATCCCTATCTGGCCACGAGCCTCGGAGAGTTCTGGAGCCGCTGGCACATCAGCCTCTCATCCTGGTTCAAAGACTACGTCTACATTCCGCTCGGAGGCAACCGCAAGGGTAGCTTCAATACCTACCGCAACATCTTCCTGACGATGGTGCTGTCGGGCTTGTGGCACGGCGCCGCCTGGACCTTCGTCCTGTGGGGCGCCGTCCACGCCCTCGGGCGGTTCGCGACACGAGAATTAGAGCGAACCGCATTCTACAGGGACCGTGTCCCGGCCTTCGCCAAGCAGGTCTTCGTCTTCGTGATCGTCACCTTCGGCTGGATCTTCTTCCGAGCGGCGACGCTGGGCGATGCCTGGCAGATCGTGACACGGATCTTCACATCGGGTCTGGCCAATCCCCTTTGCCCGCTGCTGGCAATCGCCTTGATCGTCGCGGTATGGTGCTATCAATACGTATTCGATTCCCGGCTACGCTGGGCGCTCGAATTCCGGGCGGTTCGCATGGGACTCGTCGTTCTCATGCTCGCTTATCTGGCGCTGTTTGCCCCTTCGGGGGAGCAACCCTTCATCTACATGCAGTTCTGAACGATGGCAGAGAATCCGAAAGACACGACAAACACGCCGATGGCCAACTCGAACGCCGTGTGGTTGACGCCGCGACAGTGGCTGGTTGTCGCGCTGGTCCTGCTGGCCCTGTTCATCTCGGCGCCGATGCTCTGGAAGCAGGTGGAGACCTTCCGTCCCGGCCCGGACTACCGCGTCCCCTACGCGCTCGGCAGCGACTACTGGCTGTACGCCCGCCACTGCCGGGTGGCGTGTCGGCAAGGAAAGATCCCGGTGGTTGGTGACTCCGTCATCTGGGGACACTACGTGCGGCCCGATCAGACGCTCTCGCACTGCCTCAACGACGCGCTGGGCGAGGAACGTTTCGCCAACCTCGGCCTGGACGGGACTCACCCGGCCGCATTGGGCGGCCTTATCGAGTATTACGCCCGCGCCGTCTCAGGCCGGCCGGTCGTTCTCCAGTTCAATCCGCTGTGGATGAGTTCCGCCAAGCACGACTTGCAGACGACGAAGGAATTCCACTTCAACCACCCCGGACTGGTCCCGCAATTCGCGACAAGGATTCCGTGCTACAAGGCTCCGTTCTCAGCCCGATTGGGCATCGTAATGGAGCGCCATATCCCCTTCCTGAGCTGGACCAGCCACCTGAGGACGGCCTATCTCCAGGGCATGGACCTGCCTGCCTGGACCCTGGAGAATCCGTACGCCAATCCCCTGGCCGCACTGGCGGGACCACTGCCTGAACCGGTCAGCGCTGAAGCGGAGAAAGGTACATCCTGGCAGGCGGGTGGCGGTCAAAAACGCGAAATGGCGTGGGTGGATCTCGACGGTTCTCTACAATGGCTCTTCTTTCGGCAAGCCGTGGAGCGATTGCGGGCAAGGGGAAACCGCGTGTTCGTCCTCGTGGGTCCTTTCAACGAGCACATGCTCACGGCCGAAAACGCCGTCGTGTACGGCCGGATCAAGGCTCAGATCGCGCAATGGCTCGCCCAAAATGGCGTTCCACACCTGGTAGCTACCCCCCTGCCGACCGATCTCTATGCAGACTCAAGCCACCCACTGGCCGAGGGATATATGCTTATCTCAGCGCAACTTATGAACGATCCTGCCTTCCAGACCGCCGTTCGCGACCGGGAACACTGATCCCGGCTCAGAATCCCTGTCAGCTCTTGAGGGCCTGGAGAGCCTCGCGGATTCGCGTCTTGTCGCCCCGCTGGAGAATCGAGCTGGCTTTCTTGGCCTTGCTGAGCCGTTCGAGAATCCCCCCAAGCTCCACGGGGAATCCGTGTTCGTCCTGGCCCAGGGTTCGCAGCAGCCATCTGCCAAGCTCCTGGACGGTCTCCGGCGGCAGCATAACCGCCGCCCCGATGTCCCCGTCGTGGCTCAGCTCCAGTTTCACTCCCGCGCCGCCGCGATCGCTGACGTTGAGGCAATACCCCGCCTCGTAGCGGAAAGGAGGCAGTGATGAGGACTTACGATTTACGGCCTCGTCAGAGTCTTGTCCGATATACACAACGCATCTCCCAAAACAGCCGGCCCTTCAGGCCCTCTGGACAGCACAAAACCCTGCCCTATCCTCCTTGACCGGCGACACACCGTCTCTATATGTCGCCTGCACGCTTCCTGTTACTATAGACGCTTATCGGACTACGAATATTGCAGAGGGAAGTTTGATGCCACCAGATATCATAGCACGCTGATATGATATGCTATTCCTGACGCACGGACACGAATCCATCGCTTTTTTCATCACAGCCGCGAATCCTCGGTCCCACAGGCGTCGATATGGATGGTATTTGGTCGTTTTCTCAGGAGATGCACCCATGCAGATCATCCGTTACACGTGTCCCAAGTGCTCCGGCCCAGAGTGCGAAACAGGCGAGATCCGAGCGGCCGGAGGATTCTGGAGCAAGATCTTCGATGTGCAGAGCCGACGGTTCTCCACGGTGACCTGCACGCGATGCCGCTATACGGAGATCTATAAAGCCGACACCAGCATGCTGGGCAATATCTTCGACCTCTTCACCAACTGAGACCCTTCCACGCGGCTATTTCGTGTAGGGCTGGTGGTGGTCGGCGGCGGTCGCCGGCACGATTCGGACGGCCTGACCTCCTTCTTCCGATGCGGTCATCTTCAGCACCGTGTCACGGTCCAGGGTGAATCGGTCGATCCGCACGCGCGTTCGCGTGGCGACGGATGGGTCGTCCGAATAGACGTGGGCCGCGTACTTCTTCTCTGGATCGAGGAAGCCGAGCGGGACATCGAACGTGCGGGCCTGGCCGCTGTTCATGAAACCGATGAACCAGTCCGGACCACTGCGCCGGGCGATGATCGCATACTCGCCGATGCGGCCTTCGATCACCTTCGTCTGGTCCCACACCGTCGGGCAATGGTCAAAGAACTCCAGCTCGGGCTCGTCGTGGAACATCTCCGGGCGATCGTACCAGTACAGGAACTGCCAGGGGCTGTAGAAGCAGACGGCCTTGGCGAGCTGATAGGCGTGTGTGGATTGCTCGTCCACCCGCTTGTCGAGATAGCAGATCGTGTTGTCGCCCGCGCCCGCCAGCATCCGCGTGAACAGCGTCGCCAGGCTCATCTCGTTGGGCTGACGCTCCTCATCGCCGCGAATGCCCTCCTGGGTCATGAAGTTCGGATACGTGCGCGAGTATCCGGTCGGGCGATACTCGTCGTGCACGTCCACCATGAGCTGGCTCTCGGCGGCCTTGCGAACGGCCTCGTGAAGCCAGCTCGTCCACTGCTGCGAACCGACGTTGACAAAGCCGTACTTGACGCCCTTGATGCCCCACCGGTGATAGAGAGGCAGGATCTCATCCAACTGGCGTTCGAGGGCCCGGCGATTGACGTAGACGATGACGCCGATGCCCCGCTCACCGGCGTAGCGAATCACCTCGTGCAAATCCAGCGGTCTTTTGGAGCGCTGCGGATCGAGCGTCACCGTCGTCGCATCCGATTCGTCGGAATACTCTGGCCCATACCAGCCGGCGTCGTATTCGACGTACTGGAGATTGTGTTCGACCGCGAAATCGACGCAGCGCTTGCCCCCTGCGGTGGTCAGAGAGACCTCGCGGATCACCTTGCCCGGTTTGATCCACAAGGTGTCGGCAATCGCGCACGGCGCGTTGAGATTGAGGATGATGTCGTTGTTCTCGAGAAGCCGGCCGGGACTGTCGGCTGCCATCACAACGCGCCAGGGCGTCGTCAACGGCAGCGCGGCTTCGACAGGGCTGCTTAGATCGCTCACCAGACTGTTGGCCGCCGTATTCAGCGGAGCCAGCTTCATTCGTGCGTAATCGACGCAACGGGCTTCTGCAACAGCGACGTACACATCGTCGGCCGGCTGGATCACCAGGGGCCGCTCGCAGCCCGGCTTGATCCAGCCCAGCGTGACTTTCTCATACTTGCCCTGTGCGCTGTACGTCGCCCAGGCGGCGTGGTCGCCTGGAAACCGAAACTCGCTGGCCTCGTTCGCGATGGTGACGCGATCCATCCCGGTCTGCTTCGGAATCGTGTAGCAGAAGGCCACCCCCTCGTCGTAAGCACGGAACGCGAGCGTCACGATCCGATGAGGAGTGTCGGTCTGGCGCAATTGAATCTCAGCGTCGCTGTAACAGTCGCGGATGGCGCTTCGCTCGCCGTAGACCGGCTTCCACGTCGTATCGTGACTTCCCATCGAAAGAACGGTGGCAGTCACGCCGTCGCCAAGCGGGCCGTCTTCGAGCTCCAGTCCAAGCCGCGACTCATTGACGATGATCCTGTTCTTGTACCGGACGCTGTAGACCGGGCACGCAGACGCGCCCTCGAAATCCTTCACTTCGAACGTAACGCTCATCAGACCGCCGGGCGAACGGACTTCAACTGCGTCGGCCCAGGCGCCATGGCACATCGCGATGGTCACATACAGCGCACAGAACACTTTGCGGATGCTTATCATTCTCACTTGCTCCCAACTGGGGCCATGCTCCTGCC
>CAZNSM010000124.1:0-15043 GCA_964575615.1 uncultured Pirellulales bacterium | reverse complement strand
CCAACCTCTCATGGGACTTGCTGTTCTGCTCGGACATGCTGAACCTGGCGGAGTTTCGCGGCCTTGCCTGTCGCGACATCCGCGAGCTTCCCGCTCTGATCTACTTTCACGAGAATCAACTGACCTATCCGGTGCGCGTCGAAAGCGAACGAGACTATCAGTTCGCGATGACCAACATGACGAGCGCGCTGGCGGCCGATGCGGTATGGTTCAACTCCTCGTTTCATCGGGACGAGTTCCTCGGGGCGCTGGATGCCTTTCTGGGGCGTATGCCCGACTATCAGCCCATCGATGCGGCGCAGACCATCCGAAACAGGACGTGCATCTACCCGCCCGGCGTCACGAGGATGCTGATGCGTGACGGAAGGAAGGCTGGACCACTGCGGATTCTCTGGGCGGCCCGATGGGAGCATGACAAGAACCCCGAGGACTTCTTTCGGGCGCTCGAAATCCTGCGATGGCGCAGCGTCGAATTCCGCCTGAGTGTCATCGGAGAGCAGTTCCGCGAGACGCCGGAGATCTTCATGCGGGCCCGACAGGAGTTCGCCGACCGCATCGACCGATGGGGCTATCAGGACAGCCGGGCGGAATATGAGGCGGCGCTGGCGGAGGCGGACGTCTTCGTCTCGACGGCGCGACACGAGTTCTTCGGTCTGTGTGCAGTCGAGGCGGCGTTGGCCGGCGCGATCCCGCTGCTGCCGAACCGCCTGGCCTATCCGGAGATCTTCGGACTGGGCCAGAACGAGGATGCCGATCGGTTCTTCTACGATGGGAGCCCCGAGGCCCTGGCCGAGAGACTGGCGGACCTGGCGGCTTTCGTGGCGCAAGGCCGGTCATTGGTCGATCAAACCGGAGAACTGGGAGAGCGGCTCCGACGATTCGAGTGGCCCAATCTCGTCCCCGCACTCGATGAGGCCGTAGAGAAACTCGTCGGGAACCAGGCGAGGCCTTGACCGGCGCGTCTACCTCGGGACGTGTTTCTTGCGGTACTCTCGCAGACTGGTTCCTGTCTCCTTGCGGAAGTAGCGGCTGATGTGCTCGACGCCGTCAAAGCCCGACTTGACGGCGATCTCCGTGATGCTCATGTCGGTCCCCACGAGGAGGCCGATGATGTAGTTGACGCGAACGCGCCGGATCTCCTGGTAAACGGAGCGTCGCAGAATGCCCTTGAACCGTTTCTCGAGAACGCGCCGCGAGACATTGGTGGCCTCGACGACGTCGTCGACCTGGATCATGCGATTGGGATTCCGCCGGATGAAGCGCACCGCGGCGGCCACCTCCGAGTCGGTCACGGCCAGCATGTCGGTCGACATCCGCGTTACGATGTGCGTCGGGCGCACGGGGATCTGCTGGCCGGTCATCGGCTCGCCTTTCATGAGCCCGTCGAGCAGTCGGGCCGCCTCGTGGCCGGCGGTCTCCGTGTCCAGCGCGATGCTGGAGATCGGCGGATCGGCCAGATCGCAGAGCAGCACGTCGTTGTCGACCCCGAGCACCGCCACCTGGTCGGGCACGTAGAGATCCGCCAGCTTGCAGGCCTCGATCACCTGCAAGGCGCGATCGTCGTTGCAGCACATCAGCGCCACCGGCTTGGGCAATGACTCCAACCACTCGGCGATCAGGTTCTGCTCGCTCTTCCAGGCGCGTTTGGCCCGAGCCTTGGGCTGGCGGTACACGTTCGTATGGAACCCCGCGCGCTGGAGCCGCTCGGTGAAATGGCGGGCGCGCAATCGAGACCAGATGAACTCATCGAGGCCGCAGTAGGCGAAGTTCTGGAAACCACGATCGAGAAAGTGCTCGGCCGCCATGGAGCCGATGGCGGCGCTGTCGGTGATGATCGCCGGAAACGGGGTGTAACTCTCCCTGTTGTGCTGGGCAAAGATGACGGGGAATTTCCACCCGGAGAGATTCTCCGCAATCCGCACGTCGCGCATGATGGCCCCGTCGATCTTCAGGTCTCGCCACTCCGGCAGCGAGGAGTCCAGACCGGCAGACCACCGATAGACGCGCCACGGCCCGTGCAGCCGCGAGTAGCGCGCGATCCCGTAGAGCAGACCGCGCCCGAACTCGCGAGAGGTCTCGACGAACAGAAGAACCGAGGGCGCCGTATCGGCTCCCGGCCTTGCCGACTTTCGTGCACTGGTTCGCTGCCGATCAGACATGTCGGTAGACGTCCCAACCCAGGTAGTTGCCCAGCGCCTCCGTGATGGCGCCGGCCCTCTGGCAGAGGTTGACCGCCACGTGGTGTTCGAATCCCATCTGGCAGATGTAATTCAGCAGCATCTGCAGGTTGTCAATCTTGATGACGCCGTAGCCGCCGAACGTGTCGAGCTTGTCGTTTGTGAACGTGCCCTGACCGACATAGGCGCGAAGCAGACCTTCCACATCGTCGGTGCTGGTGCGACAGAAGGTCGCCGGCGAGGGCTTGATTCGCCCGACGATGGTCCCAAAGGTATTGTCCTTGCCTACCGATCCGGCGATGATCTCCTGGAAATCCATCCGGTCGGCCTTGAAGAACGACTTGGGCAGATTGCTGCAATGGAAGAGCACGCACTTGTTCGGATCGCCCTCGAAGTTGTTGTTCCAGTCCAGCAGCGCGCTGGGCGAGTCGCCGGCCAACTGAAGGATGTACATCGCCAGCAGTCCGGTGATGTCCACCTCGCAGGCGCTGGGCCGCAGCGATTCGCTCATCATGCTCATCAGCGCGCAGGGCACGATCCCGAAATACTCCTCCAGCGCCGTCCAACACTGAATGGCGGTGCCCGCCAGCTCCTTCTCCTTGACCCAGGCGTCGATGACGGCCCCGAACTTGGCCATCTTCAGCAGGCTGTCGGGCGGGATGGTCTGCACATTCGTGTACTTGCGGATTGCGTTGAGCTTGGCGCGAACCGCGGGGGCCTTGTCGGCCAGACGATCCACCTTGGCGAGGACCTCGTACAGATCGACCGGCTCGATGGCGATGTCGGCGAACTCGAGGATCTTCTCACTGTAGCGAACCGTGTTGAAGGCAGCCGGCCGACTGCCAATGGCGCCGAACCGGACGTTCTTGAGGCCTTTGACCACACGACAGACAGCGGCAAACTCGTCCAGATCGTGCCTGAATTCGTCCGACACGACCTTTACGGTATGCGAAGTCGTGAGCGTGAAAGGGATCCCCGCCTGCCGCAGATTGTTGCACACGCTGATCTTGCCGCAGAAGGAATCGCGGCGACCGCCCATCGCCATCTGCCCGGCCGCGTCCTCTTCCGCCTGGATCAGAATGGGCACGTTCAGACCGCTGCGCTTGACCGCTTCGGCAACCCCCCTTTCGTCTCCGAAGTTGGGCAGCGTCACGATGATCCCGTCGATCTTGTCGGCCTTGGAGGCGAACAACGCCGCACATTTCTTCGCGTCTTCGAACGTCTCGACCGCTCCGAACTTCGTCTCGGTCATCGACAGCGCGACGCTGTCGTAGCCGCTGTCTTTGAGAACCTTCAGGATGTCCCTGCGACCTTCTTTCGCCAGCGCATCGGGAAAGAAGCCGCGGTTGCCTACGATGACTCCGAACGTAACCCTGGCCATTTCGGTTCTCCTTTAGGTTTGCCCGTAGTAGGCGTTCTTGCCGTGCTTTCGCAGGTAGTGCTTGTCCAGAAGGTCCTGAGAAATGGGCTGCTGTTCGGGATGGATCGCGAGCGTCCCGGAAGCCATCTTCGCCACCTCCTCCAGGACCACGGCGTTCTTGACGGATTCGGCAGGTCCCTTGCCCCAAGTAAATGGGCCGTGATTGGCCACGAGGACCGCCGGCATCTGCATCGGGTCGATCTGCTGAAAACGCCGGACGATCACCAGGCCCGTATTGGCCTCGTAGTCGTCGCGAATCTCGGCGGCGGTCATCGTGTCGGTCACCGGGACGGCGCCGTAGAAATGATCGGCGTGCGTCGTCCCCAGACATGGGATGTCCCGCTGGGCCTGGGCCCACATGGTCGCATGGGGCGAGTGCGTGTGGCAGATGCCTCCGATGCCTCGGAAGCTGCGATACAACTCCAGGTGGGTCGGCGTGTCGGACGAGGGACGCAGGTCCCCTTCGACAATGTGGCCCTGCAAGTCGAGCAGGACAATCTGCTCGGGCACCAGCTCGTCGTAACTGACGCCGCTGGGTTTGATCGCGACGATGCCTGCCTCGCGGTCGATCCCGCTGACGTTGCCCCAGGTGAAGACGACGAGATGATGCCGCACCAGATCGAGGTTGGCTTGGCAGACCTGTTGTTTGAGCTTCTCATGCATCGCTACGCGTTGGCCTTTTCTTTGATTTCGAGCAGCTCCTTCATCACGTTGCCCATCGCCAGGGGCTGGCCTTGCAGGCCGAAGCCGTCGTGGAGCTGCCGGTAGAGCCCGTAGAGCCGCCGATAGACCGCGTGATTCTCCGCAATCGGTTTGAACGTGGTGCTCTTGATGCCACACATGGCCGCCTGGGCCTCGGCAAAAGTCGCGAACGCGTTACCGACGACGGCCGCCGCGATGGCCGAACCCAGCGCGCAGGTCTGGGCCGAGCGGGAAATCTTCATCTCGCGTCCGGTGACATCGGCGTAGATCTGCATGAGCATGGCGTTCTTCTCCGAAATCCCGCCGCAGTTGACCACCTCGGAGATCTCGACGCCGTACTCCTCGAACCGGTTGATGATGGTCAGGGCGCCGAACGCGGTCGCTTCCACGAGAGCGCGGTAAATCTCCTCGGGCCGGGTGTGAAGGGTCTGGCCCAGGAGCAATCCGGTCAGCCGCTGGTCGACCAGGATCGTTCGGTTGCCGTTGTTCCAGTCGAGGGCGAGCAACCCTGACTGGCCCGGCTTGAGCCTGGCGGCTTTCTCGGTCAGCGCCTGGTGCGAGCCGGCCTGCTTGCCGCCGGGCTGGATGTAGTTGACGAACCAGTTGAAGATGTCCCCGACGGCGGATTGGCCCGCTTCGAGGCCGTAGAAGCCGGGCAGGATGGAGCCATCCACGATACCACAGATGCCCGGGATGTCGGGCAGCTTGGCGCTGGAGGGAGCCACCACCATGTCGCACGTGCTGGTGCCGATGATCTTGACGAGAACGCCGGTTCGGATACCCGAGCCGACACCGCCCAGGTGGGCGTCGAAAGCGCCCATCGCCACCGGGATGCCTGCCTTCAAACCCAGCTTGCTCGCCCACGCGTCGGTGAGCTTGCCGGCGATCTGATCGACGGCGCAGGTCTTGTTACCGAGCGTCCGCCGGAGCTTGCCCAGCCTGGGGTCGAGCCTGGCGAGGAACGCTTCGTCGGGATAACCGCCCCACTCGTCGCTGAACATGGCCTTGTGCCCGGCCGCACATCGACATCGCCTGATCTTCGCCGGCGCATCAGTGCCGGTCAGCACGGCCGGCAGCCAGTCGGCGTGTTCGACCCATGTATACGCCGCATCGAAAACCTTGGGCGCAACGCGCAGGCAGTGGAGGATCTTGCTGAAGAACCATTCCGAGGAATACGTCCCGCCGCACTTGGCGAGATACTCGGGATGCTCCTTCCTGGCCAGCTCGGTGATCTCGGCGGCCTCTGCGTATCCGGTGTGGTCTTTCCACAGCCACGCGTGAGCGTTCGGATTGTCCTTGAACGCGTCGAGCATCGCCAGTGGCGTCCCTTTCTTGTCGACGGGCAGCGGCGTCGAGCCGGTCGTGTCCACACCGATGCCAATGACGTTCTTCGGGTCGAACTTCGAATCCGCCTTCCGGGCTTCGTCAATCGCGCCGGCGACGGAGACCTCCGCTCCCTTGAGGTAGTCGGCGGGATTCTGTCGGGCAAGATTATGATCGGCCGCATCGAGCAGGATGCCCGCCTCGCCCGTCTCGTACTCATGCACGCAGGTTCCCAGTTCGCGACCGTTCGATGTATCGACGATCAGACATCGCACGGAATTCGTGCCGTAGTCCAAGCCTATCGCATACGCCATCGTTCACCCCAAAACAGGAATCTCAACCCCGGAAATAGAGATACGCCGCAATGATCGCCGCCAGAACCGCCGCAGACGCAAGCACGTCCCAGCCGTTCCAGGACGCCCGCGAGGCCTTGCGGTCCTCGTCGGTGAGGGTCCCGTAGGTCAGGCCGCCGATCTTGCTGTACGCCGGCTCACTCGTCAAATGGCTGACCACAACCATGACCGCGATGCAGACCAGGAAGATGAGCAGGCTGTAGTACTGGAAGTAGATGTTGTTCACAATCCACAGGAACGAGCCTTCCGTGTATGCGAAGCCGGGGAAGATGCTCTTCAACTTCACCGGCGTATCGACCGCCAGTCGGAACAGGCCGAGCACAAACCCGACGATCAGCGCCCACAGGCAACCTTTGGCGTTCAGTCGCTTGCTGAACACCCCCAGGAAGAAGACCACAAAGATCGGTGGAGCCAGGTAGGCCTGAACGCCTTGCAGATAGTCGTAGAGGCCCTTGCCGCCTTTGATGACTGGGATCCAGGCCAGGCCGATGAGCACCATGACCGCTGTGGCGAGTCGGCCCACCCACACAACCTGTTTTTCCGCCGCCTTGGGGCGCAGCTTCGAATAGAAGTCGATGGTAAACAGCGCTGCGGAGGCGTTGAACGCCCCGGCCAGCGAGCTCATCAGGGCGGCGAGCAAACCGGCCACGACGACCCCGCGAATCCCGATCGGCAGGACCTGGGCGACCAGCAAGGGGAACGCCTGCTGAGACTCGTCCCGCATGACGTTGCCGTTGGCGTCGAGCATCGCCTGCTGCAAGGCTGCGTTCTGTCCGCTCTTGGCCAGAGCGAAAGCGATCATGCCCGGGATGATGAAAATGAAGACCGGCAGGAGCTTCAGGGCGGCCGAGCAGATGGAGCCCCGGCGGGCGTCCGTCTCATTCTGCGCGCCGAGCACACGCTGCACGATGTACTGGTCGGTACACCAGTACCACAGTCCGACGATCGGCGCGCAGAAAAGCATGCCGATCCAGGGATAGTTGTCGTTGAAGTACCACGCCATGCGGCCCGATTCCTTGACCGGCGCCCAGGTGCCGGCCACGCCATCCGGCACGAGCGGCTTCCACAGGTTGAACATCTCTGAACCGGCCCACTCGCGAAGCGCCCCCCATCCGCCCAGGGCCTTCAAGCCGAAATACGTCACGAAGGCCGAACCGACCACCAGGATCACCGTCTGGATCGCCGAGGTGTAGGCGACGGCGCGCATGCCGCCCATGATCGTGTAGATGCCGGTCAGGATGATTACCAGGATCGAGCCGATCCAGAAGCTGTCGAGCCCCATGAACTCGATGTCAGGAATCAGCACGGCGAACACCACACCACCGGCGAAGATGCCGACCGCCAGCTTGGTCAGCACGTACGCCACCAGCGAGATGATCGACAGCACCGTGCGGTTGACCGGCGAGAACCGCCGTTCGAGGAACTCCGGCATGGTGAAGACCTTCGACCGCATGTAGAAAGGCACCATGATCCACGCCAGGACCAGCAGGCACCAGGCGTGCAGCTCGTAGTGCGCCATGGCCACCCCGTCCGTGGCGCCGGAGCCGGCCAGGCCGACGAGATGCTCGGACCCGATATTCGAGGAGAAGACCGCCGCACCGATAATCCACCAGCCCAGATTGCGCCCGGCGAGGAAGTACTCCGTCGTCGTTTGCGACTGTCTCTCCTTGAGGTAGGCCCACCACGCGATGCCGAAGACAACAGCAAAGTAACCCGCGATCACGAGCCAGTCGACTGTGTGTAACGCCGTCATGATTTCTCCTTTGTCTTGAGTTCAGGAATTCCCTCACGCCGTCATGCGTCGACGTCGGGCGGCTACCGAGTGGAGAACCCGTAGACCGTCGTGCTCTTGTAGACACGGCCCGGACGAAGGATCGTGGACGGGAAGTCCGGCTTGTTCGGAGAATCCGGATAGTGCTGTGTCTCCAGGCACAAGCCATAGCGATGCTTGTAGACGACCCCGTCCTTGCCGGTGATGGTCCCGTCCAGGAAGTTGCCTGCATAGAACTGGATGCCCGGCTCGGTCGTCCGGACCGTCATCAGGCGTCCGGTCATCGGTTCGTAGACCTCGGCCGCCAGCGTCATGCTATCGCCCTTCTTGTTCAAGACCCAGTTGTGATCGTAACCGCCGCCGAACTTGAGTTGCTCGTAATCGTTGTCGATCCTCGCTCCGATGGCGGTGCGCTTGCGGAAATCCATCGGTGTCCCTTCCACGGGTCGCAGTTCCCCGGTCGGGATCAGCCCCGCGTCAACCGGCGTGAACCGGTCCGCGTTGAGCATCAGCTCATGATCCAGGATATTGCGCCGGGCGCCCGTCAGGTTGAAATAGCCGTGGTGCGTGATATTGACCGGCGTCGCCTTGTCCGTCGTGGCCTCATACTCGATCCGCAACTCGTTCCGGTTGGTCAGCAGGTAGGTCACGCTGACTCTCAGATTGCCCGGATACCCTTCTTCGCCGTCCTGGCTCAGATAGCTGAGTTTGACGCCGACGGCGTCGGACCGGTCGACCGGCGCATCGTCCCAGACCACCTTGTCGAAGCCCTTGAGCCCGCCGTGGAGATGGTTCTCGCCGTCGTTCGTCGCCAGCGTGTAGGTCGTGCCGTCGAGCGTGAATTTGCCTTTGCCGATCCGGTTGCCGTACCGCCCGACGATGGCGCCGAAGTACGGGCTGACCTTGATGTAGCCGGCCAGATTGTCGTAGCCCAGGACGACGTCGTCGAAGTTCCCGTCTTTGTCGGGCGCCGTCAGAGAGACCACGATGGCGCCATAGGTCATGATCTCGGCCGTCATGCCCTGGGTGTTGCGAAGCGTGTAGAGGCGAACCGCCTGACCGTCGGGCGTTGTACCGAACGGCTTGGCGCTGCGACTCATCTCCGTCTTCGCCGGCCCAGACTTCATCCACTGTTTCGTCGTATCGCACGAACACAGCGTTACTGCCACCGTCGCCAAGAGCACCGTCAATCCGATCCGTCGCGCTTCGTCCCTAAACATCTCTTGTCCGCCTTTCCAATACGTGTAGAGCTGATGAAGTTACCACGATGGCCGTTGTGGAGCCGGCCGTGGTCCAATTATCCCTTTCCCTGTCCGAAAGCAAAGGTTATTTTGCGTTTTCTTTTCATCAAAATGCGAACGCAACCCCGCGTCGTATCGCGCAGGAAGCCAAAACGCCAAACGCGCTTCCCCTGCTGGCGGATCGAACCAGACCGAGCGGATGCTGGCCAGTCCAAGACTATTTCGCCGGCGACAAGACGGCGACAAAGCCACCATACGGCAGAAAATCGATCTCCATGGAGTCCCGGGAGGTCATGCCCGCGAAGCTGCTGTACGTGCCCGGCTGGTACTTGGAGAGCGTCGCGTTGAAGCTACGGGGCTCTTTGCCGTCGGCGATCACCAGCGACGTGTACTTCGTATCGCCGTCCAGGAAGGACAGGGCCACCTTCTCCGTTCGGGCGGTGTTGCGGCCGTTGATGCCGCCGATATACCAACCATCCCCATGTCGCCGCGCCAGCACCACGAACTGGCCGGGCCGGCCCGCCAGGAACTTCGTCTGGTCCCACGTGACAGGAACCATGCTCAGAAACTGCTTCGGGAGCGGCTCCAGTTCGAGGTACGCGCTGACGCGGTCGGCGAAATGCAGCCAGCCGCTCTCGAATACAACCGACAGAGCCAGTTCGTGGGCATTGGTCGTGATGTGTTTGTATACGTTGTCGTCGAACATCACGGGTGTATAGTCCATCGACCCGACGGCGTTGCGCGTGAACGGCATCACGGTGTTGTGCATGGGCGCGTAGTTCGTGAAGGACCGGTCGAAACTGTAGCACTCGGTGCCGCGGACCGCCTCCATGCTCATCAGGTGCGGATACGTCCGGCTCCATCCGCGCGGCAGCGTGCAGCCGTGAAAGTTGACCATGATCTGGAAATCCGCCGCATCTTTCAGGATGTCGTGGTACAACTGGATGATGTTCTGCTTGTCGCTCTGGAAGAAATCGACCTTCACCCCCTTGATGCCCCAGTTCCTCAGCCGCTGAAACTCATATCGGCGGACTTGACGAAGGTCCATCGTGCCGCGCGGCTGCTCCGTGACGTAATTGTGCGGGCCGCCGGAGTTGTACCAGAGCAGCAGTCCGACCCCTTTGCTCCTGGCGTGCGCGATCAGGTCGTGAATCGTCCCGTTCTTCATGATGTTCCAGTTCGCATCGATCAGAGAGAACTCCCATCCCATCTCGGCCGCCAGGTCGATGAACGGACGGAGTCTGTCGTGGTCCTGCGGACTGTCATGATCGCTCAGCCAACTCCACGAAGCCCGCCCCGGCGTGATCCAACTCGTGTCCTTGACGATCGACGGCGGATTCAGGTGGGTGACCAGGTCCGATTCCACAATAGGAGCCAGCGTCTCGCCCACGATGACCACGCGCCACGGAGTCGCCCAAGGCAGCGTCCACGACGGCTCGGTCGCTCCGGTGCCGTTACCCTCGCCCTCAGCCGGAAACTGCAACCGATACACGCCGTCGGACGTCGGCTGCCCCAGGTGCGAGCCGCAGTAGGAGCCGTCGACCGCCGCCTCGGTGAGCAATGCCCAGCGATCCCCTTCGGGCGTGCAGAACAGCAGCGGAAACGCCCAGCCTTCCTCGTTGGAAGAGGCGGTGCCTGCCTTGATGCCGTCGACCCAATATGTCTCGTAGGCCGGAGTGTACTGACTGGCTTTGTCGTACGGATGAGCCCACACCTTGCCGCCTTCGGGGAGTCGAAAGCCGGTCGCCTCGCTCAGCACGATCCGCTTCTGATCGCTGGTCTCGGGAAACCGGTATCGAAAGGCGACGCCGTCGTCATAGGCCCGGACGACCAGCTCCAGCCTCGCGTTGTCGGGACTCAAGAAGACGAGGGTATGCTCCTTGGCGTAGTTCCGGCACACCTTGCGCTTGCCGGTCAGCATCGTGTACGTCTCATTGACGAAGATGACAGGCCTGGCCTCGACGAACTTCAGACCGTCCACGAAAGCCCGGTCGTCGCGTGCAATGCCGAGGGGCGACAGCGGCACCACGGTCCGGCCCTTGCACTGGACCTCATAGTACAGTCTCGCCTTGCCCGCCGGATAGTCCGCCACACGTCCCGGATCGGCCAGCCGTACCTCGATCGCCACGTCCCCATCGGGCGAAGTCACCTTCCACACCGCCTGCCCGTATGTAACGTGTGCCACCGCCAGACAGAGGATACTTCCAAGAACCGGAATGGTCGTCGCGCGCGCCATAGCATAGCCTCCTTCAGTCCATCTATGTGAAGATTCACGCTGGTTCCGGCACGAAATCACGGATGACTCGCGCCGCCGGGTAAGATATGCGATGGGACCGCAAATGACAAGCCGCCCGACGCCGCCACGGATCAATCCCCAGCACAGATTTCCCGCAGATGGACCGTTGACAGGCTCAGCCGGGATGCCTATGTTGGAGGCCATGAGCACAAGCGCAGACAACACGGCCGGCGACAGATTCGATGCCGCCGGGCAGGAAACGATCGGCGGCATGTTGGCGTCCGCACTGAACATGGAGGACGAGATCAGTTCGGGCGTCTACGAGGACTACCTGCACCGCCGCCACTGGCCCGACGAGCTTGAAGAGGCCACTTTTCTCAACATCCAGCGGCGTCTGACCGTGCTGATTGACGATACCAAGAAGCACAAGAAAATCCTCCAGGCGCTGGTCAGAGAACATGGCAAAAGCAAATAGGCGAACGAAGGCCGACATCCTTCGCGAGTTCGAGACGATGAAGTCGTTCGAGCTGTCGGCCCGCGATCTATACACGAAGATCGCCGCAGACCCCCACGTGGGCCCGCAGAAGATCAAGACCGCCTTCGCATCGCTGGCGGCCGACGAGCAACGTCACGCCGACCTGGCCCAGGAGATCATCAACATCGTCACCAATGCTCTGTGAGCGTAGACATCCACTGGGTCTGATCCTGCCCCTGGTCCTTGCCGCCATCCTGCTGCCGGGCCGTTTGCGCGCAGAGACGCCCGTCTCAAGTGCCGATTCCCGCGCCGTGCTCTACCTGGCCAGCTCCGACGCCAATGCACCGGGATTCACTGTCGCTTCAGAGAGTATGACCTGTGCCGAGCCCAATCTCGTGGTGGTCACGCATGGGTGGTATGAACGGCAGCCCTGGCCGAGTTGGATGGCGACGGCTATCGCCAAGCGGGTAGATCGGCGGCAGTGGCAGTGCGGCTGGTATGACTGGCGGGTTCAGGCGAGGAAGCTACGGCCGTCGCACGCCGCGAAGATGGGCCGCGAGGTGGCCGGTCCCTGGCTTGGATGCAGGATTGTGACCCTTTCGGAGAACTGGCGGCACGTGCACCTGATCGGCCACTCGGCCGGCGTCTGGGTCGTCAACGCCGCCGCGGAGGCCATCGTGCGCGAAACCACCGCCGAGATTCACATTACCTTTCTCGACGCCTACGTCCCCGATGGCTGGGACGAGAAGGCCCTGGGCCAGCTGGCGATAACCGATCCGAACCGCTGCTGGGCAGACCACTACTTCACGCGGGACCCGCTCAACCTCACCGAGAACGTGCTGACCGGCGCGCACAACGTGGATGTCACGGTCGTCAATCCGGGCATCCGAGGGCATCTGTTCCCCTGGCACTGGTACCTGGCCACCGTCGCCGGACGCTACACCACGGACAAGCGTTTCATCGAGGTGCCCGTCTTCTGCCAAGCCGACGGCACCATCTACGGCTTTCCCCGCTCCCTCGAAGCCGGTTTATCTCAATGGCAGGTCAGCCTCACCCTCCCGGCGGTCGACGTCCCGGTCCGCATCCGGCGTCAGGATACGCATCCGTAGGTCGTCATCGGTTTGCCTGAACCCGGAGAAGAGAGGTGCGGACGAGATGCGCTACCTTAGCAGGGCGGCGACGCGTTCGGGGTCTATCCGGGCCAGCAGTTTCAGGATGGCGTTGACCTCACCAATGACCGTGTCGCCGAAGTGGCCTGCAATCTCGGCGGCCATGCGAGGATCGAGATCGGACTCGGCCTCGTCCTGCGGGGCCGAACCATGCTCCACGAAAGATTTCAACTGGTCGATTGTGCTGCTGTGAATGTCCACGAAGCCTGTCTCGGCGATGGCCTTGCCCAGGAATTCCCTGCACAGGGTCATGGCCCCTCGCATGCCGGGCTTGGTTTCTCTCTCGGCAGCCGGACCCATTGCAGTGCTCCCGCGGGTCGTTTTGTTCAACAACAGGTACGCAAAGCCTGCACTCCCAGCACCTTCAATCCCGTTCATTTCACTTTCTCCGCGAATTCGTGTGATTGGTGGTGTTTCACAGAGGAAATGACCAGGGCGCCCTTCGATATCAAAAGTATAGAAATGCCAAACAGGAATCCAAACCGATTTCCAAGCCTTTTCCCAGGCTGCCTCCGCCAACTGCTCGTGCCGCCGAGCCATCGGCCAGGGCATCCTGGTGCCAATCACAGCAATCCGCGTGTCTCTCTGGGCGCTTGTAATCCGGGTGCGGGCTCCTATAATATGTGGTTTTACCCGTTTCGCCGCGGCCGGTCCCGGAAGCACATGCCGGCTGCAAACAGGCGCAACGGGCAACCGAACGGGAACACCTGGAGAGTGGAAAACATGGCAAAACTGGCGAAACTCGACGACATCGTGTCGCTGTGCAAAAGAAGGGGCTTCATCTTTCAGTCCAGCGAGATCTACGGCGGGCTGGCCAGTTGCTATGACTACGGGCCTTTGGGCGTCGAGCTGAAGAACAACGTCAAGCGGGCCTGGTGGAAGCACGTCGTCCAGATGCGCGACGACGTCGTCGGCCTCGATTGCAGCATCCTGATGCACCCGCTGGTGTGGAAGGCCTCCGGCCACGCCGACAAGTTCGCCGATTTGATCAGCGAGTGCAAGAAGTGCAACACGCGCACCCGCGTCGACCATCTGAAGGACAAAGACGGCGGGCACCCCGACGAGCACACCGAGCACGTCTCGCTCGACACCGCTGCCGCGGCCGAGCACGACCTGAGCCGCAAGGTGTGCCCGAACTGCGGCGCCGTCGGCCAGTTCACCCCGCCGATGCCGTTCAAGCTGATGTTCGAGACGCAGATGGGCGCCAACGCCGAGGATTCGATGACGATGTACCTGAGGCCGGAAACCGCCCAGGGCATCTTCGCCAACTTCCGCAACGTCCTCGACTCGACCCGCGTCAAGGTCCCCTTCGGGATCGCCCAGATCGGCAAGAGCTTCCGCAACGAGGTGACCACCAAGGCGTTCATCTTCCGCACCCGCGAATTCGAGCAGGCGGAGATCGAGTTCTTCTGCGAGCCGGGGACCGACGAGGAATGGTACGAGAAGTGGAAGGCGGCGCGCTTCGCGTGGTACACCGATCACGGCATCAAGAAGGAGAACCTGCGCTTCCGTGACCACGACCCCGATGAGCTGGCCCACTACGCCAAGGCCTGCGTCGACGTCGAGTACAAATTCCCCTTCGGCTCGGGCGACTGGCAGGAGCTTGAGGGCATTGCCAACCGTACCGACTACGACCTGCGCCAGCACCAGCGCGGCATGCGCAGCACCACAAGCTGGTTCGAGAACGGCCGCGACCTGACGAAGGTCAAGCTGGCCGACGAAGCCGAAGACTACCAGAAGGGCCCGCTGTCGTTCTTCGACGACCAGAAACAGCAGCGTTACATCCCCTACGTGATCGAGCCCAGCGCGGGCATGGACCGCAGCACGCTGGCCTTTCTGGTCGACGCCTACGACGAAGAGGAAGTCAACGGCGAGACACGCAACCTGCTGCGCTTCCATCCGAGCCTGGCGCCGACCAAGGCCGCCGTCTTCCCGCTGGTCAAGAAGGACGGCATGCCCGAGATCGCCCACAACATCGCCAACGATCTGAAGCGGTGTTTCGCCTGCTTCTACGACGAGAAAGGCGCCGTGGGCCGGCGCTACCGCCGGCAGGATGAGGCGGGCACGCCCTTCTGCATCACCGTCGACGGCCAGACACTGGAGGACCAGACCGTCACCGTCCGCGAGCGCGACTCGATGGTCCAGACCCGCGTCGCCACCGACCAGCTCCGCACCT
>CAZNSM010000123.1:0-15095 GCA_964575615.1 uncultured Pirellulales bacterium | reverse complement strand
CGCGTCGCGCTGATGTCCTTGACGTCCACCTTCAGGCCGGAAACGGCATCGACGTACTTACGGTACTCGGCGACGTCACCCCCTTTGGCCTCGAGTGCCGCGATCACCACGCGCACGCGGTCCGTCAGCGCCGTCTGTTCCTCGTGCAGGCGATTGATGTTGGCCAGCAGTTGCTCCCTGACTTTGGCGTGCAGCTCCAGCTCGGCCTCGCCGATCTTTTTGACCTTTTCCTCCAGTTCCATCCCGGCTCGTTCGACCTGTGCGGCGGCCTGTTGCAGCTTCGCCTTGGCTTCCTCCACGGCCTCGGTCTTCTTTGCGATGTCCTTCTCCGAGGCGCTCGCCTCCTTGGCCTCCGTGACCGGCTGATTCACGTCGACCGCCGCCTCGACGATCTCTTCCGCCTTTTGGTCGAGGGTGTCGAGCTTCTCCTGAATCTGCTGCTCGATGCGCGTCGCCGGCAGATTGGTCTCGGCGGTCGCCGACGGCGCCGCGTTGGGCTCGGCCTCCTGCTGGATCTCCTTGATCTGCTCCTTGAGGTCCTGTTTGGTCTCGGAAATCTCGCGTCCCTTCTGTTTCGCCTCGATCTCGGCCAGGCTGATCTCCCGGACCTTGGCCTGGAGCAGAGCCAGCCACGCTTCCGTCTCGACGATCAGCTCGTCTTTGCGCAAGGGTTTCAGGAGCAGCTCCAGGTCGGCGGGCGCGATCTGCGGATCGGCGGTGGTGGTGGCCTGGTAGGGGGCTTCCTCGCTGTGCAATGGCGCGGCGGCGAGGAGGATCAGAGCGACAATCAGAACTGTTGTAGCGGTGCGCATGTGTACCTTTCTTCGATGGACCTGGCTGTTCTGTATGGTTCTCAGATTCGTTCATCGGCACCGATGTCGGGCCGATCGTCACGGGGTTGGCGGTCGATGTCATCGTCGACCGGCGCAGGCAGAGCGGCGCCCTGGTCGACGATCCCGCCGGCTGCCTGCGTCAGATGGAGATCGCCACGGGCCGGATCGGTGAAGGCGCCCGACACGTCGCGCAGCAGATTGCCGAGGAACCGAATCTCACTGTCGGACTCGTTGCTGGTCCCCGGCCCGCTGAGCAGATTGTTTGCCACGAGCAGTCCGTCGTTCGTGAAGACCGTGCGGAGCAGACGGTTCATCCGGGTGCCCGGGTCGTGGATTGTGTTGTGCACGACCGCGCAGTCCTTCGTGTAGACCGTCACGATGCCCGCCTCGGGCGCCCGCGTGATGAAGTTGTTCCGCGCGACGCATCGGAGACAGTGGTACTGCACGCCGTCGGCGCGGTGCGGGTTGCCGATCTGCAAGCCGACGTCGCAGTCGATGATGATATTGCGCTCGACGACGCAATCCTGCGTGTCGAACCAGAGGAACACCGCGCCGCGTCCTTCGAAGGTCCGGCCCTGAATCCCGACGAACACGTTGTCGCAGATGGTCCAGCCCTTGGCGTACATCACGTCGATGCCGGCGATGTAGTTGCCCTGCGCGATGTCGTGCGGATCGTCGGCCAGCCGCTTGGGCCGGTCGTTGTAGAACAGGCAGTACTGGATGCGACAGCCTTTCGGCCGCAGAGTCTCGCGGTCCTCCTCGGGCACCTTGACGCCCTTGACGCCTCGCTGCCAGATGTTGTGGATGATGCAGTTGCGGATCGTCAGCCGCTGGACGCCGGAGTCGGAGTTGATCTTGAATCCGTTGTAGCGGATGTTCTGAATCGTCAGATCGGCGACGGTGACGTCCGAGCAGCTCCGGAAGCCGAGCAGCTCGCCGTGCATGCTCTGGACTCCGTCGAGGACAACTCGCTCGCGATGCCCCGAGGCTCCGCGTAGCGTCACGCGGTTGGCGCAGATCTCGACGTAGCGTGGCATCCGGTAGTGCCCGTCGGCGACCAGAATCGTCTCGCCCGGCCGGGCTTCCTCGATGGCCCGGATGAGTTCCTCGACGGTGGACACCTCGACGCGGTCGTCCGGAGCAGGGGGCAGAGCCGGCGCTACCGGGAACCACGCCTGCTGCGGCGGATTCAGGATCGGTACGGTTACCGAGCCGTCTGCCGCAACCGTCGCTGCCGGCAACCAGGCCGACAGCAGGGCGGCAAGCAGCCCCAGCCGGACGACCTTTGCCGCGTTGCGCAGCAAGCGAGATGTGACGTATGATCCAGCCAAATCGTATTGCCCCTGAACCCAAGACGGGGAACAGTGTAGGGCAATCCGCCGACCAAATCAACCCGCCTGTGCGCGTATTCCGACGGGGGCTGTGCCGGACGCCTTGCACCCGGCTGGCCAACGTGCTTCGAGTGACAACGAGGGATGGGCCGCGCGACGAGGTTCTACAGATTGATTTCGACCGTATGCTCGACCTTCTCCTCCACTTCCTTCTCTCCGATGACCTTCCCGGCCTTGTTGGTGACCGGCTGGGTTGCCATCTGCCGGCGCAGCAGTCTGACCGAGATAGGCTGCCCGTTCGCCTGCTGAGCGGCCTGTACGATCGGCGTCACGCCGTCGGCGGTTTTCAGCGGCCGGCCGTTGACCTCCATCAGAACGTCGAGGAACTGGATGCCGGCTTTCTCGGCCGGGCCGCCTTTGGCCACGGACCAGACCAGAAGGCCGGTCTCCCCCGGCAGGCCGAGAGCCTGCCGCTGTTCGGGCGTTGGCTCGCCGAGCCGCAATCCCACGGACGGACCTTGAAGACCGGCCCCGCGCGCCGCCGCCAGCGTGTAGATCGCGTTGGCCAGTTGACGTTGCGACCGCTCGTCCGCGACCCGCAGGGGAATCTCCTTGTCAGCGCTGCCGACCACGAGACCGTACTTAAACTCTCTGGGAAGGTCCGGCATGTGGTACAGGGTCAGGCTCTTCACATCGTCGAACGGGATCACCAGCATGTCACTTTTGTCGGTGCTGTAGGTCTCCGTCTGATACGACCCGCTGTAGACGGGGACGTAGTTGTAGCCGGCGAAGAACCCGCCGTAGCTGGGAACGTAGTTGGTCTGCTGCGTGACCTCCGTCCATTCCCACTTCGCCCGGAGGCCGAAGGCATCCACGTCGAGCGCGGTCAGCGGCGTGCCGCTGCTCCATTGGACGAAGTTCTGCTGGAGGTTTTTGATGGTGCCAATCGCCTCATCCGGCGAAGCCATCGGTTCCGCCTCGTAATGGAGCCAGATTTGCGACGATGCAGCCGGCCAGATTGACGGCGTCGGCGTCGCGCAGCCGCAGACATATGCGCACAACATGCAGGTGACTGTGGCGAGAATCGTGTGGCTTCTCATCAAATGTCCTTTCCATCGGAATGCTCGATAACGCCCATGACAGGGACTTAGTGACCATCTTCGGCCTTCGACCGGATCGATCTACCTCGCGGGCCTCGGTTGGCCCGATATGTATTATCGCTCTGTATCGGACACAGGGAGGCCCTCACTTTAGCAAACGTCCTGACGATGCCTCAACTTGTTGGTAAGACGATTGGATTCGGTTGGGCTGTGACAGACGGGGCGAAACGACACGCGCTTCGCTCGGAGGGGCGCGCCTTGGGGGAGAAGGGGCCTGTACCGGAGCGGTACAGGCCCCTGGACACACTTCTTTGCCGCCCGAACGCTACTGGGCGACGGCGCCGAGCAGTTCGATCTCGGCGATCTGCATGCTGTTGGCCGAGGCGGGGGTGCGCACGGCCGGGAACAGCAGTTGATAGTGCGCGTATGCGACGGTGTTGGCGAACTCGATAGGAGTAGTCGTCTTCGTGAGCCGTGGCCAGGCGGTCGCGCCGGCGAAGTCGGCCACCTCGCCGTCGGCGATCAGCGTGTATGGCCCGTCGATCGTCGCGTTCGAACCGTATAGCTCGAACGCGACCGGATCGCGTTCGGGCGCATCGTTGGCGCTCGTCAGCGTCAGGCCTGTCACCACCGTCGGTCCGACCAGCGGAGTGACCCGAATCCCGGTCGGCTCCGTCTCGCCTTTGAAGTGGAGGAACTTCGTGTCCACGTTGTCGTCGATCGCCAGGTTCGGCGTCTCGGCGGCAGGCCAGTCCGCGTCGTTGGGGACACCCTGCACGGCATCGCCCGCGCCGGTGACGTCCGGCGAAGCGTAGGCGAGGACCTCAGGATACAGCCGGATGTCGTCAATGTACACGACACCCTTGGCGCCTGAGCCCTCGACGCCGATGGTCAGCGAGCGGACGTTGCTGACGTTGCCGGCCTTTGTCAGATCGATGCTCCACAGTTGCCAGGACGCACGCGCCAGGTTGATCGCGGGTCCGTCGTAGGCAATCTTCGTGCCGTTGATCTTGACGTAGAGTTGCCCCGTGTTGCCGGCGGCTCCGTAGAAGTACAGCGACAGGCTCTTGATGCCGTGCCGCGACCAGTCCGCCGACAGCTCCAGATCCGCCTCGGAGACGGCGACGGAGGTGTTGTCATAGAACAGGGGCATGGACTGCTCGCCGCCGTGGACGATGGTCCGCTCGGCGAAGGGGGCGTCGAGATGGCCGACGGTCGAGCCGGTGTCGTTGACCCAGCCGTCGAGCCAGGTATCGAAGATCGTCGTGCCGGCGTCGAGGTCATCGTTGTAGCTTTCGAAGTCATCGACCACGATGTACTCCTGGGTCGCGAAGGTCCAGACGGGTCCTTGCCAGGACTCGGTCTCCTGGACTTCGTTGATCTGCCAGTAGTACGTGGCGCCGAGATTCAGTTCGTCGGGCGTGTAGCTGCTGGCGCCGACGGTGGCAACCAGGGCCAGCGCCGCGGCGTCGGCGCCCAAGTAGACCTCGTGCGACACGGCGTCGCGACCGGCCCGCCAAGCCAGCGAGCTTTCAACGCTGACGTCCGTTGCGCCGTCGGCCGGCTGCGGCTCGCGGGCCTGGGTGGGGATATTCATGAAGCGGACTTCGCTCAGGCCGTACTGGCCCATCATGCCCCAACCGCTGTGGACGGTCATCCGCACGCTCCGGGCCGCTACACCCTGGAGATCCACCGTCGTGTTGGCGGCGTACGTCGGGCTGGCAGTGGCCCGGCTCAACTGCACGTCGCCCAGCGCGGTCCAGTCTGTACCGTTCTCGGAATACTCGATTGTCACGTCCTTGAGCCCGAAGCCGAGGATCAGCTCGAACTGCACGTTGTAGTTCCAGACGAGCATCTCATGGAGCTTGTAGAGGCCGTCGAAGTCCCACTGAATCCAGATCGGCTCGTTGCCGGGCAGCGCCAGCCACATGTCGCTGCTGTTAGTGGAGTGCTGATCGGCGGCATTCAGGCCGGAGCCGTTGACGGTATTCTGAGGCCCTGCACCCGCGTCGGAATTGCCGTTGGTGCTGGCGATGATGTTGGCGATTGCATAGGCGAACGGTTCGGTTGTGCAGCTCCAGATGTCGCCCTTGAAGATCGCGAAGTCAGGGGCGCCGTTGACCTCGTCGACGCGCCAGTAGTACGTCGTCTCGAAATCGAGCAGACCCGGCGGATCGAACGTGGCGTCCGACTGGTCCCGACTCAGCAGCACCCCCAGCGGATTGCTCCGGCCGGCGGCATTGACATCATCGAACGACGTTCCGAAATACACATCGTGCGTCACCGCCGATTCTCCTGGCGTCCAGCCTAAGGTCACGTCCCGCGGCACATCGGTCGCCTTGTCGGCCGGGACCGGCTTGCCGGCCTTGACCAGACCGCCGGGGTTCATCACCGCCGTGATCTCCCGTCCCGACAGGGCCCGGTCGTAAACGCGAACCTCGTCCAGCATCCCGTTCAGAGGTTCTCCATCCGGACTGCTCAGCCGGAACATGGTTCCGGTGCCCAGAACACCGCTCGGCGTCAGAGTGGCAACCTCCTCGCCGTTGAGATACAGACGCTGGGCGGCCCCATCCCAGGTGCCCGCAATGTGTTGCCACTGGCCTTCCACGAGAACGTTGCCGGCATAGGCGTGCGAAAACGCCCCGCCGGGAGTGATGTAGAAGTGCAGGCGTCCATCCGCCTCTTTGCGAATCACGGCGATCTCCGGACCGACGGTGACGTATCGCTCGACGCGATTGGCGATGAAGGCCTCGTGCCACACCCAGGTGCATAGAGTGATGGCGTTGCCGGTGCTGGAGAACTCCCGGTCTCTGCCGTAGCCGGCGCCGTGGAAGTGCACGGCGCTGCCGGCGAATCCCTCTTCCCACGTGGTGCTTACCAGCTCGATGTCGCGGCCGTTGCCGGACGAATCAGCGGCCGTCGTGCCGGCGCCCTCGTCGAACTTCCACCAGCCGATGAGGCTCTCGTCCATCTGAGCGGCTGCGGACCCGACCAGGCCCGGAATCAGAAGGCAGAGAAATACAGACAATGATCGCTTGAACATGACACGTCCTCCTTCCCATCGAGTGAACCTCGGCAGGCTCGGCCTCCGCGTCTCTCAGGCCCCTGGCGAATACCAGGCGAAGACCCTTCCGAGCCCTCTAAATCACCTTACCGATCGACAGCGGGCTCGTCAACTCCGTTTTCCCTCCACGTCGCGCGGAGTGTTTGTCGAGATTTCAGGGCAGCACTCCCTTGAGAGCGCAAACCGCCGGGGGTGGCCGACGCATCCGCCGCAGGCGGACCATCCCCAAAGCTCCGTTGCACTACGCTTTGAGGCTGCCACCCATACGTCACAGGCGGACCAGGATGTTCTCACACACACTCTCGCTCGGATCGGCGTCAGGGCGGTCGTCTGCCCTATGGGGCGGGGGACTCGCCCCTGACCCATTTGACTTTCCGGTTTCCCGGGAGCATCGTCTTCTTGATCTTGCGGCCGGTATTGCCGCCGAAGTAGTCCGCGGCGGCGGCAATCATGATCGGCATGACCGCGCGAAGGTCGTCGCTGCTTCCCGTGCTCACCACGGCGGTGTTCCACACTTCAACCGCGTCCTGTCCATTGGATTGCCTCAGCGTTTTGCCGTCGTAGGCGCCCAGGAACAGGTATCGCGGATACGTCGTGTGCGTGGTGTCCTGTAACACGCGATGAATGTAGCCCGCGTATTCCTGAAACTGGAGACCCTGCTCGCTGACGTCCCGCATGGCGGGAACAAGGTGATAGGTTTGAGGCAAGGCCACGGGACAGCTCGATCCGCCAGTCTTCCCTGTCGACTGCGCCCGCCGGCCGAATAGATCGCCGGCTCAACCGCCGCATTGTCCGCCCCTGCGCAGTGCCTGTCAAGCCGGCGTCCGACGGTTCCATGCCCCGCAATGCTCGCCCGCTCCGGGCACTGTCGGTGCCCTCAAGAGCCGAAATCGACCCGCCCGCGGGCGAAAACACCAACCTGACTGAACAATCGCCTTCGTCGACCACTACGTTCCAGGAGCAGGATGCGCCCGGGCCGCGCTCGTTCCGGTTCGCCCGCAGGGGCAGAACTCGATGGAGTCCGTACGCTGGTTCTGGCCACAGTCAAGGAGATGGAACCATGTCTATCGGCAAAGTGATCGAAATCAGTGCTTCCTCCCCCAAGAGCTTCGAGGACGCGATCCGCAGAGGCATCGCCCGCGCCACGGAGACGGTCAAAGACATTCGCGGCGCCTGGATCAAGGAGCAGCAGGTTCGTGTGGAGGACGGCAAGATCGTGGAATACCGGGTGGACATGAAGGTGACGTTCATCATACACGACGGGGACTGAGCGGCTGCGACGGGTCCGGCGGATCAGTAGTCCTGGAACCTCCGAATCCAGTCGGGCCAGTCGGCTGCGGTGACCCCTCCGGCCAGCGTCCAGGGGCCACGCGTATCGAAGTTCTTGCTCCACTGGAGCGTCCAAAGCTCCTTGAGCCCCGCCTTCCGCACCGAGGCGTCGGCGAAGACGCAGCCGACGAAGCCGCCGTGGCGATTGATGCAGCAGCGGGCCATGTCCTCGTTCGTCCATGCCTCGAATTCGTACTGGGCGGGGGCCGTCGTGGACTGGGGCCACAGGTCGAACCGCAGGGCGTCGATGAACAGCGGGACGTTGTTCGCATTCCGGACGGCGGTGAGCGTGCCCCAGAAGCTCTGCCTGTTGCTGGCGTCGAGGGTTCGGCCCATCAGAAAGCCGTTCAGCCCATAGCTACCGGCCACCCCATTGGGACCGGCGTCGTACCCCTCGTAAGGATCGCGGAAGATCCCCCATGCGTTGAAGATGTTCAGCGTCGGCGCCGCGACCCCGAACTCGTCGATGATTGGTTTGGTGGCCGTCGGGCAGAACCACGTCTTGTTCTGTTTCCAGTCCTTCTGCGATTCGGGAAGCTGGAAGAGCCACCACCAGGAGGTGGTGCTGATGCCGCTCCAGAGCTTGCCGTCGTTGGCCTCGGCGTACATCGCGCTGACCAGCCCCCATTGCCGCAGATTCGCCGCGCACCCGATCATGCGGGCCTGCTCCCGCACCCGGGCCAGCGCCGGCATCAGGATCGACATGAGCAGGGCGATGATGGCGATGACCACCAGCAGCTCGATCAGTGTGAAGGCTCGATTTCCTCGCATGGCAAAACCCCCGTCTCAGTGCGTTCAAAAAGGCGGCTCCCACCGACGGGGCGGCGCCCATTTCCATCCTACCCCGGCGCGCCCCCAGAATGCAAGCCCAACCGGCCCCTGGCACGCCGTAAGCTCGGTTTTTTGTTGTAGACCCGCCGAGGGCGTGATATTATAGGAATGGCTTTTTTGTCGGGAGGTGGTATGAACGGCACACCCCAAGTCAGTGGAGGGCCTATGACTCGCAGAGCGTTTACCCTCATCGAGTTGCTTGTCGTCATCGCGATCATTGCCATCCTGATGGCGGTTCTGATGCCGGCCCTGCACCGGGCCCGCGAGCAGGGCCGCCGGGCAGCCTGCCTGAGCAATCTCAAGCAGTTGACCCTGGCCTGGAACATGTACGCCGACGAGAACGACGACCGGATCGTCAACGGCGCCACGGGTTTCAGCAACCAGAATCTGTCCTGGGGCAACCATACCAACGAGCTGGCCTGGATTGACGGCTACCATCCCCTGGACCTGGAGGCGGCGAAGGAGGACATTCGCCGTGGCGCCCTGTGGCCTTACATCAAGAATGAGAAGATCTATCGCTGTCCTACCGGCAGACGGGGCGAGGCGTTCCACTACGCGATCATGTTCTCGATGAACGCCGTTTGTCATCCGTGGGTCCAGGGTGTACGCGGGGCCCATGTCAAGAAGCGGAGCGAAATCCGCGATCCTGCTCCGGCCTATCGACTGGTCTTCATCGACGAAGGCTACATGACCTCGGACGCCTACGCTGTCTACTATCACCTCGAGACGTGGTTCGACAGCCCGCCGGTTCGACACGGCGATGGGACGACGCTTTCTTTCGCCGATGGGCACGTCGAGCACTGGAAGTGGAAGGGCACGGATACGATCAAGCATGCTCGCGATGAGGAGAACACCGGGCCCCAGGTCGGCTGGGCGCCGAATACCACGGAAGGCTTCCAGGATCTGTATCAGGTGCAAAGGGGCTGCTGGGGCAAGCTCGGCTATACCCCCAGCCACTGAGTCAGTTGAACGGATTGGGGCGAGCTACCCGGGCCCTGATTGCAGATTGGGGACTGCGGATTTTGGATTCGCTTGCGGCTGCGAATCCGCGATCCGAAATCAGGATGGAAGGTGGAGAGAGTTGCGTGTGCGGACGTTGTTGCTTCCTGTCTCGGAGAAGGTGTGTGCTCACGTGCGTGAGTGCTGCGTGATACCGTTCATCGTGCTTTGAAGGAGGACTGATTATGCGCGTTGCATCGTTGTGTCTGACCCTGCTTCTGTTGGTGCTGATGGTGGGCGGTAGCGCTTCGGCCGACCTGGTCGCACACTGGCCGTTGGACGAGATTGTCGCGGACACGACGCCGGACTCCAGCGGAAATGGAAACGACGGGACCCTGGAAGGCGGTCCGGCCGTGGTCGCCGGGCAATTGGGAAGTGCGCTGGCGTTCAATAACAGCCGCGTGGCTATTCCCGCCTCGGATACGTTGACGTCCGAACTGTTTCGCGGGTCGTTCACGCTGACGGTCTGGATCAACCCCACGCGAACCGGCAACACGTGGCAGCAGATCTTTCGGTCGTGGAAAGCGAACAACACCTCGAATGACACGCTGTTCATCAACAACGATGGGCGGCTGTCTTGGCGCGGTCGCGTGAACACCGCCTGGGCGGGGGGCATGTGCGAGACCGCCGCAGGAGTGGTTCCGGCCAACCAGTGGACGCACGCCGCCGTGGTAGGGGACCAGACGAACTTCCGGATCTACGTCAACGGGGCTCTCACGCAGGAGTCGGCCTTCCAGATCACTGATGGGACCAATGTGACGTATTACGTTGGCGGTGACCCCGGGTCTGCCGGGGAGTCCTATGCGGGCAGTGCTGACGATGTCGCCATCTTCGACCACGCCCTGACGGAAGGGGACATTCGCAGGGCGATGGAGGGCATTGCTCCGCCGGGATCGGCTTCGGAGCCTCAGCCGGAGGACGAGGCGTCGGAGGTGCTTCGCGATGTGGTCCTGAGCTGGACGGCCGGCGAGTTCGCCGCGACGCACGACGTCTACTTCGGCACGTCCTTCGACGACGTCAACGCCGCCAGCCGGGCCAATCCGATGGGTGTGCTGGCCAGCCAGGCTCAGGCGGCTGCGAGCTACGATCCAGCCGGCTTGCTCGACTTCGGCCAGACGTATTACTGGCGCGTCGACGAGGTCAACGCCGCCCCCGACAACACGATCTTCACCGGCGACGTCTGGAGCTTCACCACCGAGTTATTCGCCTATCCCATCCAGAACGTCATCGCCACCAGCAACGGGATCTCGGAGCCAGACGCCGGACCGGAGAACACGGTCAACGCTTCCGGGCTCAATGCCGCCGACGAGCACTCCATCGAGAGCGACGACATGTGGCTGGCCAAGGCCCCGGAGGGCGAGGCCCTGTACATCCAGTACGAATTCGACCGCGTCTACAAGCTCCACGAGCTTCTGGTCTGGAACTACAACGTTCAGTTCGAGATCATTCTCGGTTTCGGGCTCAAGGGCGTGACCGTCGAGTACTCCGAGAACGGGACCGACTGGACGGTCTTGGGTGATGTCGAGTTCGCCAAGGCCACCGCGAGTCCCACGTACACGGCCAACACCGCCGTCGACCTCGGGGGGGTCCCGGCCAGGTACGTCCGCCTGATGGTCAACAGCGGCCACGGGCTGATGAGCCAGTACGGCCTGAGCGAAGTCCGCTTCATGTACATTCCGGTCCAGGCCAGCGAGCCGCAGCCGGCCGATGGCGCTACCAACGTTGACGTGGGCTCCTTGTTGAGCTGGCGCGGTGGTCGCGAGGCCGTCTCGCACGAGGTGTATCTGAGCACGGACCCGAACGCCCTGACGCTGGCGGGCGCCGTCGATGTGCCGAGTTTCGATCCCGGCGCATTGAGTCTGGGCACGACGTACTACTGGCAAATCCATGAAGTCAACGAAGCGGAAGCTATTGCGACATGGGCAGGGCCCGTCTGGAGCTTTGCGACCCAGGACTACATTGTCGTGGATGACTTCGAGAGCTACAACGACGACGTCGACGCCGGCACGACGATCTTTGACACCTGGATCGACGGCTGGGTCAACGAGACCGGCTCGACGGTCGGCTATCTTAACGCCCCCTTCGCCGAGCAGACGATTGTCCACGGCGGCGCTCAGGCCATGCCGCTGTTCTACGACAACACGGCCGCGGCCGTCTCCGAGACCGAGTTCGCCCTCGACCAGGATTGGACGCTCTACGGGATTCGCAGCCTGTCGCTGTACTTCCACGGCGCCGCAGGCAACGGCGGCCGGCTGTACGTCAAGATCGACAATGCCAAGGTGTCCTACGACGGCCCGGCCGGTGACATTGCGGAAAGCATGTGGATGCCCTGGAACATCGATCTGTCAGCGGTCGGCGGGAACCTGCGCAGCGTGACGTCTCTGACGATCGGCATCGAAGGAGCCGGCGCCACGGGGACGCTGTACATCGACGACATCCGGCTGTACCCGCAGGTCCCGGAATTCGTTGTGCCGACCGAGCCGGATGACGCCGGTCTGGTGGCCCGCTACACATTCGACGGCGACCTGAACGATTCCGTGGGGTCCCATCATGGTGTCGCAATGGGCAATGCCACGATCGCAAGCGATCCGGCCCGAGGACAGGTCCTGGCGGTGGACGGCACAGGCGACGCTGTGGACGTTCCCTACAGCGCCGAGCTGAATACGGAGACGTTCACCGTCAGCGTCTGGGCCAACCCGGACCCGGCGGGAAGCAACTACCGTTCGCCGCTCACCTCTCGCGACGATGGTCCGCAAAGGGGTTACATCCTCTACCTGACTCCGACGAACACGTGGGAGTTCTGGACCGGCACCGGGACGGGCTGGAACGGCACAGCAGGTCCGGCGGCCCAACTCAGCGAGTGGACCCATGTCGTCGGGACCTGTGTCAACGGCGACAAAGCGCTCTACGTCAACGGGAGGCTCGTCGGCGAAAGCACGGCCGCGTTCGTGCTGAACACGGAGAGTCCGTTGCGGATCGGCGGCGGCGCCACCGAGGGACCCGGCAACTACTTCTTCCAGGGAATGCTCGACGATGTGCGCATCTACAATCGGGCCATGTCGGCCGAAGAAGTCGCCGGACTGGCCGGCCGCACGGAGCCGCTGCACAAACCTTTCTGAGCCGAAGGCGTGACCGCGTAGGTCAAGAGTCTGCATCAGATGCGATCAGGCAGGGCAACGCGATGTTGCCCTGCCTGTCGATTTTCTCACCACCGAGCGGGATTGTCCGCCCAAAATGTGGCCAGCCGATCAGCGTCGCCGCATCACGTAGGATACGTTGCTGTAGAACGCCGAGTACCGGCGATAGACGTCGATCTCCTTCTGAATTGACTCCATCAGGGCCAGTTTCTCTGCGTCTGCGGCGTGCCGCTTTCGCAACACGCCCAGACGCTGTTCGAGCGGATGGTAGAAGGGCTCCCACCAGGCCGATTCCGGCTGAGCAAAGTGTTCGAGGACCTCGTACCCGCAGGCCTCGATCAAGGCTAGGTTGTCCGCGATACTGCTCATGGCAGGATACGCCTCGGCCCAGAACCGTCGGCAATCCTCCGGCGGATCAGGCCGCAGCCAGGCCAGCTCGCTGACCACCAGCCCGCCGCCGGGTGCCAGCAGGACGCCACAGGTCTCCAGACCCTTGCGAAAGCCCATGACGAACAGCGCGCCCTCCGACCAGACGACGTCGAACGGACCGTCGTCCTTCGTCAGGCTGTGCATGTCCCGCAGCGCTACCTGGATCTTCGCGGCCACGCCTGCGGCCGCCGCGCGGCGCTGCAACTCGGCCAGAAAGGGCGGATGGTTGTCCATCGCCAGAATCGATCCGTTCACCTGCTTCGCCAGACAGATGGTCTGGGCGCCATTGCCGCAACCGATGTCCAGAATCCGCATCGGGCCGGCCGCCCGGCCTTCGTCCCGCGCCGTCGTGGCACGCAGCGTTTGCCATGCCCTGGTTGTCGAAGCGTCGTCTCCTGGTCCGAGACGGGGCAGGGACGCGTCAAATATCTCGTAGAAAAACTCCGGGAGTCTTTCCGTACCCATGATTCACATCTCCAGTGTTCTCTTGCCCGCGAACTCCGCATCCGAGGATGCGGGCCCGCGCAGTTTGTCTGTCGTGGAAATTCGTCGGGAGGATGAGAAGCCATAATCCCTCCGCCGCACGTGGCGACGATAGGAGCCACATGCCTGCGCTTCTGCTCGGCGGAGCCTGACTTCTCTTACAGAACAATAACCATAGACCTGTATTATAGATCATTCGATCCATCGTGTCAAGCCCGATGCGCGACACAATTGCCTGTCTTGAGGCGGCGGGGGCGTCTCCTTGCGCCCTTCGAACGGGGTTGGCCGGGGCGAATAATCACTCCCCCGGCAGACCGGCAGATGTCCGCCGGCAATTCTTCTTGTCCACCCGCAGGGGCCGTGCCATAATGGACCAGACGAGAACCGGCCGCTCTCGTGGTCGGTGTGTACTGAGACGTGCGACATCGAGATGTGCCATCCCTGATGAACTCGTGACGCGGAGCAAACGATGGACGATCGGCGCAAGACGATTTCTCTATGCATCGTGGTTGGGCTGCTGGCGGTGGTCGTGCTCATCCCGTTCCTGCCGCTGCTGCTCGCATGGCGCTGGGACTGGTGGGAGGCGTGGGCGTACGCCGTCATCTTCATCCTGGGCTTTGTCGTCAGCCGGGTCCTGGCCGCCCGGCGCCATCCCGACCTGATCGCCGAACGCGCCCGCTTCGCGCAACACGAGAACACCAAACGGTGGGACCGGCTTCTGGCTCCCCTCGTCGGCTTCGGCTATGGCCTCGTCCCCCTGGTGGCCGGATTGGATGCGCGGTGGGGCTGGTCGGCGCCGTTCGACCGCTTGGCAAAAATCCTCTCATTGGTCGCGATCCTGGCCGGCTACGCCTGGGCGTCGTACGCCTTGCTCGAAAACCGCTTCTTCTCCGGCGTCGTGCGCATCCAGTCCGAACGCGGCCATCACGTGGTCTCGAGCGGCCCCTATCGCTGGATGCGGCATCCCGGTTACGCCGGGGCGCTGCTGGCGGCCCTGGCTACGCCTGTCTTTCTCGATTCGCGATGGGCGTTTCTTCCGGCCGTTCTTCTGACGGCGATCCTGGTCGTCCGCACCGCGCTGGAGGATCGCGTCCTGCACGATGAGCTGGCGGGCTACCGCGAGTACGCCGAGCGGGTGCGCTACCGCCTGCTGCCGGGAGTGTGGTGAGGTGGCCGGGGGCGCCACAGGAAGTTGAGATAAAGGCTGACTGAGATGGCAGAAAAACGGACAAGCCCGGTCGTGAAGAAGTATCCGACGATTGGCGTGTGCGGCCTCGATTGCGGCCTGTGCCCGAGGTACTACACGGCAGGGCCTTCGCGCTGTCCCGGCTGCGCCGGCCCCGACTTCTTCCACAAGCACCCTTCCTGCTCCTTCATCACCTGCGCCGTCAGGAACAAGGGCCTGGAGGTCTGCGGCCAGTGTGCCGACTTTCCCTGCGCCAAGTTCAAGAGCGAGAAGGAATATGAGCAGGTGAAGGAGTCGTCTTCGTACCCGCCGTATCGAAAGGTCATGGCGAACCTGAAGGCTATCAAAGAGCACGGCATCGAAGCGTTCGCCA
>CAZNSM010000122.1:0-15194 GCA_964575615.1 uncultured Pirellulales bacterium | reverse complement strand
CCGCCGGGCTTGCGGATCATCACGCCGGAAGGCTCGTCCTGGACGCCGGAGATCAGAACGGTGAAAGCGGCGTCGCCCCAGCCGGCGACCTCGAAGCTCACCATGTCATTTGACTGCTGCAATTCGTCGATTTCGCACGGCGCGTGAATGAACCAGTTCCACCCCTCTATCCTGCGGACGTCGTACAGCCGGCCCTGCCCGAACAGCTCGGGCAGATGCGCCTGGACGGTTCCGGGATTGATGGCGGGCCCATCGCTGATCTGCGCCCTGAGGTGGAAGAAGTCGGGCAGCAGGCCCTGACGCTTGCGGTCGCTCTGCGGCCAGGTCATCTGGAGACCCGTTGCCGTGATGGCCTTGGCGAACATCCGCCAGGGTCCGGACGAGTCGTACTGAGCGAGCTGATGCAGTGCCGAACCGTAGACCAGGCCGCACCACTGGACCGGCTGGCCGAACCAGATCGGCGCCTTCCAGTTCGTCGCGCCCAGGACCGCGATCGTCGCATAGGGACCCACCTCGCCCTTTGTCGGGTTCGCCAGGTAGACAAACGGAACACCCGTCCAGGCCCAGTATCGGGCCTGTTCGAGATAGTCGGGCCTGCCCGAAAGGACGAAACCCAGCGTATAAGCTCTGACCAAATAGGCGGACGCGAGAATGTCCGGCGTGTGCAGAGGCACTTCCCAGGTCTGCGCCCCGCGCGGGACCGTGCCGGCATAGAGGTCCGTCTGCTTGTCCAGCAGCGCCAGACCCTGCTCGATGAGCTGGGGATCGGCCGACAGGGTCGCCGCTTCGAGGATCCGCGTCACATCAGCCGCCGCCAGGCCATTGGCGTGGTACGTGAAGTGCCCCCTCGAGTAGTCCACCTTGCCCGGCAGATAGTGCTTGATCCCCTGGGCATCGAAATTCTCGAGCAAGGCGACGGCTTCGGACTGCCTGGACAGAACGTAGGACTCGACCTCGCCAAGGATCAGCGCCGGCGCCGGTGTCCGCACGTGGGAAACCGTACCCCAATAGGGCTGTCCGGCCGGTAGCTTGCTCAGCGCCAGGTCCCGACCGTCGTTCAGCCGCGCGGCCAAGTCGGCATCGCCGCAGTAACGTGCGAGCCAGTCCATGTACACCGGCGCGTCAGAGGCGGGCTGGGCCCCGAAGGCGGTCCCCCAGACCGCGTGGCGGAACAGACCGCCCTCGTTGATCGCCGAGTCCAGCCAGCCGTGCGCCAACAGGGTCACCGCCGCGTCGAATCCGCCCTCGAACGTGGGAACAGGCAGCAGCCCTCGGACTTGAACGTACTTCTCGACGGCAGGAACAGTCGTCTGCCCTTCTCCGCCGATGATCAGAACGCGCGAGCGGATCGGCTCACCCGCGCGGAGCAGAAACGGCGTGTGCGCCGCCAGGTCATTCTCGAAGCGAAGGTCCCCCACTGCCGGCGCGGTCAGCGCCATCACGCCAGCGCTGCTGCCGTAGATCTTATCGGGCGAGTCGAAGACGGGCGCTGCCACGTCGGACGGCTCCCAGATCAGTCCAATGTAGCGATCCTGGTGGGCAATGGCCATCAGCGGGAACGTAATCTTGACGGGATCGGGCACGCGGCGGACGTGCTCAGGCGTGGTGATGTCCGCCTCGCTGCTGCTCGGCTCATCCTCCAAATATTCCAGGCCGGCCAGAAGCCCCTGAGTCTTGCGCGGGCCAAAGGTGTCGAGTCCCGCAAACAGGGTCAGCCAGGGCAGGTAAACAACCTCGCGGTCCCGGTCGGTCGCGAATTCCGTGTCCACCACGAGCGTTCCGGGAACTCGCCCCGGCGAGACCCGCCGCGTCAGTCGCCATTGGCCGCCTGCGGGATCGGTCAGACTCGCAACGCATGTAAGAGCGCCTGATGTCACCTTGCAGGAAGACCGAGCGGACGACAGATCGAGCCATTGGAGCCGCCCATCGAGCATGACGCCGACAATCTCCGACGCGTGCCCCGCCGCCATTTCGACACCACCGCAGTCGATCAAGAAGTCGCCCCAGCGCGCGGGCGAATGCCTCAGAAGCAGGTCACCGGATTGAATCACCGCCAGGTCGGCCCGGGCCGGGTCGAGGCGTTGCGGCCTTTTCAACGGCGGTTGAGCGACGGCGGCCAGAGATTCCACGCGAATGGAACGAACCACAATTGAGCCGGGCCCTGTGGCCGGGTCGAGGCGGAAGCGCGTGCCCGGTCCGGGCGGCTGGCGGATCATCAGCGCATAATCATGCCACTGTCCGTCGTTGGTTACCATGAAGCGAACGGAGCGTCCCGCTTCGAAATGCCGGCCGTAGAAAAGCTCGCCGCCGGCGTCGGCGTCGGACTTCATCGTCACGGTGACGCGCGTCATGGTCCCCTCGGGCAGGTCCACTGCGGGCCCTTCGATCCATGGGTCGATCCCGGTCGAGACGAATGCCAGGCCGTCGGAACTGGCGGTCAGATCCGTAACGAAGTTGTTTCCGATCCACCCCTGCATCCCCTGCGTGAAGTCCCACATCACGATGGTCTCGGCCCACACCGAAGACGCCAGACCCACCAGAAGCACGCCGATCGTACATGCCGATATTCCGCTGATGTTCTTCATAAACGACCTCCGATTCCTGTCCGTCGTTTCGAACTCTGATCCGGCCGTAGTATAATGGCGTCCATGATCCTCGAACAGGAGATTAAGGATCGGGCGCTCGTGCTCGGATTCGATGCCGTGGGAATCACCGACGCGTCGCCTGTTGCGGACGCCGACGTTGCACAGATCCGGGCGTGGCTGGGAGCCGGTCACGCCAGCCGGATGCAGTACATGCATCGCAACATCGAGAAACGCATCCATCCGGCGACCCTGCTGGACGGGGCGCAGTCGGTGATCGTCGTGGCTCTGAACTACAAGCCGGACAGTTTACCCGCCCCCCCGCAACATCCTCAGCGAACAGGGGCTGTGGCCCAATATGCCTGGTACGAAGACTATCACGAGTTCATGAAACCGCTCTTGTTCGAACTGGCGGATTTCCTTCGCGCGCGGACGGACCGCAGACACCGATTCAAAGCCTGCGTGGACTCAGTCCCGCTGGCCGAACGGGCCCTGGCGGTCCGCGCAGGTCTGGGCTTTGTCGGAACCAATCACATGCTGATCCACCCAGCGCTCGGGCCGCAGGTCTTCCTGGGGGAACTGGTGACCACCGTCGAGCTTGAACCTGACCGGGCCAGACGCGGATCGTGCGCCGCCTGCGACCGCTGCGTCCGAGCCTGCCCCACCGGCGCGCTTGCGGCGGACGGCACGTTCGACGCCCGCAAGTGCATCAGCTACCTGACCATCGAACACAAAGGGGACATCCCGCCCGAGATGGCGGCGAAGATCGGCGAGCGGGTCTTCGGCTGCGATGCCTGCGTCCTGGCATGTCCCCATCGGCACGCCGCACCACCTCGCGCGAACAGGAGACTCCGCTTTCACCAGGAGAACGTGCGACTGAACCTGGAGGAACTGCTTGAGTTGAGCGCTGAATCGTTCGAGGCCCGTTTTGCCGATTCCCCCATCCGCAGGACCGGGCGGGACAGACTCCAGCGAAACGCGAGAATTTGCCTGGACAACGAGCGCCGCCCGGATATGTGACATCCTCCCCTGGGGCTCGATCCGCAGACCACCTGCCGCTCACGGGGCGACGAACGCGTCCTTCTCGGAACAGGGCCGTTCGTAGCCGCGCATCTCGCAACCGTCGGTGATGTCCGCCGGCATGAAGATGTCATCCTCGGAGAGACTGGTGTGCCGCTGCCGAAGAAATTGAAAGGAGCCGTCGCTGAACGCGACATTCTGTCCGCGCCCGCCGTGGTTTCGACTGTTTGCCTTCAGCAGGTCCTCGTCCACGCGCAGCCTGAACTCCGCGGAATAATCCGCGGGCAGCTTCTCGGCGATAGGATTCAGATCGGCCACAAGCACCCTGCGCGTCCCGGAATTGGTCTCTTTCGATCGCGGACAACCGATTCGAATGCTGAAAGAAATAAACCTGCGGTCGGGGAAGTCGCTGTAGTCTTCCACCTTCAGATTCTCGAAGGACACCTTGCCGTCGATGGGCCTGGCCGGACAGATAAACTTGTCCGGGGACACGTATCTCTCCCTGACAAGCTGCCAGCCGCGACGCGTGTTGGAGTGGTTCTCCGGCCCCTGATAGCTCACCTTCCACCATGGGGCGCCGTCCTCCATGGGAACGCTCGGAAACTGGCCGTCGTGGTCGCCGGCATACCGGACCATTCCCTCCTGAACCGCGCCCAGATTGGCCTGGCACCGGGATTGCCAATACTGCTGCCTGGCAAAACTCAACGTCGGCAGCAGGACTCCAAAAGTCAGGACCAGGACCGCCGCTACAGCGGCAATATCGCCCCAGTTCCTCCAGAAGGGGATCCGGATCGTTGACGGTCCGATCTCTCCGGCCGGCAGAAATTCCTCCACCCGATCCGGGGGCAGGGCGTCGTGCGAAACCTCTTTGAGACGAAGAACCGTTCTGGCGGCCAGCTCCTCCGGGCACGGCTCGACTTCCAGGGCATCCAAAGGAGAAAGAACGCTTCGCAACGTATCGTAGAGACTCACGGCTTCCGGAGATTCCGCCAACAACCTCTCAGCTTCCACCGTCTCGCTTTCGGATGTCAGACCCAGAGAATAATCAAACAGCAGTTCTCGATGCCGATCACTGAACGACGTCATTTGACCTCTTGACTCCCTGCAAGTGCTTTCCAGTCTTTGGCAAACCGGGCTATGGCCGCATGCAAGCGGCTCTTGACAGTCCCTATGGGTATACTGAGGGCGTCGGCCATTTGTTTGTACGAAAATCTCTGGAAGTAGGCCATCAGCAGGATCTGACGGAGGTTCTCGGGCATGCTGCCGATCACCTCGTTGACGCGGGCGGCGGTTTCGTTCCTTTCCAGTTCATCATACGGAATGCTGTTATTGGACGATAGGGTGTTGAGCATCTCGTCGAACGACATGTCCTGTTCGTCCGAGATGGCTCCGATGGGCACGGCGCTGGTCCGCTGGGCCTTGCGGAGAGCGTCCTTGGCCTTGTTGGCCGCGATCGTGAACAGCCACGGCCTCAAGGGCCGTTCCGGATCGAAGCTCTCACGGCTGTTGAAAAGCTGGAGGAACGTCTCCTGAAAGACGTCCTCGACGAGGTCCATGCGATTGAGAAATTGCCGCAGAAACGCGTACAGGCTGTTCTTGTACCGGTTGACGATCTCGGCAAATGCGGCTTCGTCGCCCTCCATGTAGTGCAACAGGAGCTCGGAATCCGTCGATTTCTCGTGCTTTGGCTTCATACTCTTTTCCAGGATAGCATCTTATTATAGACGATCAAGAAAGGACTGGATACTCCCTAGTTGCGTGTCTGGGCAGGTTTAAGGGCATCGCCATTGCTGAGTCGTTGAAGCGTCTGGGTGGCAGCCTCATCCCGATGTCTATCGGGATGAGGCTGCCACACGGTTGCCCGAGTGTTTTCACACACGTAGTTGCCGCGATCCAGGCGAGGAACCTGGTCTGCCGGCCCGGGTACCCTGGTGCCCGGCCATCCGGAGCGCCGGCAGCCACGCGAAATCCGTACGAAAAACCGGAGAATCACTGAACTGCAACTTCGAGCCCGCAGTAATACGATCTTCAAGTAAGGCGCATAGAGTCTCTGACAGAGCAATGGGGAAGAAAAATACACCTCTCTGAGTCTCCAATCCGCATGTGCAAGCCGTGCGTACCGGTTCGCATCCTGAACGGCCAACAACCCGTTCAAGGCGATCATACGATCAATGCGACCCGGCGTGTGGACATGGCCATCAGCATTTCCTATGAAGATGATATGAAAAAGGCCAAGAAGGTCATCGAGGGCGTCTCGGCCTCAGACCGGCGGATTCTACCCGATCCGGCCCCCGTCGTGGCGGTCTCGGCACCGGCCGAGTGCCGCGCCAACCTTGTCGCCCGGCCCTGGGTCACCTGCGCCGACTACTGGCCTGCCTATTTTGACCTGACCGCCAATATTAAGCTTGCCTTGGAGAAAAATGCGCTTACAATACCATTCCCGCAGCAGGATGTGCATCTCAAGAACGGCAACTTGGTGGCCGCCGCAGGGGGAAGGACGTGAGGGCGAGAAGAATAGTTCGGCCGACGCGCCGTGCAGTGTCTGCCACGTGATCTGATTGAAAGGAGGCCCGAGAATGTATCGTACCCTGATATTAGCAGCAATCTGCCTTGGCCTGCTGTCGGCAGTGGTGCAGGCCGACGAGCTCTACCTGAAGAACGGAGACCGCCTTACCGGCACGCTCGTCAAGCTCACCGACGGCAAGCTCGTCTTCAAGGCAGACGCCGCGGGCGAGGTGACCGTCGCCCTGGCGGATGTCCTGACCTTCAGCACAACTGCACCCGCGGAGGTCCACCTCAATGACGGCACTGTCCTGAACCAGCCCGTGATGGCAGCCGAAGCCGGCACCTTCGCCATCGACACCGGCACGGCCTTGAGAGCCCAGACCTTCCGACTGACGGACCTGGCCTCCATGAACCCGCCGCCCAAGCCCCCGGTGAAGTGGACGGGAAGCATCTCTGCCGGCGTGACCGCCACCAGCGGAAACACCTCGACCGAGGCCGTCAACGCCAACATCAGCGTCGCGCGGCGCAGCGAAAAGGACCGCACCACTGCCAGCGCCAACTATGCCAGGGGAAAACAGGAGGATCCGGACAGCGGCGAGGAGAGGACCACCGAAGACTGGTGGCGGGCCAAGGCCCAGTATGACTACTTCTTCTCGAAGAAGTTCTTCGGCTTCATCAACGGCAGCTATGAGAAGGACGCGATCGCCGAGCTGGATCGACGCGTTGTGGTCGGCGGCGGTGCCGGTTATCAGTGGATCGAGTCGCCCAGGACGAATTTCTCCACCTCGCTCGGTCTGGCGTCGCTCTACGAGAAATTCGACAACGCGACCGACAGCAACAGCGAACTGTCGGCCCAGGCGGGGTACAACTTCGATCACCAACTGAACGACAGCGTCAAGTTCCTCCACGACCTGACGTACTATCCGGCCCTCGAGAAGTTCTCAGACTATTATCTGACCACCACCGCCGAGATCCGAGCCAGCCTGACCAAGAGCATGTTTGCCAGCTTCAAGACCATCTTTAACTACGACGCCACGCCGGCCGAAGGCCGCAGCAGCACCGACGTGAAGTATCTTTTCAGCGTCGGCATGACCTTCTAAGCCCGCGTCCGATACGTCGCCACAGCCGGTGAGTTGCCTCAGGATTATGCATGGCCAAACGCGCTTGACAGAATCGCGCCGGTATGCTATGCTGAGCAGCAATGAGCAGGAAATCTCGAAACAACAGGACCGAACAAGTGAAGAGTTCATCCAGAGCCGTCTTTGAGCCGATCCGGACGACAACGTCCGGAGCGGCCGCTGCGCCGGCCGTTTTGTGTTGGCGGCCGGACTGCGCGTCCTCGCTCTATGGGTGGAACCTCTGACGGTCGGCGGATACTTTTGCGGGTACAAGCCGGCCTTCAACGCCGGCTTTTTTTTTGCCGGGGCACAGGAAGGAAGACAACCGATCAAGATGACGGCGCCACAGGGACCGCCGGAACAATGTCTGCTGTTGGAAGGATAAGGATCATGACTTCGAAACAACTGCGAGAGATCCTGACGCAAACCATTGACGACCGCCCCAGAGAGGGTCGACAGTACTTTCACCTGTGCTGGTGGAACGACCGGCTCTGTTGCCTGCCCACGATGCACACCACGGAGAAGCACGACATCTTCTTCATGGCGCCGGACATGGTTCTCGACGCCGGACTGTCGGAACGCCAGATGGAGCTGATCGGCGAGCGCGTGAGTGACTTCTGCAGCCGGCGACGGATTCGGTTGACCCAGGCTCGTCGACGTCCCGTCCCCGCTTCCGGCCCTTCGGCACAGCAGGGGCTACAGATCACGGACTTCGACCGGGCCCGCCTTCAGACTCTGCTGGGGCAACTGGACCGCCACGACGTCTCCCGGCGGAAAGAGGCCGCACGCCTCCAGATGCTCCTGAGAAAAGCCGACGTCGTCCCCTCCCGCGAGATCCCCCAGGATGTGGTCACGCTGAATTCAAAGGTCCGCGTCAAAGACGATCGCAACAATCGATCGAAGGTCCTCTCCCTCGCCTTCCCAATAGAGACTCCCTCGAAGGAAACCACCGACGAGGAAAACGTCTCGATTCTGAGTCGTGTGGGCCTGTCGCTCCTCGGGCGGCGCGTGGGCGAGCGGATCGACGGACGCATGAAGGTCGATGAGTTGCTCTATCAACCCGAAGCGGCCGGCGACTACCACCTGTGACCAGGCACATCTGCACGAACGGAAACGGCAGGTCTGACCTGGCCGAGAGGGCCTCGGGCGGGCCAGACCTGTCGATCCAGGCCGGGGCGCTCCGCGTCGGATCCGCCTGGGCCGGCGACACCTCAGTACGTGTGACCGTGGACCTTCGAGGTCCGGAACCCGAAGATGGCGATGACCACGAAGCAGATCAGCGGCAGCACAAACGACGCCCGCGTGCTGGACAGGGTCATGAAGCCCAGATTGAAGGCGTCCATGTCCATGATCCTGGCCTGGAGCGGCGGCATGACCGACCCGCCGCCGATGGCCATGATGAGCCCGGCTGCGCCAAGCTTGGCGTCGTCTCCCAGTCCCTTCAAGGCAATTCCGTAGATCGTCGGGAACATCAGCGACATGCACGCCGAGACACCGATCAGGCAGTACAGGCCGAGCATTCCATGGATGAAGATCGTGCCCGCGACCAGCGCGCCGCCGGCGATCGCCAGTGTCATGAGCAACCCGCCCGGACTGATGTATCGCAGCAGAAACGTGCAGATGAACCGGCTGCTGACGAAGATGACCATCGCCACCATGTTGTAGCCCTGGGCCTTTTCTGCGGTCAGGCCCAGTTCGTTGACGCCGTATTGAATGATGAACGTCCACACCATGATCTGAACGCCGACATAGAAGGTCTGCGCCACGACGCCTTCGAGATACTTGCGATTGTGAAACAGACGTCTGAGGGTCGGACCCACGTTCAGCGACGTGTCGTCTTCGCCCTTGCTGCGGGGCAGGCGGGCGACGGCAAAAAACACCAGGGCCACCAGCACCACCAGTCCCAGGGCCATATATGGGCCGATGATGATATCAAGATCGTGCTGCCGGATGGCGGCGAACTGCTCCGGCGCGGTCTGCTGGAGTGCACGCCGGGCCTCTTCACCGGTCGTGTCGAGCCGGGCCAGAATCAGGTTCTTGGCGACCAGCATTCCCGTGAGCGATCCGATCGGATTGAACGCCTGGGCAAAGTTCAGACGCTGCGTGGCCGTCTCCTCCGGCCCCATGGCCAGGACGTACGGATTGGCGCTGGTTTCGAGGAAGGACAGGCCGCAGGTCATCACGAAATACGAGACCAGAAAGGCCCAGAAGGCCATCATCCAGCCCGACGGGATGAACAGCAGACAGCCGGTGGCATACAGCCCCAAGCCCACGAGGATGCCCGTCTTGTAGCTGAACCGCTTGATGAACAGGGCGGCCGGGATCGCCATCACGCAATAGCCGCCATAGAAGGCGAACTGAACCAACGCGCTTTCCGTGTAGCTCAGCAGCAGGATGTTCTTGAACGCCGCCACCATCGGGTTGGTGATGTCGTTGGCGAAGCCCCACATGGCGAAGAGACTCGTCACCAGGACAAAGGCCCAGAGGATGTTGGGGGGAACGACATGCGGCCGCGGGCTATTGCCGCCGGCATCGGTGGAGGGAGTGCCTGCCATAGGTAGCGCCTTGTACTGAGGAGTCATCTGCCCAGGCCCCGCCACGATGCGAGCCCACAAAGATCGCCATAGAATGACGTCGCGTGCCACCAGCGTCAAGGCTCTTTGGCGCCAGTTGTGGATTGGGGATTGGGTTACGTCGCCGAATCCGCAATCCGAAATCCGCCAGCCGATCTAACGGGCTTCGGCCACAGGCTGGCGATGCTGGTGGATTCTGCAAATGACTGCCCCGTAGAATCCCACGATGAGAAACGCGATGGCAGGAACCCAGTAGGCCACCTTGATGCTGCCAAAGCCGTCGGAGACTGCGCCTTGAATCTGCGTCAGGACCGCCGCCCCGGCGATGGCCATCACCATGCCGGAGCCACCGACCTTCGTGTCTTCCCCCAGCCCGGCGATGCCCAGGCCATAGATGGTCGGGAACATCAGCGACATGCAGAAGGAAATCGTCATCAGGGCATAGATGCCGACGAAACCGGTCGCATAGATCGTGATCAGACAGCAGGCCACGGCGATGGCGGACAAGGCGGTCAGGAGGTTCCGAGGCTTGACGAAGTCCATGATGAGCGTGCAGGCAAAGCGACCGATCACGAACAGAATCAGCGACATGATGTAATACGTTCCCCCGGCCTGTTCGGCCGTTCGCGGGAGCAGGGCATCGAGCCCGACCCATTCACAGATGTTGTAGAACCCCGCCGCAATCGGCTCCAGACCGCGCAACTTCGCGATGATGACCTCGGGCGCGGCGCCGTCCCCCAGGCTCGCGACGACCGCATCGAGGTCCATTTGGATCAGGACGTATCGGATGATGTAAGACCATACCGCAATCTGCGCGCCGACGTAAAAGAACTGGGCGATCACACCCCAGACGTAGTTTCCGTTTCGCAAGAGCCGGCCAAACGTGTTCTTCAGGTCCAGTCGCTTGTCATCCTCTTTGAGGTTCGGCATCTTCGTCAGGTGAATCGCCAGGAACAGACCCGCCATGACCAGTCCCATGACGAAATAGGTCATGGTGACGGCATGCAACTCTCCCTTCTGAATCGCCGCCAGTTCCGCCTGCGGAAGCGCCTGCCTCTGCTCGGCCGTCAGGACGTTGAGCTGAGAGAGCACGAAGACCTGGCTCACGACCACACCGGTGATCGCACCGAACGGATTGAACGACTGGGCGAAGTTCAGACGTTGCGTGGCGGTCAGTTCCGAACCGATCGCGCACACGTAGGAATTGGTGGCGGTCTCCAGAACCGACAGTCCCGCGAAGAGGATCACCAGGGACACCAGGAACAGCATGAAGCACAGATACATGCTCAGCCCGGCGGCCAGACCGGCCGGATAGATCAACATCGCGCCGCCGGCGAACAGCCCAAGCCCAAGAAGCACACCCGACTTGTAGGTGTATTTCTTGATGAACATGGCCCCGGGCAGGGCGAAGCATCCGTACCCAAAGAAGTAGCAGGCAACCTGGATCCACGCCGTCCTCGAATCCGACAGACTCATGATCCGCTTGAACGCCGCGAGCATGGTGTCCGTCATGTTGTTGGGTATCGCCCACGCCAGGAACAGCGAGCTCAGCAGGATGAATGGCCACACAATTCCTTGCGGAATCACGCGCGCTTTCCGCGTCGAACCGCCCACGCTGAGAGAAGACGTTTCTGCCATAGTTGCGCCCTGTGCGTAAGTGAACACTTCCCTTTCTGTCCAAGCGCTCCCGACCCGGACGGCATCGGGACCGGCTCACGATGAACGCTATAGAATGACGTCGCGTGCCACCAGCGTCAAGGGCTCTTTGACGCCGCCGGCCATTATTCTGTCGCGACGGCAGGCGACAGAGTTGACGGCCCGGCCGCAGGCGATACGATGGAAGCCCAAGACACTGGGTCAGACAGAACCGGACAATACCGAGGTCACACACGATAAGGAGAGCCTGCCATGTCGCGATGTGTTTCACGAAGAGAATTCCTGGGCGCCGGGGCCGTCGGCCTGTTGTCGGTCAAGGGTCTGCCCTCTCCGGAGGCCTTTGCCGCCTCCGCGCCGCGAAGCGAATTGCCCTTCAAGATTTCCTTGGCCGAGTGGTCGCTGAATCAGAGTCTTTTCGGGCGGACCGACCTGAAGATCACCAATCTCGACTTTCCGCGCATTGCACGCCGGCTCGGGATCGAGGGACTCGAATACGTCAACCAGTTCTTCATGGACAAGGCCAGAGACCAGAGCTACCTGGCCGAGCTGAATCAGCGCGTCAAGGACAACGACTGCAAATCGGTCCTGATCATGTGCGACAACGAAGGGGCCATCGGCGCGGCCGACAAGACCAGGCGTCTCGAAACGATCGAGAACCACATCAAGTGGCTGGAGGCCGCCAAGACGCTCGGCTGCCATTCGATCCGGGTCAACGCCCAGTCGGAGGGCAGCTACGAAGAGCAGCAGAAACTGGCGGCCGACGGGTTGCGCGGGCTGTGCGAGCGCGCCGTGCCATACGGCCTGAACGTGATCGTCGAGAACCACGGGGGTCTGTCCTCCAACGGCGAATGGCTCGTCGGCGTGATCAAGCTCGTGAACCTGCCCAACTGCGGCACGCTGCCCGACTTCGGCAACTTCGGGGAATACGACCGCTACAAGGGCGTGGCCGAGATGATGCCCTACGCCAAAGGTGTCAGCGCCAAGGCCACGCGGTTCGACGACGAAGGCAACATCCTGGATACGGACTTTCCCCGCATGATGAAGATCGTCCTGGACGCCGGCTATCACGGCTACGTCGGAATCGAATCGGGCGGCAGGGACCAGATGAGCGAAATCGACGCCATCCGGGCCACCAAGCGCGTCCTCGAACGCATCCAGCGCGAGCATCGGGCGAGCGCCCCGGGCTGACCCAAAGACCGCGCACCGGAGACCGGAAGATGACAGATCGACTCAGCCGAAGAGACTTGCTCACAACCTCCGCCCTGGCTGCCTCGGCGGCCGTCTGCGGACAGAGTCTCCAGGCCGCAGAGGATAGGCATGCCTCAAGCCAGCCGCTCAAGCTCGGCTTGATGACCTACAACCTCGCCCAGAATTGGGACATCGACACCATCATCAAGAACTGCACCGAAACCGGATTCGAGCACGTCGAGCTGCGGACGACCCACGCTCACGGCGTCGAAGTCACCCTCACCAAGGCCCAGCGGCAGGACGTTCGCAAGCGGTTCGAAGACGCCGGCATCAGACTGAGCCTGGCCAGCGCCTTTGCCTACCATCATCCCGACGCCGATGAGCTTCGCAAGAGCATCGAAGGCACCAAGGAGTACACGCTGCTGGCCCATGACATCGGCGCCCTGGGCATCCGCGTGTTTCCCAACGCCCTGCTCGTGGACCAGGGAATCCCCGAGGAGCGGACGCTCCGCCAGATCGGGCGAGCCGTGAAAGAGGCGGGCGAGTTCGCGCACGGCTACGGCGTCCAGATCCGCCTGGCCGTCCATGGCCGAGGCACCAACGTCGTGGGCAAGGTCAAGAAGATGATCGACTGCGCGGACAGTCCCCATGTGTATGTCAACTGGAACTGTGATCCCAACGACACGAAGGGCCCCGGCTTCGATGCCAACTTCAACTCCGTAAAGGACCGCATCGGCAACGTGCACCTGCACGAGCTATGGGACGAGCAGTACCCCTATCGGCAGTTCTTCCGGCTGCTCCGTCGATCCGGCTACCAGGGCTACTGCGACGCCGAGATCCCCGCCAGTTGTGAGCCGATCCGCCTGATGAAGTACTACCGCGCCCTGTTCCTCGCCTACCAGAACGTCATTTAGCCTGGCGACGTGGGTGGCAGCCTCAAAGCTCGTCCTGAGCGAAGTCGAATGGAGCGCAGCCTTGGGGATGGCGGACGTGGCTTGTCCATGGGCGACGGGCAGCCAACCCTAGCCGTCTTCTGCGCCAAGATCGCGATTTTCCCCAACAGCAGCCACCTCGTGCGCGTTAAGGTAGATGAAGAGTCCCAGTGCACGCGAGGTCTGGTGCGGATTGTGGCGACGGAAAATGCAGAGTCGATGGGGCCGTCTGGCAGCGCTGCGGTGTCTATCAAGCCCGCTGAGGTGTTCCTCGCGGAGGCCGCTTTGTTGAAGAAGGTCATCGCGGGCATGGGTCTGCGTGCCACCGATGCCGAGGACGTCCTCCAGGTCGTGTCGGTCAAGTGCCTCGACCACCCGTCTGCGTTCGCCGAGCGGTCGCAATGCCGCCGATGGCTGATCCGCGTGACGATGAACGAGTGCGTCACGGAACATCGGCGCCGCAAGCGATTTCGGCGGCCCGCGGCAGGCATGGCCGAACACGGGCGCGGGCCCGCCGCAAACGACCCTGCTCAGGATGCCGTCTCCTCGGAACAACGGGACGCCGTGCAAGGCGCCTTGCGCGACCTGGCCGACGAGTTGCTCCAGCCTCTGGTGCTGAGGTACTTCTGCGACCAGAGTTCCGCAGAGATCGGCGAGATTCTGAGCCTGCCGGCCTCGACGGTGCGCAGCACACTGTGCAAAGGGCGTATGGCCCTGGCCAAGGCACTGACAAAACGAGGGATAGAACGATGAATCGCGATTCCTGCCGGATCATCGAAGAGCTGCTCGTCGACTTCGCGGACGACACGCTGAGCTGCGAAGAAGCCGCTCGGGTCCGTAAGCATATCGAGCAATGCCCGCAGTGTCGCGCGATGGTCGAAGCCCTGAAGCAGTCGCTGGGGACAGCCCAGGCGATCTGGCGGGACAACGCCCACGAGGTCAGCCGAGCCCGAGCGTTTCCGTCACACCGATGGCGTTACCTGGCCGCCGCCGCAGTGATCCTGCTCGCTGTCGGGACTCTGGCGTACTGGCCCTCGCGCCGGCCGGCGCCGCCCGATGCGCCGACGCTGGCGGAGATCGAGAATCGCATGGCGCAGTCGGCCACAGCGGCCCGTCTTCTGGCCATCGTCGATCAACTGGAGTCTCAGCCGTCGCTGCGCGACGTCGCTGAAAGTCAATATCGCTACATCCTGGCGAAGTACCCCGAAACCAGCGCCGCGAAGGTGGCGCAACTGAAGCTCGAATCCCTTCGATGAAAGGAGAACCGACCATGCCCCCGAAAGCAACTATCCTGCTGATCCTGTTCCTGACAACCGCCGCTTTCTGTGCCTCGGCGCCGACCGAGCCCAACGAGACGACGGAGTTGAGCTTTCAGATGAGCAACGAGACCACGCCGTGGACCATTGAGGCACTGGTCGACGGCAAGTTCGTCCGCTACGACAACCCCGGTTCGATCCGGCCTCGGTACGCCGCTCAGGTTATCCTGCCGCGTGGTCGCACCGAACACAGTGGCGCATCGCTCCTGGAGCTGGTTATGAACAGTCCGCTGGCCCAGAAGCTCTCGGCGGTGCAGAAGGAGTTTCTGGCTCAGGGTTTCGGCACCCGGGTCGACAAGAGTGC
>CAZNSM010000121.1:0-15390 GCA_964575615.1 uncultured Pirellulales bacterium | reverse complement strand
TGGCAGCCGCAGCCCTCTTAATTTGTATTTTAAGGGCTGGCCCCGATTCCCGCCCCGCTTATGGATCTCGACCGATGGGGCACACTTAATAGTCTTTGAACTGTCTCATCCACTTGGGCCAGTCTTCCGGTCGCACGCCGCCGGCCCTAGTCCACGGGCTTGTGGTAACGTCCCGACACCACATCAGCGTCCACAGTTCCTTCAGCCCGACCTTGCGCACAGAACCGTCCATGAAGGCCATGTTGATGCCGCCCTGGTGGCGGTTGATGCAAACCGTATGCATCGCGTCACGAGTGAATGCACCCTCGGACGCGGGGGGATCGAGTTGGAGTGATGGACACGCGGTACACATCGTGCAATCGAAGAACGCAGGGATACGGCTGGCGTATTTGACGTGCCAGTTGACCCAGTGGCTCGCCCCGACGAGGTCCTCCCTATGGGGATCAAAGACGTTCTCGAACAGCCCGTAGTTCAAGCCATAGCTCCCTCTGAGATCAGAACGACCCATCAGGTACGAATAGGCGTGAAACGTATCCCCCGTCGGGCTAGGCAGCCCCGGCAGGGGTTTGCTCGCCGAAGGGCACAAGACTACGTGGGGATCGCTGCGCAGCATGGGTCCGACGACATACCGCCAAATGCTGTCGTCTCCACCCCAACCCGGGTACGTGTCGTTCTCGTTCATCCACACGGACAGTCCCAGACCCAACTGGCGCAAGCGTCCCTGACACACAATGGCCTGCGCCTGCTTGCGCGCTCGTGAAAGGACCGGCAGCAACAGCGCCATCAGCGCCACGACGATGGAGATGACGACGAGCAGTTCGATCAGCGTGAATGCCCGCTCGCGTTCGTTTCGCTTTCTCGCGCCCATCGCCTTCGCACTCCTTCGTGCAACCAGGAGTCCATCCCGCACTACTCACTCCGCAATGCTCAGGCGCCACCACTCAAGTTACATTTTCGCAACCCCTTCCATCCCTGTCAACCCCAAAATCCAAAAAATTCCGCGAAAAATCCGCCCCCTGCGGCTGACGACGTTCCACGCCTCTACGCTCCCACGGCCCGCCGGGCCCGCGAGTCTCGCACCTCGCTTACGGTCCTCGGATCATATTCGTCACCTCCTTTCTTGGCCATGCCGGCGAACCCTCGCGAGTCGCCAGTTGTTGCCGAACGCGCATACACTCTCCACGTGTGTACCAGGGGTTCTCAGAGAAGTGATGTCGGCAGAGTATCTTCCCTGACGCACTCGTCACCGCATCCGCTGCGGTGTTCATCCCTGATTGTCTCGCTCTGTTACTTCTTCCTCACCACTTTGCTTTGCCCGAGTCACCATCAGGCGACACGAGCGACGAAGGACGGCTAATAGTCTTTGAACTTCCGCATCCATTGCGGCCAGTCTTCCGTCTGCACGCCCCCGGCCCTGGTCCAGGGACCGGCCGTGTCAAATTCGCGGCGCCATTTGAGCGTCCAGAGTTCCTTCAGGCCGACCTTGCGAACGGAAAAGTCCAGGAACAATGTGTTGATCGCGCCATGATGGCGGTCGATGCAGGCGCATGACATGGAACAATCGCGATCGGCGTCCTCGTATTCTGGAGGGCTATCATAGGGCAATGGCGCCATGTTGGGGGTCGTACAGTCCGCATACAGCGGAATCCTGTACGCCTGGCGGACCAAGGTGGTGACCCACGCAGACTTGCCGGCGCCGCCATGCAGGAAGGCCCAACTGTTTCTTCCAAAGCTGCCGAGCAGTTTGAAATCCTTACGCCAGAGCCCGTGTTCGAAGTCAGTAGAACCCAGATCCACTGTCCAGGCCGAGAAGGTGCCTCCCCACGGAAGCCGCTCGCGCGGCGCAAGGCTCGTCGCGGCAGGGCAGAGGGCAAGTTCAGGATACGCCGGATTGGGTTCATACGTAAACGGCCACATGCGTGCCGCATTATATGATGGCGGCAGCATTCCGTCGTGGTCGTGTACGTACGCAGCAAGGAGGAGGCCTGTATAGCGGATCTTCATCTGGCAGGCAGCGGCTTGGGCATGCCTCCGAGCCACATGCAGAGCCGGCAACAATAGCGATACGAGCAGGACAAGGATGGAGATGACCACCAGCAGTTCGATCAGCGTGAATGCCCGCTCGCGTTCGTTTCGCTTTGTCGCGCCCATCGCCTTCGCACTCCTTCGTGCAACCAGGAGTCCATCCCGCACTACTCACTCCGCAATGCTCAGGCGCCACCACTCAAGCTACATTTTCGCAACCCGCTCCAACCCTGTCAACCCAAAATCCAAAACACTCCACGAAAAATCCGGCCCCAGCGCTTGCGGCGTTTCACGGGCAGTCCGGGGTCACATCTCCGATTGCCAATTGTTGTCAAGGGCAACGCCGCCTACAGTGTGCATTTGCGGCTACGAGGCCCAGGTCAGGGCGGGCTTTCCTTCGACGTCGCTCAGAGCTTGCCCTGAGCATCGCTGAATGGGACAAGCTTGGCGGCTTGGGCGCACTCGCGGAGGCAGAGGGGGCCAAATTCGGAGCACGAAACCCGAATTTCGAAACAAGCCCCAATGACCGGAGATTCAATGTCTTAAACGGCCCATTGAAGGCGCGATCCGCAGATGCGGGTTTCTGTCATTTGGAATTCGGCCCTTGAGGTTTGTTTCGGATCCGTTCGGCTACGCTCGGGACAAGTTTCGTGCTTCGCATTTTGGATTTGCCGGCGCACGGCCGTGCCGGTCTCTTCGGCCAGGGCCTTGAAGAGGCAGCATGGCAAAGGGATGCGGGCGGCGGGCCGGAGGTTGAAGCGAGCGACCAGCGACGAGCGACGCGTCACGCTTCACGCAACGCATCTACGCTTCTACCCATCTACGCTCCCACGGCCCGGCGGCTTTGCGCTTTGCGGGCGATGCGCCGGCGGTATAATGGAGAGTGCATGCGGCAATGATGACCGTCTGAGCGTGAACGTTTTCAAGGGGATTCAGTATGTCGCCGTTGGAGAAGGTGCAAGCCGACGCTCTGAAGCTCAGCAGCAAAGAGCGGGCCTTTCTGGCGAAGTGCCTCACTGAGAGCCTGGACCAGGGCGAGGAGCAGGAGATCGAGCGGTTGTGGCTCGATGAGGCCGAGCGCCGCCTGGCCGCCTGTCGCGAAGGGACCATTCCCGCGCGAGCGGCCAGTGAGGTCTTTGCCGACGCCGGCTCCGTGTCGGTGGTTGCTCGCCAGGTATGGGGGTGTGGCTGGATAGCAGGGGCGCAGAAGAGCCTGTCTGTACGACAGGGCCAGAGGCGGACGGATGAGAAACAAGTTTCTTGGCACGGGGATACAGGGGTTCCACCCGGTACGCAAGGTCCGCATCATTCTGTCGGGAATGCGTTACGCCATTCTATACGATCTGGCGGTTACCTATAAGATCGTGCTTTCGGCCGGGGTGCTCCTGGCGTGCTTTTACTACCGTCAGTGGCTCGATTTCGGCCTGGTATTCGTCTCGACCGGCCTGATGCTGGTTTCGGAGATGTTCAACACGACCATCGAAGCGCTGTGTGATTTCCTGGAGCCTTCCGAAAACCAGAAGATCGGCGTGATCAAGGACATCGCCTCAGCCGCAGCGGGCATCAGCATTCTGGTCTGGTGCGTCGTGCTCGTCCTTGAGGTTGTGCGCGCCTGGTCAATGGTGCGATGAGTGGAGTTGGTGTGCGATGCACGCGATCCGCACGACGCTTTACGCTTCACGAGATACGAGCGACGAGTCGTGGTGACATCGATTCGTTTGGAAAAAAGCGCCAAAGCGGGATTTTGCGCTTGACAAAACGTCGGGTGTGAATACACTGAGAGCCAACAGTGATGCTCATTCGTATTGTGTTCAAACGGTGCGGGGTTTGACAGGGTACGAAGCATGGATGCTGTGCGTGTGCTTAGAACAGGGACTGTTTTCCCCGCTCATTTCCAAGCGGCTGGCCCGTCCTGCGGATGCAAGGACAGGCCGGAACCCGTCCGACTCATGGGTTGCACAAACCCATTCGTGGCGGCTGTCTCAGCGCTGCGCAAGCAAGCCGGCTTTTCGCTCCCGATCTCGCTGCACGGTTCCGGCGGCTCGTTCGCCCGGGAACCGGCCGCGACCGGTCGTCTCGGCGACCGGCGGGAACCGTAGAGGTCCACAATCAGGTAGGTCCCGGCCGTCGTGACGGTCCGGGTGGAGGAGACAACTCGCAGGTTGGCGTGGAGGGTGTCTCTTGAGGTGACAACTCCGCGAGAGCGACGCTCTTGCGGCGGGAGGATGGACTCGGCGTGCGCCGATACGGCGCATCGAGCGCCGACGGCGGTTCGAGGGCCAGCCCTCGGCCCAGGGTGATGTTCATTGTTGCGCAAAGAGGCCTGTATGGATAAACCAGAGCCTTTGGCTCTCGAATATCCACAGCGTGCCGGGCGGTTTGCGCCGAATACGGAGAGAAGGGAAACGGTTAAGGAGAACGATGATGAAAAGACTCAGTGCCGCATTGCTCGCTGTTGTGCTCACCGCTGCGGCGGCCCCCGGTGAGACCTCCGACGGCAGCTACTACATGAACACGAACGTGCAGGCCAATCCCTCGCAGGTCCAGAACACGCAGGCCATCGGCGGGGGCAACGCCGTTTCGTCATCGACCTCGGACGCGATCGCCTGGGCGGGCGGCGGCTCGGCCTATTCGGAAGGCGCCACGAGCGGGTCCAGCTCGGTTCTGGTGTTCAGCCCGACGACGAATTCGAACTACAAGTCGCGGACGCCTCCGCTGACGACGTATCCGCCGTACCTGCCGATGTGGAATCATGGAGGTTGGGGAACGATTAAGGCGTATTTTCCGAACGGCCCGACGAACAACGACAAGGTGTACGAGCGTGTGTACGACCCGACGAACGAGGACGACATGCGTGAGGTGCGCGGGATCCTGCGGTCGCTGCCGTACACCGGTCCGATCAAGTTTCTGGGCGGTCTGTGGAACGGCGTGCAGACGCTGTTCGGCGGTCCGAACCAGTACCATCACGGTCGCGGGTTCGACATCGCCAACGGGCTGGTGCGCGACCGCCGGCCGGAGGGCAAGCCGCTGCTGGTGTTCATCGACAGCTACATCGATCCGCTGCGGCTGGAACAGGAGGGCTATGCTTACGTCGGACGCATCAGCCTCGAAGGCAGCCCCGACCGCAACTGGGACCAGGTGTACAACGCGGCGGTCGCCGAGGCGTTGCCCTGGGACGTGGACATCCTGCTGATCTCGGGCGGGATGAAGGGCGTCACCGTCGGCGCCACGACGAGCATCAGCGGCGGCGGCGGCTACAGCCAGACGAACTACTCGCTCTCGCTGCTGGGCGGCAAGAGCAAGGGCGTCACGGAAGGCAAGGGCGAGGCCGTGATGAGCGTAACGGGCTATCGGTACTGTCCCGAGATGATTGAGCGTCGGCGGATTCCGGCGTCGCTGTACGACCGGATCCGCGTGCGTCCGCCGGTGGCCGCGACGGTGACCACGACCACCCCGGTTCCTGCGGGCGGGGAAACCGTTCTGACGACGGTCACGACCACGCCGAGTCAGAGGACCGCCGTGATGACGCTGGAAGAGGAACACGTTCCGGCGGGCGAGACGGCGCCGCAAGGGGCAACCGGCGTCGACGTCAGTCAGGACCTCTATCGAATGGCGTTCCCGTAGGCAACCGGCTGCGGGCAACGAATGTGTTTCTGCGGAGAAGTAGTGTGGACAGGAAGTCAAGGTTGAGAGGGTCCGGGGGGGGAAAGGAGGTGGTGGGCCCAGGGCAGGGCCAACGTGTCGGCAGCAAGACGGTGTTGTGATCGCAGACGCGGTGTCCGCGGTCCAAAAGGAGTGAACAACACAAAAGAGAAGGAGTCTACAACATGTTGAGAGCAACTGCAGTTTCAATGGTGTTCGTTCTGTTGATCGGTTCCGGGGCTTTCGCCAGCCTGCTCCACGAGCAGATGACGGGGATCGGCCTGACCAACGCGCTGGAGTTCATCCAGGGCGAGCAGCAAGCCAGTTCGTTGCAGAACCTGATCGTGGACAATTCGCAGTGCGCCACGGGGATGTGCGGCAGTCTGGCCAATGAGAACTTCTTCGCCTCGATCGGCGAGGCCGCGAATGCGTGGGGCATGTGCGGCACGGTGGGCGTGCTTCAGGCCCTCGGCATCACCGGAACGCAAATGCAGGCGGTGGCCGAAGGCGTCGGCCCCAAGGCCCAAGGCCAGTCGCTGAACGTTGAGGTCGGCCAGAGCATTTCCAAGATGAACGGCGCCGGCTATGGCGACGCGCTGCACACGGTGGTGGCCAACGAAGGGCAGAGCGCCAACAACGCCGCCGGGTACATGGATGAGAGCGCCACGGTCATGGGGATGCAGACCTCGACGTTGGTCGGCGAGCCCGGCGCCGCCGGCATGGTGACCGGCACGATGACCGTGCAGACGGTCCAGACGCAGAGCGCCATGTAATCGAGCAGGCCTTCCGGACAGATCGGAAGAGGCGTCTCTTCGAGGATTGGGCGGGGAGCCCTGAAGCGACCCTCGGGCCGTGACAGGGCACTGGGCCCCGGGGCTCCCCCTTGCACTGCGGCTACCGTGCCAGAGCCGCTGAACAGGCCGGACCACTATGGAACGGCCGCCCCAGCCGCCTGGCAGACACGTGACAATGAAGTGACTGAGAAAAGGAGTTCGCAAAATGTTCAAAGGATTCGCAGTATCGCTAACGCTGCTGTTGTTCGTGGCGACTGCCGGAACGAGCGCCGCACTGTTCCAGAACCAGGGGGGCATCCTGGGCGGAACCAACGGCGTGACCGTCGTCGGCGATGGCGCCGCGGGCAACATCAACGCATTGACCATGGACCTCTCGCAGTTGGGCACCGATGCGCTCACGCACACGACCGCGTTCCAGGGCACGACCGGCGCGCTGCTTCAGAGCGCCGGCGCCGTGGGGATGGTCGGACTCTTTGACGTCGATCAGTGCGGCGTCGCGCTGGCCGGCCAGACGCAGATCCCGGCCGTCGGCTACCAGAACCAGGACCTCAACGCCCTGCTGAATCAGGACGTCACCAAGGTCGGTGGCCAGGGCTCGGCGTTGGGTCTGCAGACCTTCCTGGGCGTCCAGACGCAGTTGACGTTCACCCCCTGGGGCGGCAGCGCCAACGTGCAGGGGATCGGCGTGAGCCTGTACGATGCCGTCGGTGGCGGCCCCGGTGGCAGCACGCAGGTGGCTGGTGGCGCCAATTTCAGCGCCGGCCAGCTGTAGTCTCATGGAACGACAGGTGGGCTTTCATCGGCAGCCGGGCGGACGAGGAGGCGTCGCAGACCCGGCTGTCGGAGAGCCCCCGGCAGGTGGTTCGTGTCACAGCCGGTCCGCCCCAGGCGGACAAGGGAATCGGCAATCGCTCTTTGACAGAGGGCCTATCGGACGGTTCTTCCGAGGACGCTGATGTGTGACTTCTTAGCTTCTGGGTTCGTTAAGCGACAACCTCGTTCTTGTCCACAGGATGACCTAAGAGCCCTCTGGTCAGGCTTGCCGCAGTAGACCGCATTGTGGTTCAGGCTCCTTTGGGACACGGCGTGCCTGCACCAGAGGGCTTTTTCTTGCGAAACGGCGTCGGCCTCCGGCCCGGTCGGAGGGCGAGGCGTTCCCTGGAGAAGCGGCGTGAGAACAATGGCACAAGCAGGAGGAGGGGAAGAGAAGGGAGGTTCAACCTCGGCCAGGTGAAGGGTGATCTTTCGTCGTGTGTACGATCGATCCGCCGGCGGCGGACCGGTCCGCAAAGGAGTGAACAACACGTAGCAGAAGGAGTCTGAATTATGTTCAAAGCAGTTGTGTCTTCCATGATCGTCGTCGGAGTCATCGCCAGCGGGGCGGTGGCCGCTTCGTTGCACGAGCAGCTCACCGGCATCGGGGCGACCAATACGATTCAGTTGCAGCAGGGCGACCAGACGGCCCAGTCGCTTCAGAACCTCGTGGTGGACAATCAACAGGCCATCGTGGGCGCGGCCAGCGAGAACTTCTTTGGTTCGATCGGGCAGGCGGTCAACGCGATCGGCTGCTGCGGTCTGATCGGGGCGACCCAGAACCTCAGCATCATCGGCAACCAGATGCAGAACATCGGGGATTGCGTGGCGGCCAAGGCGCAGGGCGCGAGCCTGAACCTGACCGCGTTGCAGGGGCTCAGCCGGGCCAACGGCCAGGGCGCGGCCGATGCGCTGCATACGATCGTGCTCAACGGCAGCCAGAGCGGCATCAATGCCGGCGGCTCGCTCGATGAAGCGACGACCGTGATGGGCATGCAGACCTCGGATATCTCCGGCCTGCCCGGCTCGGCCGGTGCGGTTCAGGCGGGGATGACGGTGACCGGCACGCAGTTGCAGAGCGCGCAGCCGCAGGTAGCCCAGTAGCGAATGTCGCTGTCACGGGTCCGCCGCGGGCGGATGCCGCGAAGCCCTCTGGTCAGGCCTGCCGCAAACACCTACGGTGATCAGGCTCTTCTCGACGCGGCGGGCCTGGATCAGAGGGCTTCTTCTCTAACGCACGAGGCCGCAGGGCCGAGGCACGCCTCGCCCGGCGCCCGTGCGAACGCAGGAGGGTGTGTTGGGAGCGGCCGGCGCGTGTTCGGCCGCCCAAAACGGAGTGAACAACACACACAGGAAGGAGTCTCAAAATGCATACGAAATGGATCGCGTGTTCGGCAGTCCTGGTCTTGTTGGCCGGCTCCGGCGCATTCGGGGTCACCATTCAGAACCAGGTGTTCAACGTCGGCTCGGCCAACACCATCGACCTGACGGAAGGGATCCAGAGCGCCTCATCGGCCCAGAATCTCACGATCGACCTGTCGCAGGTCGGCAACGGTTCCGGGCTGACCATGGCCAACGTCAGCCTGATGAGCGTCAGCGGCCAGATGGGCGGTCTGTTCGGAACGCCGAGCCTGCTCGGGACCGGCCTGATCGGCCTGAACCCCATCGCGGGGACCGCAGGACTGACCATGCCCCTCGGGGCCCTCGGTTCCCTCCAGATGGCCCAGATGCGAGCCCAACTGCTCGGACAGCTCCTGGCCAACTGACCCCCGAACAGCCCGACAACACCATACCCGCAGCCAGGCAACTGGCGCTTGGGTCCTTCAGGTTTCTTTGGTCCTTCAGGCGCAACAACGGCCTGAAGGACCGAAGAAACCCCAACGCCAGCCCGCCCCAATAGCCCGATAATATAGGCAAAAATGCAAAGAATGTCTTGATTCCCCCCTCCTTTACTGGTATAATCCCGCTCCTTGAGACTTTTTTCGTGAGAGACGCGGTGCGGCACAGCTCGAGGAGGTTGGTGATGAGGACACGAACGGCATGGGCACTTGCTCTGGGCGCCTCGATTCTGCTGGTGGTCGCCGTCCGGCCGGACGCGGTCCACGCCGAGACGGTGGTCTCCTATGGGGGCCCCTTCGATCTGCCCATCCCCGCCAGCTCCGACGCGACCAAGGGATGGATGGAGGACGCCATCATCGACGTCTCCGACCACGGCATCATCCTGGACCTCGACGTGGTCGTGAGCGTCTCTCACACGCAAGTCTTCGACCTGCAACTGCGGATCACCAGTCCATCGGGCACGACCGTGGTGCTGAACATGTACGACCCGTTCACCGACTACTTCGAGGGCGCCGACTACAGCAACACGGTGTTCGACGATGAAGCGTCTGTCTCGATCTCGGAGGGCCAGCCGCCCTTCGAGGGCCGATTCCGCCCGATCGATGTCTCGGGCCTCTCGGCCTTCGACGGGGAAGACGCCTTCGGGCAATGGCATCTCCAGATCTACGATGCGTACTACATGGACACCGGGTCGCTGACGTTCTGCGAGCTGGTCATTACCGCGCCGGAACCGTCGGCGGCGCTGCTGCTGCTGCTCGGCGCCGGTCTGCTGAGGCGGCGGCGTCAGCGTGACAGTGCCTCGTCCTTCTGACGGACGGTCTGTTCCTGTTTGCGTCGGAAGTCGGCGAGTTTCTGTCGCAGTTGGTCGTCGTGGAGGGCGAGGATCTGCACGGCGAGAATGGCGGCGTTTTTGGCGCCGGGCTTTCCGATGGCGACGGTGGCGACGGGGACGCCGGGCGGCATCTGTACGGTGCTGAGGAGGGCGTCGAGGCCGCCGAGACCGGTCTCGGCGACGAGTGGCACACCGATGACGGGCAGCGTGGTGCGACTGGCGAGCGCTCCGGCGAGGTGGGCGGCCATGCCCGCCGCCGCGACGATCACCTTGATGCCCGCCGCCTCAGCGCCCTCGGCGAACGCGCAGGCGTCCTGCGGCGTCCGATGCGCCGAGAGCACCCGAACCGAAGGCTCGATCCCGAACTGACGAAGCTGCTCGACGCAACTCTCCATCACGCCAAGATCGCTGTCGGAACCCATGACTACCGCAACGAGGGGCTTTTTTCCGGATACCATTTGTCTTTCCCAGCAGGCAAAATAGAATAGGACTGAAGCAACGGCAAAAGACAAGAATCAAGAAGCAAAATGGCGGTGTCCGCCGTCGAGATTGCGGATTGTGGATTGCAGACGGCGGATTCGAGCAACGAGAAGAAACGAATCCGAAATCCCCAATCCGAAATCGCCAATCCAGAATCGGCATTGTAGCGGTTGGGGACGGCGAAGGCAAGGAATAAGGGGGTTCCCATGTCGACGCGGAAACCGATCGTGGCCGGTCAATTCTACCCGGCCGATCGCGACGAGTGCCTTGCGGAGCTGCGGGCGTCTCTGGAAGAGGCGAATGATTATTCGCCCGCAGCGTCCGGCGCGCCGGGCTCTGTGCCGGCGTCGATCGTGGCGGGCATCGTGCCGCACGCGGGCTGGATGTTCAGCGGGGCGTTGGCGGCGCTGGTCTTTCGGGCGATCCAGAGCGGCGCTGCGGCGGTCGAGACCTTCGTGCTGTGCGGGACGGCGCACGGGTATTTCGGGTCCGAGCCGGCCGACGACGACAGCGACGCGTGGGAGTGCCCGCTGGGCAGCGTGGCGGTCGATCAGTCGCTGCGCGAGCGGCTTGTCCAGCGCGGTGTGGTCCGGCTCGACCGGGCCGCCCATCGGCGCGAGCACAGCATCGAGGTGCAGGTCCCGTTCGTGGCGCACCTGTTTCCGCAGGCGAAGATCCTGCCGGTGACGATTCCGCCGACGCGCGCGGCGATCGCGCTGGGCGAGGCGCTGGCGGAGGCGCTGGCCGAGAGGCCTGCGGCGGGCGGGCGGATGGTGTGCATCGCGTCCACGGACCTGACGCACTACGGGCCGCTGTACGGGTTCACGCCCATGGGGAACGGCTCGGAGGGGTTGCGTTGGGCCAGCGAGGTGAACGACCGGGCGTTTATCGACCTGGCTGTGGACCTGGACGCGGAACGTCTGCTGGCGACGGGGCTCGAGAACGGCAATGCCTGCGGGCCGGGGGCGGCGGCGGCGGCGGTCGCAGCGGCCAGACGGCTCGGCGTTCAGCGCGGATGCCTGCTGGCGCACACCACCAGCAACGACGTGATGCTCCGCAAGATGGGCTCGGCCGGCCGCGACAGCGTCGGCTACGCCGCCATCGTGTTCTGACATTCTCGGGGATTCGACGCATGCGGCGGCTAAATTGCCCAATTTCACAACGCCGGTAAGCGGCCCAACGTCCGATATTTATGATCCGTCTCCGGACTTCCTACCGGGATATTTTCATTGACAGAGGCCTGCTTGGCCGATATCAACACCGGGCGGGGGTCGTTGTGTGCGCAAAGTAAGCCGAATCCAATTTGATTGGAGACAAGAAGGATGGAGCACAAGATTTTGTTGAGAGAAAGCGAGATCCCTCGCCAGTGGTATAACCTGGCTGCGGACCTGCCGACCCCGCCGCTTCCGCCGCTGGGTCCGGACGGCAAGCCGATCACGCCGGACATGCTGGCGCCGGTGTTCCCGATGAACCTCATCGAGCAGGAAGCCAGCACGCAGCGCTGGATCGACATCCCCGAGCCGATTCTCGACATCCTGTACCGGTGGCGTCCGGCCCCCCTGCGCCGCGCGATCTACCTCGAAAAGCACCTCAAGACGCCCGCGCGCATTTACTACAAAGACGAGAGCACCAGCCCGGCGGGCAGCCACAAGCCCAACACCGCCGTCGCCCAGGCCTACTACAACAAGGTCGCCGGCATCACGCGGCTGACCACCGAAACCGGCGCCGGCCAGTGGGGCAGCGCCCTGGCCTTTGCCTGTGCCCTGCTGGACCTGGAGTGCAAGGTGTACATGGTGCGAATCAGCTTCGACCAGAAGCCATTCCGCAAGCTGATGATGCAGGTCTGGGGCGCCAACTGCGTCGCCAGCCCGAGCACGGAGACCAACGCGGGGCGCAAGGTGCTGGCCGAGATGCCCGACACGCCGGGCAGCCTGGGCATCGCCATCAGCGAGGCCATCGAAGCCGCGGTCACCGACCCGACCGGCAAAACCCGGTACTCCCTCGGCAGCGTGCTCAACCACGTGCTGCTGCACCAGACGATTATCGGCCTGGAGGCCAAGCAGCAGTTGAAGGTCGCCGGGGAGAAGCTGCCCGACGTCGTGATCGGCTGTGCCGGCGGCGGCAGCAATTTCGCCGGACTGGCCTTCCCCTTTACCGCCGACAAGATCAACGGCGCCAATATCGACATCATCCCGGTCGAGCCGACCGCCTGCCCGACGATGACCCGTGCGCCGTTCGCCTACGACCACGGCGACACCGCCTGTATGACGCCGCTGCTGGCCATGCACACGCTCGGCCATGCGTTCATCCCGCCGCCCATCCACGCCGGTGGACTGCGGTACCACGGCATGGCGCCGCTGGTGTGCCAGGCCATTGTGGAAGGCCTGTTTGCGCCGAGGGCCTACCCGCAAAGCAAGTGCTACGAGTCGGCACTCACCTGGTCCCGGACCGAGGGCATGATCTGCGCCCCGGAGACCAGCCACGCGATCGCGGCGACCATCGATGAGGCGGTCAAGGCCCGCGAGGAGGGCAAGGAGAAGGTCATTCTGTTCAACTACAGCGGGCATGGCCTGATGGACCTGGCCGGTTACGACAAGTACATGTCCGGCCAGCTCAGCGATTACGAACTGCCCGATGAACTTCTACAGAAGTACACGAAAGACCTCGAGAATCTGCCGAAGGCCCCGGCCAGGAAGACCGGGCGCTGGTAAGACGGAGCGACCCGTACGGCGCCAGAGACAATTCAGCGTTCGTCGTCCGATGGAATGGGAATGAGTAAGGAGAGATCGAAATGAGGCATTTACTGTTGTGGACAGCCGCCTTGTTTGTGGCGGCAACGGCAGGAGCCCAGGACTGGGAAGGGGATCTCCTGGGGATGGAGGCGGGCCAGCTCCACGCCACGCTGGGCGCCACGTTCGACAGCGAGTACGTCTGGCGCGGCTTCAAGGTGTTCGGCAGCAAGAGCGCCACGCACGTGCTGGGCGACGTGGACCTGTTCGAAACCGGCTTTGGGATCGGCGTCGCCGGCCACTACGCCAATGGCAGCGGCTATACCGATTGGACCCGATATGACTACACGCTGTATTACCAGAACGGCGTGTTCTCGGAAGAGCCGTACGCCACCAACTTCCGTGTTGGCTGGATGATGTACGATTATATCGACACCCCCAGCGACTTCGCCGATTTGCAGGAAGGCCACGTCGTTCTGTCCTGGCCGAACCTGCTGCCCATCAAGGGCCTGTGTCCGTCCTACGTGGCCGCGAAGATGTGGCCGTCCAAGGGCGGCTCATGGGTCGGTGGCAACGCCTCCGGCTGGTTCCACATCTTCATGCTCGACTACGGCTTCGTCGTTCCGGGCGTCATCCCGGAGATTCCCGAGCACGTGATCAAGCTGCACGGGGAGATCGTCTATAACGACGGCGTCCACCCGTATGGTTTCGATGCGGACCATGAGCTGTCTCACTTCGTGCTCGGCGCCTCGACCGACCTGGACCTCGGCAGCGGCCTGGTGCTCACGCCGGCGGTCTACTACCAGCGCGCGCTGGACACTGGGATCGAGTGGTTCAACGACGGCGCCGACGAATTCTGGGCCAGTGCGACCCTGAAGTACTCATTCTGAGCCGCCCGTCTTCGTGCCAAACACCAGGGCCGCCCCATGCAGGCGGCCCTTTCTTTTCACTCCGGGTCCACCATCTCTGTGGGAGGTCAGGTTCTATTTCTACCTAACACGGCGTTAGGGTGGACGCAATGACTAGGCATTGGATGCGTCTACAATCCTTCAGGGGAGGATTGATTCTGGAAACTGCTCAGATTTGAAGTGATTTCGCCATGCACTTGTTCGACGACTAACTGGGCTATTGGCATCTCGGGGTGAAGCAAGAAGGGAATATCACAGAGGTTTATCATCTCAAGCGTTAGTGGTCCACGCCATTCTGGATGAACTGTTGGGGCTGTGAAATGCACAAGAAGCCCACAACGTGCTCGACTGCTTTTCCCCTCAATACGCCCTGACAGATATGGCGGTCCCTTATCTAATGGGAATTCCACCGTCTCGAGAGTCTGAGCCAGAATGAACTGCCCTTTCTTTAGGTGATAGGGCTGATTCTTGCTCAAGGTGCACTTTTCCGAATTGTGCGCGATTGCGGATGCTATACTGCCAGGATTTGCGAAATCATAGGCGAAAGTATCTGATTTCGGGATCGTGATTTCGTACCCCAAGCGCAAATCTACTGTATGGGTGTCATAGGGACAGTACTTGACTCCGACACATTTCGTGCGAGGAGTTGGCTCAGGGGTAATAATAAGCCGTCCCTCATCAAGCGCCTTATGTATTTCCTGATTTGATAGAATCACGCTAGGCCGGTCTCAGTTGATCCTCTTTCACAGTAATGGCTCGCCCGTTTTCAAACGTAGGCCGTGGCAAGTTGACCATACACAAGTTGTCTTTCTTATTGACTATAACGACACGGATCCTACCTGGTACGGGCGAAGCTGTCGATGGATCAGCCTTGAAATCCAGACAATCCTTCGGAGCGAACAAGGAGAAAGCTGTTTCATCAAACATCAGACCTTGCACGGCATACTCTCCACTGAATTGGCCCGGCGATATCTTACAATCAAGCCACTGTTCCATATGTACAATCCCTTTCTGGTTGAATCCCGTTGCTCAGGTCTCTGGGGAAGGTGCTTATTATCCTAATTCATCCTTTCGGCATAATCTACTACTATCGATAATACGAGTTGGTTCAGAAGACGTAACATCTTATAAATGAAGATTTTGCAGTGCGGGAACAACCTCGGTTATTTTGCATTTTCCTGGTAGCGACTCATGAGGGCCATGGCGTTTTTAGCGTGTACAACTGACGTATAAGGAGCGATTCATTCGACTCTGGACATCTGTATGCCCCTTAGGCTTCGCTCAGAGCCTGCCCTGAGTGGAACCGAACGGGGCAAGCTCTGACGGGC
>CAZNSM010000120.1:11159-15460 GCA_964575615.1 uncultured Pirellulales bacterium | reverse complement strand
CTAGAGAAGTGTAGGATCAATTCTGAGCGGCAATCTCGACCAAATCCAGACTCTCAAGGAACTTGGCTGCCTTTGCCACCTCAGGTTTCTTCACGGTCCATCCGAAGGCCCCAGCAAGTTTCACCAATTCGTCGATCTTGGCCTTCCCTTTCTTGCGGAGCATGAAATCCGTCTTGGCCGCGATGGAGAGTTCAACGTAGTCAACGTCGCCGGCCTTTTTCAAGGTGTCGGCTGCCTGCGTCAGCCTCTCCCACAGCTCGGACTCACGACGGGCCTTTGCCTCAGCAACCCTGCGTCCATCTTCGTTCAGGGAGAAGTCGTATCTTGCCACCGCAAAGCCATGAGAGTCAACCCCCCCCCCTGTGCTGACGGTTTGATTTAGAAAGCCGAGGGAACGAAGGCGGTCCGCTGCTTCAGCAATGTCTGGCGAATAAGGCCCATAATAGTGCGGCCTATAGCCCAATTCCTCAATGCAACTACTCAACTTTCCCAAAAAATACATGGTTTTCTGAAGTTTCGTCTTCCCGCGGATGGAGCCGCCCATCGCCAGTAGGCCCAGGTGGACGAAATCATATGTATTCATGTCTTGCCTCCTTTGTCTTTCTCCTGAAAGGCGGTCTCGATCAGCCGAAGAATCGGTTCTCTTGCCTCACGACGGAGGCGATCCTTGTCCGTGTCTGTGCTCCATTCCATCGGGGCGTAGACCTCGACATATTCATCTGTATACTGCTCATTGATTGATGCAAAGAGCGTTGAGACCTGATCAAACGGCTTGGGCTCCTGGTCGGTCACCAGGATGCCCGCTTCGTCGTTTCGAGACGTCTCTCGGACGGACCGGATACTAAAGATGTTAACGATTACCTCGTCCGGGTCAATCGACTTCCCGGTCAATTTCGACAGGACCTTGGCGATCTCGCGCTCCACACGCTCCCGAAGAGGTCGTGAGCCAGGTTCTGACAGACTCTTGAGCCTATCCCGTATCTCCGCAGGCAATTCAGTGGCACGGGCATACCAGATGCGCTTCAGAAGACGCCGATGCAGAAGCCGGGCAAGCATAGCCTTGCACCGGCTAGGCTGAGCGGCAACACAGAACTCCTGAAGAAACCTGGCATCATCCCACGTGCAATAGTCCCTGACGAATCCGTCCGTACCATCATAGGCGTACAGCTTCTTTAATCCAGGTATCTCGTCTTTCTCTATACCCAGCGTGATGGCACGGACGATTATCGCATCCGTTATCAGCCGGACCTTGTGCCTGTAGACATTCGTAGTCAGATAGTACTTGGCCAGGACGTACTGTTCGACCGCGTGGATTCCATCCCGTTTGATCATCAGTTGCTTTTCATTTCTAAGGCCTTCGATCGTCAGGGAACGGTGCATCTGGTAGATGTCGAAGACACCGTACTTGACCCCACAGAAAAGACTGTCCCGGAGCAGATAGTCCTGCTTGTCCGCGTCGAGGGGACCGGACACGATCGATTTCATTGCCGGCGGCCCGTGGCCTTGGCCCAGAAGGTCGACGATCTGTCGGCACTTCTCTTTTCCCAGGATACGGACGATATCGCGGTTGTTCTTGATGATTCGGGCGGAGATCAATTCATGGATCTTCTCAGTCTTCTTCGCACCCTTCAATTTGGATCGGTCGGCGTAGGTCTCAAGGGCTTGTTCCGAGACGTGGCTGAACGGCCCATGTCCGACGTCGTGCAAGATGCCTGCAAGGCGGACCAGTCTCCTCTCGTGGTCATCCAGGCCCAATTCCCTGGCCAGAAGTCCTGCCACGTGTGCAACGCCCAGCGAGTGGTCGAAGCGAGTATGCAGCGCCCCTGGATAGACGAGGTTGGCCATAGCCAGTTGACGGATACCCCGCAGTCGCTGGATCACAGGGGTGTCCAGGAGCTTGACCTCTTCGGGATCGAGCGCTACGAAACCGTGGACAGGATCGCGCAGTTGAATGGCCATGTCATTGTCCTCAGCCTGTCTTTCGATTCTCCCTCTTGCGCCTCTCACCCTTCGCCGGCCAAGTCCTGCTTGAAGGTTTGATTCGCTCTGGTGATACGTTTGCTGGCTCATCGGCAACACACAGAGGAAGATCCCATCTCATGCGAGCGGAGTTGTCTCTCGTAGCGAGCTCCAAACCTCCATCGCATGCTGAGACGCATGGTTTCAGGACTGCTGGCCGGGTTGTCGGAGCCTCTCCACGCATAGCTTCCTTTCGCACATCCACCATGGAGTCTACAGAGAAATTGCGACGGAGTCAAGGTTGTATCTTGTGTCTTGCGGCTCGCAGCCGGCCGCGCGGGTGGCTAGGGAGGCACAGGGGACAGGCCTGGCGGACGCGTGGGGTAGCGGCGGCGGGGCCAGGTCTTGTGGGTCCTATTCTTGCTGTCCAGGGGGCGGCGGGGGCGGTAGAATTCGTTTGTAGTGTGCTCGTGAGAGCATACAAGAGCGTAACGCCTGATCCCGATGGCCATCGGGATCACTACAAACAAGGGGCGAAGGTGTGCGATGCACACCCTACGAACAGGTGCGAAGAAGGGAGGTGAGAGAATGAGCGATTCTCTGTCGTTCCGTCTGAATCGTTTCTTGATCGTTGGCTTGTTCGTGTTGGCGGCAGCGTGCGCGGCGCGGGGCGAGGGGGTTCCGGGGATCGAGGAGCTGTATCGGCTGGACCGGCTGGCGATGCTTCGCGAATCGGTCCGCGTCGCGTCGGTGTCGAGCTACGACCGGAGCGGGGGCAACAACGACGGGTTCGGCGGGCAGTTCTCGTTCGTGCGGAAGGAGCCGGGCGGGCTGGTGCTGGCCGACCTCGAAGGGCCCGGCGTGATCTATCGCATCTGGACGCCCACGCCGACCGATGACGTGATGGAGTTCTACTTCGACGGCGAGAGCGAGCCGCGAATCCGCGTCAAGTTCCGCGAGCTGTTCATGGGCACGCATCCGGCGTTCGCGCGGCCGCTGGTCGGCTTCGGCGCCGGCGGTTTCTACAGCTACGTCCCGCTGCCCTACGCCAAGTCGTGCAAGGTCACCATCGGCGCCGAGCGGATGCAATTCTATCAGATCAACTACGCGACGTACCCCGACGGCATGGGCATCGAGACCTTCACCGCCGAACCGAGCGCCGCGCAGCGTGCGCGGATCGAGAAGGCCAGGACGCTGTTCGCCTCCGCCGGCCAGGACATCAGCGCGTACGTCTGCCCCGAAGGCGCCGGGATCGAGCCGGTGACGGCGAAGGTGACGCTCAAGGCGGGCCAGGCGACGACGACCTTCAAGATTGATCGGCCGGGGCGGATCGTGGGCCTGCGTCTCTCGCCCGCCGAGGCGCTCATGGGCAAGGACCGCGACATCGTGCTGCGGGCCTACTGGGATGGCGACACGCAACCTGCGATACTCGCGCCCGCGGGCGACTTCTTCGGCTACGCCTGGGGCGAGCCGGCGACGAAATCCCTGCTGCTCGGCACCGCCGACGGTGTGAACTATTGCTACTTCCCGATGCCGTTCGACAAGTCGGCGAAGATCGAGCTGTACGCCGAGCCGGGGATGGACCGCAGCGTCAGCGTGCAGGCCGAGGTGCTGTTCGTCCCGGTCGCACGAAAGCCGAATGAGGGCAAGTTCTACGCGCTGTGGCGCCGCGAGAACCCGACGACCAGGGGCAAGCCCTTCACGTTCATCGAGACCGAAGGGCGCGGGCACCTGGTCGGCGTCGTGCAGCAGTCGCAGGGGCTCGAATCGGGCAACACGTACTTCTTCGAAGGCGACGATCAGACGACGATCGACGGGCAGCTCGTGATCCACGGGACCGGCTCGGAAGATTTCTACAACGGCGGCTGGTACGATGTGCCGGGGCGGTGGGAGACGCGGCGGTCGTTCGTGCTCAGCGGCTGCCTGGCGTACAAGAAGCATCTCGGCCGGACCGGGGCGTATCGGCTCTTCCTCGGCGACGCCTACGCCTACCGCAAGAGCCTGCTCCAGACCATCGAGCACGCGCCGACGAACAACGATCTGCTGAACGACTATTGCGGCCTGACCCTGCTGTATTCGCAAGAGAGGCCCACGTGCGACTTCACCTTGCCGGCAGCGAAGGACCGGCGCGTGGTGGACCCGGAGCGGATCGTCTTCGCGGTCTGGTGGAATGTCCCGATCTATTCGTTCTCGCTGCGCAACGCCACGCTGACAAAAGAGGGGCAAACCTTCGACGGCAAGGAGGTTCGCTACCTCTCGATGCGGGCCAAAGACCAGGAGTCGTTCGGGGCGCACAGCATCAGCTTCACGTGCGAGATTCCGGCGGCCGGAACGTACAAGGT
>CAZNSM010000120.1:0-11059 GCA_964575615.1 uncultured Pirellulales bacterium | reverse complement strand
CTCTGCGGGCGGCCGAGGATACGGTGTTGCCGTTCGTGGCGGACGCGGATTACGATCCGGCGATTCCGACGCCGGAGAGAATCGTGGGCCATGCCGTCGCCGAGAAGGCGGTGCGCTATCCTGCGCTCGTCGCCTATCTGCACGCGCTGGCGGAGGCGTCGAATCGAGTGACGTTGACCAGCTACGGCCGGACGCACGAGGGCCGGACGCTGTACTACCTGACGATCACCGATCCGGCCAATCACGAGCGGCTCGACCAGATCAAGGCGGACAACGCCCGGCTTGCCGATCCGCGCACGCTCGACGACGCCGAACAGGGAGATCGGCTGGCCGCCGAGCTTCCGGCGATCGCATGGATGAACTACAGCATTCATGGCGACGAGCTGTCGAGCACCGACGCCGCCATGTTCGTCGCTTATCATCTGGCGGCCTCGCGCAGCGACGCCGAACGCGACCTGCTCCGGCAGGTGGTTGTTCACCTCAATCCGCTGGTCAATCCCGATGGGCGCGAGCGCTACCTCAGCCACCTCCAGCAGCTCACCGGCGCCGTGTCCAGCCCCGACCTTCAGTCGATGCAGCACCAGGCCCTCTGGTCGCGAGGGCGCGGCAACCATTATCTGTTCGACTTGAACCGCGACTGGCTCGTTCATCTTCAGCCGGAGGTGGCGCCGCTGGCCCAGGCCATCTTGTCGTGGAATCCGCATCTGCTGGTCGACTCACACGAGCAGGGCGCGTACGACACATACTTGTTCGATCCGCCGCGAGACCCGATCAACATCCACCTCTCGCCCAAGGTGCTCGCCTGGCGAACGCGATTCAGCGCCGACCAGGCGGCGGCTTTCAATCGCCACGGCTGGAGTTACTACACCAAGGATTGGTACTCCGAATGGAGCCCGATCTACACCAACGCGTGGGCGAGCCTGCAGGGTGCGATCGGCCTGCTCTACGAGCAGGCGCGAACCGACGCTGCCAGCGTCAAGCATCCGACCGGCCTGGAGATCACCTACCGCGAAACGGTGCACCATCACATCGTCAGCTCGCTGGCCAATCTCCAGACGCTCTGCGTCAACCGCAGCGAGATCCTGAGCGATTTCCTTCGCGACCGGCGAGAGGCGGTGGCGGGCGAGACGTCGGGCGAGGCGTTTCTGTTGCCGCCGGCGTCCGATGCGGCGAGGTGGCATCGCTTCGTCGAGCTGCTCCGGCTTCAGGGCCTCGACGTGGGATTCGCGCGGGCGGCCTTTCCGGCATACAACGTGACGGACCTGTGGGGCCAATCGTACGAGAGCCGCACGCTGCCGGCCGGAACGCTCGTGGTCCGCTCCAACCAGCCGCGCGAACGGATGCTCCGCGCCTTGTGCGAGTTCGATCCGCATTTAACCGAGAGTTTTCTGCGCGAGGAGCGCAAGGAGCTGGAGAACCGCCGTGGGACGCTGCTGTACGATGCCTCGTCGTGGAATCTACCCATGAATTTCGGCCTGGACGCCTGCTGGGCCAAGGCGATGTCCGACGTCGGAATTGACGCGGAGCCTCAACGCGCTGCCCGGGACGCCGGTCCGTTGGAGGCGGCGCGCTACGGCTACCTGATCGACTTTCAGAGTGCCGATGCGTATCGGGTTCTGGTCCGCCTGTTCGGCAGCGCGTGTCACCCGCGCATCGCGATCCGGCCGTTCCGGATCGGCGAGACCGCTTTTGCGCCCGGCACGATCCTGCTGCGAGGCCACGAGAACCCCAGTGACGTCGCCGACCTCCTGCGCCAGGCGACGGCGGACCTCGACGTCACCGTCCGCGCCGTGGACACGGCGCTCGTGGAGGAGGGGCCCGACCTGGGCAGCGGCAAGTTCGAGCTGCTGACGGCGCCGCGCGTGGCGATTGCCTCGCAGTGGCCCGTTCGCTCGACGTCGTTCGGGTCGGTCTGGTATCTGCTCGACCACGAGTTACGGCTGCGCAATTCGCCGATCAACGTGCAGGACCTCGGCAGCGTCGATCTGCGCAAGTACAACGTGCTGATCCTGCCCGACAGCGGCGGCCTCGAACGCGTGCTCTCCGACGGGACGGTGGAGAAGATCAAGCGATGGGTCCAGAGCGGCGGCACCCTGATCGCGATCGGCGGGTCGGCCGTCTTCGCGACCGCGAAGGAGCGGGGACTCTCGTCGGTGCGTCTGAGGCGCGACGTGCTGAATCAGCTCGAGGAATACGCCGAGGCGGTCGCGCGGGAGCGAAGCGCGCAGGACGTCCGCATCGATCCGAACCGGATCTGGCAGGCGCCGCAGGCCAAAGAGACGACGAAGGACGAGGCGAAGGCGACAGACGAGGCGAAGAAGAAAGAGGACATCGAAACTCTCAAACGCGCCGACGAGTGGCAGCGCTTGTTCAGTCCGACGGGCACGTTCGTGCTGGGCCTGGTCCATCCGGAGCACTGGCTGGGCTACGGATTGGGCGAGAAGCTGCCGGTCATGTTCCTCGGGTCGAGCGTCTTTCTGTCAAAGCACCCGGCGGCCACGCCCGTTCGCCTGGCCGAGGCCGGCCGGCTGCGGCTGAGCGGTCTGCTCTGGCCCGAGGCCCGCGAGCGCCTGGCCGACAGCGCCTATGTCACCGTTGAGTCGAGCGGCGGCGGTCAGGTGATCCTCTTCGCGACCGATCCGACGTTCCGCATGTGGCTGGCGGGCCAGCAGCGCCTTCTGCTCAACGCGGTCCTGCTCGGTCCGGGTCTGGGGGCCTCCCCGGCCGTGCCCTGGTGAGCCCCGCGCGGAAAGCGCGCTGAGGCGGTCCCCGATTGCGCGGAAAATCCTTGTGACCGTCCGCCATCGCCGGCCCGCTCGATACCCGTGGCGGCATGCGCACACGCATCAAACGCACCCGAAGAACACGGATAGCCGCATGATTATCGGAACATGGTTCCGTGTCGGGCAAGCTCCCGATGGGGGACCGGCGTTCGAGAGTCGCCGGCCTTGATGGTCCGACCTGCCGCGTGTATAATAGAAAGCGAATCGGGCGATTGGCTGCTCGATGGGCGTTCGGAACGCCGCCTCGAAGGTACAACTCATTGCAGGGACACGTCTTGACGGGTCAAAGGACTGTAGTTGAAGCGTGGACGAAGTCCGACCATGAAGACACACGGCACATCGTGGCTATGGCGCATTATTGTCCTTCTGCCGCTGGCGCTGACTGCGGCCGGCTGCGGCTTGTGGTCTGACTCCGCCCGGTCCGGGCGGGCCAGCGGGGTGATCCGGGAGGGATTCGACCGAATCCCCCGGACCCGGTATGGCTGCTACGCCGCGGCCATCCCCGGCATGACGTTCCTCGGCAGCGACCTGGGGACCCACAACTATCGGTGGTCGCTGTTCGAGAAAGGCGGGATTGTATACACCTGCCGGGGCGGCCATATCGATATCACCCACATGCGGATCGGTATCGATTGGACGGCGTACCTGGCCGCGGAGAGCTACAAGCGTCTGATGCGAGGCGATCCCGGCTTCTCGTGCAAAATGCCTGTGGACCGGTCGCGCACGCACGTCCGAATCTCCTACCCGCCGGACTGGGATGACCTGCCCGACGAGCAGCGCTCGGCCATTGCCGAGAAGGTGGCCCTGGCCCTCGGCCCTTACCTGACCTTTGCGATGGTCTCCTGGCACGAGATCACCACCTGGTACGGCTACAAGTGCATGGGGATTCCGGTCGAATACGACTCGGCCTTCAGCTGGGAGGACTCCTACTCCAACCTGTTGGGCACGCGGATTGCGTTGCAGGCCCTCCAGGACACCGAGCGTCCGTACAACGAAGCTGTGACGGTGGCCATCGATGAAGAGATGCAGAGGCTCGGCATCCTGCCGTCGGCTCGACAGGCGCGTCAGGTGAGCCGGGCCATGAAAGGGCAGTGGTACAGCGGCACCTTCCTGCTGCTGTTCGACATGAAGAAGCGCAACTTCGATATCGGGCTGGACGACGGGCGTGTTACGCCGACGTGCGTGCCCGACGTGGCGCGATGTTCCGATTGCGAGCCGCTGTCGTATCCGGTTCCGACCCTCGACGTGCTTGCGGAATACGGGTTCTCGGCAACGGTCGAGATCGAGCCGCGGGAGTGGGAAAAGGACAAGATTCTGCGCATCGTGTTCGGCGATCCGCCGAAGGCGGACAAGAAGCGCATCAACGTCGAGACCCATCTGGCCTTGATCATGGACCGCATCCAGCGGGAAGCGGCGGCGAAGTACGGCCCGCAGTACGATCCCGACCGCCCGCAAACCGAACCGCAGTACGTCCTGACGGGTATGTGATAGTCTGGCCAATCGTCTGGCGTATCGGGTATGCATGAGGTAGGAAAGCCATGAGAAACCATCCCGCATTGCACAGGCTGTCGCTGGCAGGTCTATTGCTGTTGGCCGGGGCCGGTTGCGGGCTCATTCCCGACAAGGGCCTTCGCGGTCCGGCCAGCGACGTCGTCGTCAACGGATTCAACTTCGCACCACGGATTCGCTACGGAGCCTACCCGACCGCGATCCTCGGAACGCCCTGGGCCGGGCAGGAACTCGGGACCCACGGATACTACTTCCGCCTGTCGGAGAAGAACGGCATCGCCTGCGCGTGCCGGGCGGGACACGTGGACATCATGCACGTCCGCATCGCCGCCGACTGGACCGCCTATCTGGCGAGCCGGAGCTATCGCCACATCATGCGCGGCGATGAATCCTTCTCGTACAAACTGCTCGTGGACCGCTCGCGGAACCACGTGCACATCTCCTATCCGGACGACTGGCATACGCTCCCCGAGGACCAGCAGAGCCGGATCGCTCGCGAGGTGGCGCTGGCGATGGGGCCGTATCTGACCTTCACGATGACCACGTGGCATGAGATCATCACCTGGTACGGCTTCCAGTGCATCGGCCTGCCCACGGAGTACGCCTCGGCGTTCAGTTGGGAAGATTCGTACTCGAATCTGCTCGGCACGATTCTGGCCACGCGGGCCCTGAGCGATACCGAACACCGCTATGACGAGGCCATGACGATCGTCCTCGACGAAGAGATGGCCAGGCTCGGCGTCCAGGCCGCCAGGGCCTCGAAGCAAAACAGTGAGTCCGTCTACGGGATTTGGTACAAGGGCCGGCTCCCGATGTTCGTGGACCTGTGGCGGAGGAACTTCGACATCGGGCTCGACGACGGCCTGGTCACGCCGGCGCTGCTGCCGAACGTGTCGCGTTGCGATGACGTCGAACCGGTCTCGTATCCCGTGCCCACGCTCGACGTCCCGGCCGAGCACGGGTTCGCCATCCGGGTGGAGATCGAGCCGCGCGAGTGGGAGAAGAGCAAGGTCCTTCGCGTCGTTTACCCGGACAAGAAGGGCAAGCGCATCCTGCCCGAAGAGCACTTTCCGCGGATCATGGCGCGGATCCGCCGGGAGGCCGAAGCAAGGTACGGACCCGAGCTGGTCGCCGACCCGTCCCCTGCGATCGTCACCGGCGAGGCCGTCGCGGCCCACGATGCCACGACGCCCTGTGATGCCGAATAGGACTTCGTAGGGTGTGCATCGCACACCAATTCGAAAGCCCCGAAGGGAAGGTGTGCGGTGCACACCCTACGGAGCTGAGCCTCGCAGGACCCGGCCACGCCATAATACGGATTAGGAAAAGCCCTCGCGCGGAAGTGACTTTGTCATCCTGAGCCTCGCGAAGGATCTGGTCATGGCATAAGACGTTCCTCGCATTCGCCGCCCAGATCCCTTCGGCAGGCTCAGGGCCGGCTCTTCATCCCGATGCCCATCGGGATTCAGGATGACAAGGCGGAATGTTGGTCTCGAATATCACACTTTGGGGCGTTGGGATTTGTTTCGGGTTTCGGGATTCGTGCTTCGAGGTTTCACCTCGGCGTTGCGGCCGGACCTCGGACGCCGCGAAAGCCCATGATCGAGCTTTCCTGAAGCGGCAGTTGCGTGGCTCCGGTGACGGCGTCGCAGCCTTCGGGCACCGCCATCCACGAGCCGCCGCGCACCATGCGGAAGCCGTCGAGTCCGGCGTGGTACGACGTCGCGTACCAGTCCAGCGTCCATTCGGCGACGTTGCCCGCCAGGTCGCACACGCCGTAGGGACTGGCGAACCGGCGAAAGCTCCCCACCGGCGCCAGACGCTCGAAGCCGTCGTCGGCGCCGTCGAAGTTACAGCGGTAGACGCCGCCGGCGTTCGGGTCCTCGTCGCCCCAGGGGTAGCGCCGCTCCGGCAGCGGATTGGGACGCGCCTTGGCACGGTCGCCGTCGAGGTGGAGTCCGCCGCGAACCGCTTTTTCCCATTCGGCCTCCGTCGGCAGGCGCAGGCCGCACCAGCGCAGAAAGCCTGCCGCGTCGTACCATGAAACGTACGTGACCGGGTAGTCCTCCCGGCCGGGAGACACGCGATAGGTGTGGTTGCTCTCCTGGAGGATGCCGCAACGCTCGGGTCGCGCCATCCGCGCATTCCAGCCGGCGCCTTCGCCGCCCACTTCGTTCAGGTAGTCGGCGTACATCGCGATCGTCGTCTCGTATTTCGCGATGTAGTACAGCGGCAGGTTGGGGTCGGGGCGAGTTGCGCCCGATTCGTCGAGCCCGCCGCCGGGAAGACTCTGGAGCGCGAACCTGCCGGCCGGCACCTTCGCCATCGCGATCGCGCGGACGCGGACCTCGATCTGCGCCAGATCGGCGGTTCCCGTCTGGTCGATGCCCCACCAGAGCACCTCCTTGCGGCCGAGTTTGTCGACGATGTCGAAGCCGTTGCCGCGCAGGGCATCCATCGGGACGAGCTGCCAGGTGTCGCCGGAGTCCTGGCTGTAGCGAAGGAAGACATAGGCAGGCGATTCCGGCGTGATGTTCGGGTCCTTCAGATCGTACTCGACGACGATCTTGGGCCCGCCCAACTCCGTGGGCTCCAGCCGCACCTTCGCGTCCTCCGTCGCCAGCCACCGCGCCGGCGCAGCGGCGCCCAACGCCAGTACGACACTTACGCACGCCCGGATGTGCTCCAATCTTCTCGGTCCTCTCATCGAGGCATCCTCATTACGGAGGTGTCCAGTTTGTCATCCTGAACGGAGCGTAGCGTAGTGAAGGACCTGGGCTGCGCACGGAAGGGAAACCTCGTCCTCGGGCCAGGTCCTTCGCCTTCGGCTCAGGATGACACAGTGCGGTTCGTCCGCTTGGCACCCTCACACGTTCTCCGGGACGATCCAGTTGTCACGGTACTGGCGTTTGAGATACTGGTTGGCCTCGTCGCAGTTCGTGAACGATTCCGTCGCGCCGTCGAATTCCAGCCGCTGGTTGCCGACGCGGTACGAGATGTTCGCGATGTGGAACGGCAGCACGGACAGGTGCCCGATCTCGACGTCGGACGTCGCCCTCTTGCGGCTGCGAATGCAGTCGACGAAGTTGTCCTGGTGCTCCTTGTCGCCCTGGCGTCCGTACTCGGAGTGGACCAGCTCGCCGTCGCGGTCGTAGGCCTGCCAGCCGCCGCCGTGCCGTCCGAAGTACATGAAGCCTTCCGTGCCCAGGACCTCCACCTTCGTGCTGCAGAAGGGCCAGTGGGGGAACTGGTCGGAGTCGCGAATGCCGGCGGGGATCTTCTTCATGTACGGCGTCCACAGCGTCGCGTCGAGCGTGATCGTCAGGTTGTCGTATTCGAACAGGGCCATCTGCGTGTCGGGCATGTCCCTGCCGTCACGCAGGGCGCGGATGGCGCCGGTCTGCGAGACGGCCTTCGGATAGGGGATATCGCCGGTCAGGAATCGGGCGAGGTCGAACTGGTGGACCGCGTCGCCGGCGATCGGGCCGCAACTGTAGTCCCACTGGTTGAGCCACTGTCGCGACGGATTGTAAGGCCGCTTCGGCGCCGGCCCGCACCAGAGTTCGTAGTCGAAGCCGTCGGGGACAGGCCCGTCCGGCGTGTCCGCCTGCCTGGGGTGCTGCATCATGTTGTACACGCGGACCAGGTACACCTCGCCCAGCTTGCCCGCCAGGATGTAGTCCCGGGCCTTCTGCACGTAGGGGGCGCTGCGCGACTGCATGCCGACCTGGACCACGCGCTGGTATTTGCGGGCGGCCTCGACCATCTTGCGGCCTTCCCAGATGTTATGGGCCAGCGGCTTTTCGACGAAGACGTCCTTGCCCGCCTGGCAGGCGAGGATCGAGCCGAGCGCGTGCCAGTGGTCGGGCGTCGCGTTGATCACCACGTCGACGCTCTTGTCGTCGAGCATCTTGCGGAAGTCCTGGAGCATCTTGGGGGGCCGGTCCTGCGCCTCCTCGACCGCTTCCCGCGCCCGCGCGAATCGCCGCGTGTTCGGATCGCACAGGTAGGCGACCTCGGCGTCGGACCGCTCGGCGAACTTCTCGGCCAGATAGGTGCCCCGGCCGCCCAGGCCCATCACGCCCACCACGATCTTGTCGTTGGCGCCCAGCGCGCGGGCCGACGGCCACAGGGCCACCGTGCCGGCGACGCCCAGGGAGCTTCTCAGGAATGCGCGACGATTCAACGTGTCCATCGTTTGCACCTCATCAACGCAAGGGAACCCTTCGCGTCCGTCCCGGCTGTTCGCAGCGACGATCCGCCGGGCGACCCCACAACCCTACCCCATCCGCACCGCCGCCCGCAAGCGCAATTCTCGCCCCCATCCGCGCGACTTGCCGGACGTGTCTGTGATGTGTGTGGCAGCGGCAAGCGCAGCTTGCCGATGGCCTTGACGGTGATTTTTCGTTTCCGTCACACCGGGCACCGCCGATAATACCTCTGGTGCATTCCGGAACGACAACGGTGGGTGTGCGAAGCGCGAACGGGTGTCGGTAGCCCGGATCACCCGGGCAAAGGAGACAAATCATGCAGGCCAAGAGAACGGCATGGCTCACGGCGGCAGTAGCCAGCGCGACTACGGCGGTGTTCATCGCCGCCGCCATCATGGATCATGCCTCCGGCGTCACCGTGGTCGACGTCGGGGCTCTGCTGGTCACGGGCATCTTCGCCGGCCTCTTCCTCGGGTTCGCCCTGATGCACCCTCGCCCCGCGGCCTGATGCGGGCAGAGAAGTCGATAGGTCTTGGAGTCCCACAATGGCGCGGATGTCGTTCTTCAGAAAGCTGTTCGCGAGGAACCATAGAACGCGCGAGCCCAGATTCGAGGACTATCGGATCAAGACAGGCCATACGCGTGTCGATCACGTTCCGTACGCCTGTATCGAGGAGTACTTCTCCCTCATTGCCACGGGCACGACCGAGGACGAGGCGATCTGGAATCTCAGGCCCGTATTTGAGCAGCGAGTCAGGCGCATGAAGGAGCGAGGTGAACCGATTCCATTGCCTGGAAGCGGTCGAGCGCGCGCCCGATTTGCGCCGAACGATCAGATCGAGTCCCTGCGTCCTTTCGTGGACGAATTCTGGTCGGAGATCCTGGGCACGTCGTATGCCACATCCTTCGTCTCGAACGAGAGTCGGTTGTCCACGTGGGCGGGGCACTACCTTCCGGGCGGACGTGCCGAGCTGATCCAGAAAGTCAAAGACAGATACGGCATCGACATCTCGGCCTATTATGATGAACCAATTCCTGTCGTCCTCCGCCGCATCCAAGAGCAATCCATCTGACTGCCGGGGGCGTGCGAGGTTCACTTAGGGGGCAACCTCCGGCCTCGGGCCTGCGGTCTACAGCCTGGGGTTTGTGACGGTCAGGGGATGAACGGCAAGGCCCCGAAGAAGTCTATCCTGCCTTTCTTCAGGGGGTTGAGGCGTTTGCCAGGTATCCTTTGGCCTTTGTCCGGATACTCCAGCGGCAGCTCGATGGAGATCGTTCCGGCGTCCTTCCGCCAGATCGCCAGGTCGATGGCGGGTTGCTGTCCGGCCCGGAGCAGCGCCAGCTCGAAATCGAGCGTGTTGACGACGGGAGCCGAATCGGCCGCAACGATCACATCGTCGGCCAGCAGGCCCGCCCGGTCGGCGGTGCTGTTCCGCTCGACGGTCTCCACCAGCAGCCCCTCGGCTGTGTCCAGCCCCTTGTTGGCCGCCAATGCCGTGGTGACAGGCGTCAACTCGACGCCGGTCACAGGGAACTGGAAGTCGGTGACGAGCTGTCTGACGTCTATGCCGATGATTCCGCTGGTGATCTTGCGAAGGTCCCGTCCGTCGACGGCTTCCTGCCTGGCGATCTCGGCTACGATGTCGCGAATGACCTGCTGTCCGAAGCGGTTCTCGATCAGCAGGAACAGGCCCAGGGCCGCGTTGTAGTAGGCGCGTTCGTGCTGGCCGTGCGACGACTGCGACCACGAGAACAGACGCGTCCCGGTGCGGCTCAGCTCCGAGAACGGGCTGGCGTGCAGGAGGGCTCCGATGCGTATCGGGCAATCGGGGCATTCCATCTCGTCGGAGAGCTTCTCGCAGGCGACGTAGCCGGCGTAGTTGGCCAGACCGTCGCGGAACCATCGCGTGTAGTTGTTGAAGTTGGTCTTCAGTCCGAACGCGCCCCAGGCGAGGTCGGGCAGGACCCGTCCGCCGGCGCGGGCCGCCAGCGACGTCTCGACCAGCTCGTGCACCAGCACGTAGGGATAGCTGCGGTTCTGCGCCAGGATCGACGTGCACGACTCGTCGCCCGCGCGGACGAACAGCGGCAGCGGGAACTCGTTCGGCTCGACCGTCAGTTGGATGTCGAAGTTCTCAGGCGGCTCGTCGAACCGCAGCAGATCGAGGGTGGTCGACGTGGTGATGGTCATGCCGACCTGCCGCTCGACCTCTGCGAGCAGACGGCCGGTGACATCGGCGATGCACCGGGCCTGACCTTGCAGGCCGCGCTGGTAGCGCACGCGGACCCGGCCGGCGTCGACGAGGCCTTCGAACTCGATCTTCGCCAGCCCTTCGTCGTTGAGGCTGTAGTGGCCGTGACTGCCGTAGCGGATGTGCCAGTCCCTGTCCGTTCGGCCGTCGAGAACCGCCTCGGTGATTCCCTTGTTGACCGTCCGGCAGCCCGCCAGCGCCATCACACACAGCACCGCCAACCCCGCCGCCACGATCCTTCTGGCACAATCGGTCATATCACACCCCAAATCCCATCGTCCCGCACCAGCCTACCCGCCCCCAC